>JAHCKS010000101.1 GCA_026125665.1 Rubrivivax sp.
CTGCGGCCGCGCGCCCGCTACGTCGGCGCGGACGGCGGCGAGGACGGCGGCGGGCTCGCCGCGGCTGGCTGAGGGGCGGGCGCCGCGGCGCTGCGCTCGCCGTCGAGCAGCAGGCGCAGCACGTCGCTGTGGAACTCGCGCCGGTACAGCACCCAGATGACGCCGGTCGTCGCCAGCATGCAGGCCCACGGCGAGATGAACCACGCCGCGGCGGCGAACGACATGTAGTACGCGCGGATGCCGTCGTTCAGCGACTCGGCGGCCATGCCGACGATGCGGCCGGCGCGTTCGGCGAAAGCCTCGCGCGCCGCGTCGTCGTGCACGAACTGGTCGCGCGGCGGCAGCGCCGCGACGAGGATGACGCCGAAGCTGTACTGGCGCACGCTCCACGTGAAGCGGAAGAAGGCGAAGACGAAGATCGCCGTCAGCACGACGAGCTTGAGGTCGAACACCAGCACCGACGTGCGCGCCGCGAACGGCACCTCGCGCACGAACTCGCTCGCCTTGTCGCTGGCGAACAGCGTGGCCAGCAGGGCGCCGATGATGAGGATGGTGGTGGAGGCGAAGAACGACGGCGGCGACGACAGGTTCTGCACGACGATGCCGTCGAGCACGCGGTTGTCGCGCACGGTGGCCTCGCGCATCCAGCGCCGGCGCTCGCGGTTGGTGGCGTCGAGCACCGAAGGCCGCACGGTCGAGCGCTGCCTGGCGAAGCGCGCGTAGGCCGTCCAGCCGCCGAACAGCACCACGAGCGCCAGCCAGTCCGCCCACGGCAGGATGCGCACGAGCTGGGCCAGGGTCGCCATCGGGGCGACACTGTACCTGCGCGAGAATCGCGGCCCTTCGCCCGGCGGCGCGGCTGTCACAGCGCGCCGAAGCCGGGTGCCCGTTCGTGCTGACCCATGGCTGATCTTTTCGACCCCGCTCCTCCCGACCCCGCCGACACGCTGCCGCTGGCCGACTACGCGCAGCGCGCCTACCTCGAATACGCCCTCTCGGTGGTGAAGGGCCGCGCGCTGCCCGACGTGTGCGACGGCGCCAAGCCGGTGCAGCGGCGCATCCTGTACGCGATGCACCGCATGGGCCTCGCGTTCGGGGCCACGGGCAGCGGCCCGAAGCCGGTGAAGAGCGCCCGCGTGGTGGGCGACGTGCTCGGCCGCTTCCACCCGCACGGCGACGTCGCCGCCTACGACGCGCTGGTGCGCATGGCGCAGGACTTCAGCCAGCGCTACCCGCTGATCGACGGCCAGGGCAACTTCGGCAGCCGCGACGGCGACGGCGCCGCGGCGATGCGCTACACCGAGGCGCGGCTGGCGCCGATCGCGCGGCTGCTGCTCGACGAGATCGACGAGGGCACCGTCGACTGGCGCGCCAACTACGACGGCAGCACCGAGGAGCCCGCGGTGCTGCCGGCGCGGTTGCCGTTCGTGCTGCTCAACGGCGCCAGCGGCATCGCCGTGGGCCTGGCCACCGAGATCCCGAGCCACAACCTGCGCGAGGTGGCCGCCGCGGCCGTGGCGCTGCTGAAGAACGACAAGCTCGGCGACAACGAGCTCTTCGAGCTGCTGCCCGCACCCGACTTCCCCGGCGGCGGCCAGATCATCAGCGCCGAGGCCGAGATCCGCGAGGCCTACGCCGGCGGCCGCGGCAGCCTGAAGGTGCGCGCGCGCTGGGTCATCGAGGACCTGGCCCGCGGCCAGTGGCAGCTCGTGGTCACCGAGCTGCCGCCGGGCACCAGCACGGCCAAGGTGATGGCCGAGATCGAGGAGCTCACCAACCCGAAGGTGAAGGCGGGCAAGAAGGCGCTGCAGCAGGAGCAGGTGCAGCTGAAGCAGACGGTGCTTGCCGTGCTCGACGCGGTGCGCGACGAGAGCAGCAAGGACGCGCCGGTGCGCCTGGTGTTCGAGCCGAAGAGCCGCACGATCGAGCAGGCCGAGCTGATCACGACGCTGCTCGCGCACACCAGCCTCGAGAGCAGCGTGCCGCTGAACCTGACGATGGTCGGGCGCGACGGCAAGCCGGTGCAGAAGGGGCTGCGCCAGATCCTGCGCGAGTGGCTCGACTTCCGCCTGGCGACGGTGGAGCGGCGCACGCGGCACCGCCTTTCGAAGGTGCTCGACCGCATCCACGTGCTCGAAGGCCGGCAGCTCGTGCTGCTGAAGATCGAGGAAGTCATCCGCATCATCCGCAACGCCGACGAGCCGAAGCCGGCGCTCATCGCGCGCTTCAAGCTCAGCGAGCGGCAGGCGGAGGACATCCTCGAGATCCGGCTGCGGCAGCTGGCGCGGCTGGAGGCGATCAGGATCGAGCAGGAGCTGAAGGACCTGCGCGGCGAGCAGGGCAAGCTCGAGGACATCCTCGGCAGCCCGGCGGCGCTGAAGCGCACGGTGGCCAAGGAGATCGAGGCCGACGCGAAGCAGCACGGCGACGAACGGCGCACGCTCGTGCAGGCCGAGAAGCGGGCGGTGGCCGAGATCCGCATCGTCGACGAGCCGGTGACGGTGGTCGTCAGCCGCAAGGGCTGGGTGCGCGCGCTGAAGGGGCACGAGATCGATGCCGCCACGCTGCAGTTCAAGCCCGGCGACGAGATGTACGGCACCTTCGCCTGCCGCAGCGTGGACACGCTGGTCGTCTTTGGCAGCAACGGGCGCGTGTACAGCGTGGCCGCGGCGTCGCTGCCCGGCGGGCGCGGCGACGGGCAGCCGATCACGACGCTGATCGACCTGGAGCCCGGCACGCAGCCGGTGCACTACTTCGCCGGCGCGGCCGAGACCCTGCTGCTGCTGGCCAACACCGGCGGCTTCGGGCTGCTGGCGAAGGCCGGCGACCTGCACGGGCGCAACCGCGGCGGCCGCAGCTTCCTCTCGCTGGAGGCGGGCGAGCACGTGCTGCCGCCGGTGGCGGTGGCCGCAGCCCACGCGCGCGTGGCCTGCCTGGCGATGGATGGGCGGCTGCTCGTCTTCGGCCTGGACGAGCTGCGGCTGCAAAGCGGCGGCGGGCGCGGGCTGACGCTGATGGACGTGGATGTGAAGGTGCCGCTGGTCTCGGTGGCCACCTTTGCCGACACGCTGCGCGTGGCCGGCGAGGGGCGTGGCGGCAAGCCGAAGGACGAGGTGCTCGGCGCGGCGCAGTGGCGCGCGCACGAGGGCAAGCGTGCCCGCAAGGGGCACAAGATCGACGGGTTCCCGAAGCCGAAGCGCGTGAGCGGCTGAGGGACAGGCTCCCTCTCCCGCTTGCGGGAGAGGGGGGCGCCGGCTACTTCGGCGCCGAGGCCGGCAGCGAGATGACCGCTTCGCCGCCGGCAGTGCTGCGGCGTTGCCCCTCGGCCTTCAGCTTGAGCTCGCCGCTGCCCACGCGCAGCGGCACCTGCTGCACCGTCACGCGCCCGGCCTGCGTCGTGGTGACGGTGAGGAACTGCATGCCGTCGCTGCGGCCGGTGTAGGAGAGCTCGGCCGTGCGCTGCTCGCCGCTCTGCAGTTGCAGCGTCAGCAGCGGCGCGCGGGTCGCGGCGTCGATCACCTCCACCGCGGCGCCATCGGCGGCCGTGACGCCGCCGAACTGCAGGCGCACGGCGACCGTTTCACCGACGGCGAGCTTGTCGGGCACGGCGTAGCGCAGCGTGACGCCGGAGCCGCCGTGCTTGGCAGCGGCACGTTGCCACTTCGGCGCGGCGGAGGCGGAGGGCGCGGCAGGCGTGGCCGTGGCCGTGGCCGGCGGCGCGGCGTCGGCGGCGCGTGGTGCCACGGCGCCGGTGGCGACGGCCGAGGCCACGGCGTCGGCCGGCAGGCCGGTGAGCAGTGCCCCGCCGGCAACGGCGAGGGCCGCGGCGCCCGCCCGGACGGCGGACCTCGATCGGCGAATGCGCATGGTGCTGTTCCTCATTGCCTCATTGAACCGTGACGTTGAAGCAGCGCTGTCCGTTGACCGTGGCGGCGTTCTGGCCCTCGATCAGCTCGAAGTCGTGCAGGACGATCAGCAGCGTGCCGGCGCCGACGTTGGCCAGTGGCCCGGTGCTCTCGTTCGGGCCGCTGCCGTCGAACACCGACTTGGCGCCGTTCGGGCGGATGACGAGGAAGTCGGGATCCGAGCCGGCGGTCACCGACGTGACGCTCACCGTGCGCGTGCCGGCGGCGGCCAGCGGCACGCGGATGAAGGCGCGCGCCGCCAGCTTGTTGGGTTCGTCGGGGCCGGCCACGTCAGTGACGCAGTGCTGCTGCGCCACCGGGCTCAGCGTGTGCGCCTTGTACACGGGCAGCGCAAGCGCGATGCCGGCGTTGTTGCCCTCGGTCGATCCGATCGCGTCGGCGACCGTGATCGACTGGCCGGCGAGCAGCGTGTCGATCGCCGACGCCTGGGCCGGCACCGCCACCTTCAGGCGGTGTGCGAACGAGTGGATCGACGACACGGCGCCGTCGGTCAGCAGGCTTTGCGGCATGGCGGCCAGCACGTTGAAGATCGGCGTGAAGCCGATGTTGGCGTTGGCGTGCCACTGGAACATGAGGTACTGCACAGAGGCTTCGCTGTACCAGCCGCGGTTGCTTGCCGGGCTTGCCGCCAGGTCGAGGCGGAACCCGGACTGCTGGCCCGCACCGACCGAGTCGGTGTAGTACTGCGTGGCCAGCGCCATGCCCGACCAGGCGTTGCCCCAGCCCTCGGAGAAGGCGACTCGCATGTCGAGCTGGTCGCCGCCGCTGTGCGGGCCGCCGATGCTGTCGTCGCGCGAGAAGGCGCTCTGGAAGTAGTGGCCGAACTCGTGCGCCACGACCGGGCGGTCGTACTCGTCGGTGTCGGTGTCGGCGAAGCCGAGGATGTAGATGCGGTGCTGCGAGCTGGCGGGCTGAGAGCTGTCGAAGCGGTAGAACGACGTGCCGATGAAGCCGCCGGCAAGGCCGGTACCGCCGCTTGCCGGCCGGTTGTTCACGCTCCACATCAGCTGCAGCGGCGGGAAGGCGGCGTTCGCCGAGGCGGTGAGCAGCTTCTCCTTGGCCTCGTAGACGACGTCGAGGATGGCGAACGGCCCGGCCACGCGCGGGGCCGTGTAGGTGGTGCTCGCGCCGACCTGGCCCGACAGAGCGCGCAGGTTCCGCGTGTTCATGCCTGCGACCAAGTTGCAGGCGGCTGACTCCAGCACGTACAGCGCGTCGCCCTGCGTGTTGTCGCGCACGGTGAAGTCCCAGCTCCCGCCGACGCCACCCACCTTCAGCAACTCAGCGCGCACGCGCAAGATCACCGGCTGCACCGTAGGAATGGTCAACGAGTAGGTACCGGTTGCGCTCGTCGTGCCGCTGGCCAGTACGCTGCCGCTGCCGGCGGCCACCACCTGCACGGTGGCGCCGCGGACGGGTCTGTTGGTGGTGCTGCCATAGAGCAGGCGGCCGCCGTTGCTGGACGTGTCGTTGGGCACCGACTGGAAGTCGACCGTGCCGCTGATCGTCGCTGGACCGACCGGGGCGTTCGGGTCGGCAGCGGTGGTGAAGCTCCACGTGCTGCTGCCGCTTTGCGTACCGCCCGAGGCGCCGCTGCCACCGCTGATGGTGGCGGTATACGTTGCGGAAGGGGTTAGCGGCGCCGCTGGCGTGAAGGAGGCCGTGCTGCCATTTCGCGAGACGGCGCCCGCGACCGTGCTGCAGCCATCGGTGAGCGTGAAGGTCGGGTTGGCGGCCAGGTTCTCGGAGAACGTGGCCGAGACGGTCGTGGTGACGGCGACGTTGGTGGCGCCGTTGGTCGGGCTCGTGCCGACGACGCTCAGCGTTGCGGGGCTGGAGCCGCCCCCGCCGCCGCCGGAGCCGACGAGGCTCGCCAGGCCGGCGGTGACGGTGGCTGCGACGGCGAGCCAGCGGGCGCTGGCGGCGCCGAAGCGGGCGAACGCACCCGCGGGCCTGGAGTTGGATGGAGTCGTCTGCATGGTGTGGCGGCGGTTTCCGGGGATCAGTGGCGCCGGTCGGTGCACGTTGATGCGGCCGGTGCATCGGGCGCGGAGGGTCTTGCCGGCCCGCCCGCGGCGCGCAGTGCGAGGTAGGCGAGGGCCGCGCCCGCGAGGCTGGCGGCGACGTCGGCCGCCGCGAAGGACCCCTGCGTGAAGTAGCGGCCGACCTGGCCGGCCAGCGCCGAGTGGTCGAAGGTGGCCAGCAGGGCCGCGGCAAGCGGCATGGCGAGTGCCGGCAGCTGCGCGAGCTCGGCCAGCGTGTCGATGACGGCCCAGCCGATGCACGCGCCGGCGGCCATGCCGCGCCGGCGCGGCAGCGCCCAGGCGGTGAGGATGGCGAACGAAAATGCGTGCACCAGGCTCGGCAGCCAGGCCCCCGCCGCCCCGAACAAGCCGAGCGGCGACCCGGCGTGCCATGGCGCGGGCAGCAATGCCGCGGAGCCGGCCGGCCGGTCGAGCAGATAGACGAGCAGGCCGAGCACCAGCGAGGCGACCGCCGCAGCGACCGGCAGCGGCACGGCTCTCGCGGGCGGGGTGGCCGAGCGGGAGCCGTCGCGGCCGGTGGGTTGCGCCGGTGCGGCGTGGCTGTGCATGACGCGGCCGAGCATAGTGCAGGCACGGGCGCGCGCCGCACGCGAACCGACCGCCGCCCCTGTTTCCAATGGTCCGGCGCGTAAGGATCGGTCAGCGGTGGCATGCGCCGATGACCCACCGAGTTCGCGGGCTGGAGCGGCCCCCGACAACCACTGGCGATCTCGCGCGTTAGACTGGGCTGCCGAGATGACATGAGCCCGCCCCGTGTGCACGGCTGCGCCGGCCGTGCGCATCCTCCGGCGGTGGGGCGCGAAGGAGACACAGCGCGTGCAGCCCACCGACGTGGCCCAGCCGGCCTACTTCCACAAGGTCGTCGATTGCCAATGGGCGTGCCCCGCCCACACCCCCGTGCCGGAATACATCCGGCTCATCGCCCAGGGCCGCTACGACGAGGCCTACATGGTCAACTGGGAGAGCAACGTCTTTCCCGGCATCCTGGGCCGCACCTGCGACCGGCCGTGTGAACCGGCCTGCCGCCGCGGCCGCGTCGAGGAGAAGAACCTCGCCAAGCCAGAGCCGGTCGCGATCTGCCGCCTGAAGCGTGTCGCCGCCGACTTCAAGAGCGGCGAGATCCGCGCGCTGATGCCGCGGCCGCCTTCGCGCAGCCAGCGCAACGGCAAGAAGGTGGCCTGTGTCGGTGCCGGGCCGGCTTCGCTGACGGTGGCGCGCGACCTCGCGGTGCAGGGTTACGCGGTCACCGTGTTCGAAGGCGACAGGAAGGGCGGCGGGTTCATGCGCACGCAGGTGCCGCGTTTCCGGCTGCCCGAGGAGGTGATCGACGAGGAGGTGGACTGGATCCTCGACCTCGGCGTCGAGCTGCGCGGCGGCGAGCGCATCGACTCCATGAAGAAGCTGATGGCCGAGGACTGGGATGCCATCTTCGTCGGTTGCGGCGCGCCGCGCGGGCGCGACCTGCAGGTGCCGGGGCGCCAGGAGGCGGCCGCGAAGATCCATCTCGGCATCGACTGGCTGGCCTCGGTGTACTTCGGCCACGTCACGGCCGTGGGCAGGCGTGTCATCGTGCTCGGCGGCGGCAACACGGCGATGGACTGCTGCCGCAGCGCGCGGCGCCTGGGGGCCGACGACGTGAAGGTGGTCGTGCGCAGCACCTACGAGGACATGAAGGCCTCGCCGTGGGAGAAGGAGGACGCCGAGCACGAAGGCATCCCGATCGTCCCGTGCCACAGCCCGAAGGCCTTCCTGCACGACAACGGCCGCCTCACCGGCATGGTGTTCGAGGTGGTGAAGAGCGTCTACGACGACAAGGGCCGGCGCACGCTGGTGCCCACCGGCGAGGAGGTGACGTTCGAGTGCGACGAGGTGCTGGTCGCCGTCGGGCAGGAGAACGCCTTCCCGTGGATCGAACGCGACGCCGGCATCGAGTTCGACAAGTGGGGCCTGCCGGTGCTGGACGCGGCGACGCTGCAGTCGAGCGCGCCGCGCGTCTTCTTCGGCGGCGACGCGGCCTTCGGGCCGAAGAACATCATCACCGCCGTGGCGCACGGGCACGAGGCGGCGGTGAGCATCGACCGCTTCTGCCACGGCGAGGACGTGCGCGAGCGCCCGCCGCCGCACGTCAACCTGCTGTCGCAGAAGATGGGCATCCACGAGTGGAGCTACGACAACGCGCCCAGCAACGATGCGCGCCACAAGGTGCCGTGGGCGGCGGCCGAGAAGGCCCTGAAGAGCATCAAGGTCGAGGTCGAGCTCGGCTTCGACGTCAAGGCCGCCTTCGACGAGGCGCAGCGCTGCCTGAACTGCGACGTGCAGACGGTGTTCAACGACAAGCTGTGCATCGAGTGCGACGCCTGCGTCGACATCTGCCCGATGGACTGCATCACCTTCACCGGCAACGGCGACGAGGCCGAGCTGCGCGGGCGGCTGAAGGCGCCGGCGACGAACACGACGCAGGACCTGTACGTGAGCACGCCGCTGAAGACGACCAACGTCATGGTGAAGGACGAGGACGTGTGCCTGCACTGCGGCCTGTGCGCCGAACGCTGCCCGACCGGCGCGTGGGACATGCAGAAGTTCCTGCTCGTCACGACGAAGGCCGGCCCGAGCTGCCGCGACCCCAAACCCGCCCCCGTGCGCCGTGGAGTGCCCGCATGATCCGCCTCGAGGCCGTCAACGACTTCGTCGTCAAGTTCGCCAACGTCAACGGCTCGGGCAGCGCCAGCGCCAACGAGCTCTTCGCCAAGGCCATCCTGCGCATGGGCGTGCCGGTGAGCCCGCGCAACATCTTCCCGAGCAACATCCAGGGCCTGCCCACCTGGTACGAGGTGCGCGTCTCGGAGAAGGGCTGGCTCGGCCGGCGCGGCGGCATCGACATGATGGTGGCGATGAACCCGCAGACCTGGGACCAGGACGTCAAGGAGATCGAGCCCGGCGGCTACCTCTTCTACGACAGCACGAAGCCGCTGCCCGAGAGCGCCTTCCGCCCCGACATCACCGTCGTCGGCATGCCGGTGACGGCGATCTGCAACGCCACCTACGAAGACCCGCGGCAGCGCACGCTGTTCAAGAACATCATGGTGCTGGGGGCGCTGTCGGCGCTGATGGACGTCGACGCCGACGTCATCGAGAAGCTCTTCTCCGAGCAGTACAAGGGCAAGGAGCGGCTGCTCGAGAGCAACGTGCGCGCGCTGCAGAGCGGCCGCAGCTTCGCGCGCGAGCACCTGCTGCCGCCGGCCGGCCCCGGCCTCGGCCTGAAGGTCAAGCGCGCCAACGCCGTGGGCGAGCGCATCTTCGTCGAGGGCAACGCCGCCACGGCGCTCGGCTGCGTGTACGGTGGCGCCACGGTCTGCGCCTGGTACCCGATCACGCCGAGCTCGAGCGTGGCCGAGGCCTTCATCGGCTACTGCAAGAAGCTGCGCCACGACGCCGCCACCGGCGAGGCCCGCTACGCCATCGTGCAGGCCGAGGACGAGATCGCCTCGATCGGCATGGTGGTGGGCGCCGGCTGGAACGGCGCGCGCGCCTTCACTGCCACGAGCGGCCCGGGCGTGAGCCTGATGACGGAGTTCATCGGGCTGGCGTACTTCGCCGAGATCCCGGTGACGATCATCGACGTGCAGCGCGGCGGCCCCTCCACCGGCATGCCCACGCGCACGCAGCAGGCCGACCTCGTCAGCAGCGCCTACGCCGGCCACGGCGACACCAAGCACGTGCTGCTGCTGCCGCAGGACCCGCACGAGTGCTTCGAGTTCGCGGCCACGGCGCTCGACCTCGCCGACAGGCTGCAGACGCCGGTCTTCGTGATGACCGACCTGGACATCGGCATGAACCAGCGCCTGTGCGAGCCGTTCCGCTGGGACGACGGCCGGCGCTACGACCGCGGCAAGGTGATGACGGCCGAGGAACTGGAGACCGGCCGCGAGTTCGCGCGCTACAAGGACGTGGACGGCGACGGCATCCCGTGGCGCACGCTGCCCGGCACGCACCCCACGCTCGGCAGCTACTTCACGCGCGGCACGACGCGCGACGCGCACGCCCGCTACAGCGAGGCCGGGCCCGACTACCTCTACAACGTGCAGCGGCTGCTGAAGAAGTTCGCCTTCGCCGCCACGCTGGTGCCGCAGCCGGTGGTGCGCGCCGCCGACAAGCGCACGCGCCTGGGCGTCATCTACTTCGGCAGCACGGCGCCGGCGATGGACGAGGCGCTGGTGTCGCTGGCACGGGCCGGCATCCACCTCGACGCGATGCGGCTGCGCGCGTTCCCGTTCCCGCCGAGCGTGAAGGAGTTCATCGAGACACACGACCTGGTGTTCGTCGTCGAGCAGAACCGCGACGCGCAGATGCGCACGCTGCTCGTCAACGAGCTCGAGATCGACCCGGCTCGCCTGGCGCCGGTGCTGCACTACGACGGCACGCCGATCACCGCGCGCGCCATCACGCAGACCATCACGCGGCGGGTGCACGCCTTCGCCGTGGCTCCGACGACCGAGAAGACACGATGACGTACATCGCCAAGCCCAGGCTGCACCACCCGACGCTCGCGAAGAACAAGGTCGGGTACACGCGGCGCGACTACGAAGGCAAGGTCAGCACGCTGTGCGCCGGCTGCGGCCACGACAGCATCAGCGCCGCCATCATCCAGGCGGCGTGGGAGCTCGACATCGAGCCGCACCGCGTGGCCAAGCTCTCGGGCATCGGCTGCTCGAGCAAGACGCCGGACTACTTCCTCGGCGCGAGCCACGGCTTCAACACCGTGCACGGGCGCATGCCGAGCGTGCTGACGGGCGCGGCGCTGGCCAATCGCGACCTGCTGTACCTCGGCGTCAGCGGCGACGGCGACAGCGCCAGCATCGGCCTCGGGCAGTTCGCGCACGCCATGCGCCGCGGCGTGAGGATGGTCTACATCGTCGAGAACAACGGCGTCTACGGCCTGACGAAGGGCCAGTTCAGCGCCACCGCCGACCGCGGCAGCAAGAGCAAGAAGGGCGTGCTGAACAACGACAGCCCGGTGGATCTCGTCGGCATGGCGCTGCAGCTCGGCGCCACCTACGTGGCGCGCGGCTTCAGCGGCGACAAGGCGCAGCTCGTGCCGCTGATCAAGGGTGCCATCCGGCACGGCGGCGCGGCGTTCCTCGATGTCATCAGCCCCTGCGTGGCCTTCAACAACCACGCGGGCAGCACGCGCAGCTACGACTACGTGCGCGAGCACAACGAGGCGGTGAGCCGCGTCGACTTCATCGACCTGGCCCGGCCGACGGTCGCCGAGCCGGGCACGTGGAAGCCGGGCGAGGTGCTCGAGCTGCCGCAGGGCGACGGCAGCGTGATGCGGCTGCGCAAGCTGCACGCCGACCACGACCCGACCGACCGCGTGGCCGCGCTCACGCACGTGCAGGCGTTGCAGGCCGAGGGCGAGGTGCCGACGGGGCTGCTCTTCGTCGACCCCGAGGCGCGCGACCTGCACGCCGCGCTCGGCACGGTGGCACGGCCGCTGAACGTGCTCGACGAGGAGCACCTCTGCCCCGGCGCCGAAACGCTGGCACGCATCAACGGCTCGTTGCGTTGAACCGGCGGCCGCCAGTAGCTGCGCCGCGGCCCGGCCGCAGCGCGATCGAGTCCGATCAGGGTGGCGCTGGCGACGCGGCCGACGCGCCCGGGCGCGGTGGCGGCAGCGGGCTGCCCTTGTCGAAGACGACGCGCCAGACGCCGGGCGCTTCCAGCCGCCAGATGGAGTTGAAGCGGGCGACGACGCGGCCGCTCGGGTCGCGCACCGGGCCGGAGCTGTGTGCGAGCGTGCCGCTCGCCAGCGGCTCGACCTCGTCGGGCTCCCACGAGAACGGCGCCGTCGGGCCGGCGAAGAAGCGTGCCCAGCCGGCCAGCACCTGCGCCTTGCCGCGCAGGGCCTGGCCGTTCGGGCCGCCGAAGAACACGGCCTCCTCGGAGACATGACGCGCGAAGTCGTCGGGCCGTCGCTCGGCCATCGAGCGCGCGAAGGCCCGCTCGGCGGCAGCGACCTGCTCGCGCACCGCGGCGAGCTCGGAGCGAGGCTGTGTCGTCACCGGGGCGCAGGCGCCGAGGCCGGCCGCAACGACGAACGCCGGGGCCAGCCAGCGCCGCCACCGTCGCTGGCCCGCGGCCTGCATGGCGGCTGGCGGACCGGGCAGAGCGGCCTCGCGCGACACGCCCGTGTCACGCCGGGGCCAGTCTAGGCGTCGCCGCCGCGGGAATGGCAATGCGACTTGTCCTTGCCGGTGAACTCGGGCGTGGCCGGCGAAGTGCTGCGGCTGGCCGACGGCGTGGTGACCGCAGCGGCGGCGCCCGCGGTCGTGGCCTTCGTGGCGGTGGTCGCCTCGCGTGCCCGGCGCTCGTCGGTGGTTCTCGCGGCGGCCTTCGACGCGGACCTCTGGGCGGCCGCCTTGCCGGCGATCGAGGCGCCCGGCGTCGCCGCCTCGCGTTCCTGGGCGAGGACGGGCAGGGCGAGGGCGAGCGAGAGGGCGATCACTGTCGAAGCGAAAGTGCGCATGGACTCCTCCGAAGCCAGGTGGCGGGCGCACTGTACCCGCGATGCGCCGGCCGCGCGACGCAACCGCGACCGCGCGCCCGGCGCTGCCCGGCGCTCAGCTGCTGCGCCGGTTGCGGCTGGCCGCTGCCAGCTCCTTGCGCAGCGCGTTGGCCGAGCGGCGCCGCGCGCGCGTGGCGGCTTCCTCGTAGTCGGCCACCGCCTCGGCGCGCAGGGCCTTGGCCGTGGCGAGCGCGGCGCGGTACTTCCGCAGCGAGTAGGTGTTCTCGGTGCCGATGTACACGCTCTTCAGCTGCGGCGTGCCGCCGAAGCGCGGCAGCAGCACCGAGAGCACCGCGGAGCGCACGCGGTCCTCGCCGCGCTGCACGACGATGGGGCCGGAGATGCCGACCGGCAGGCCGGAGGCCTTGCGGGCACTGGGGCCCCGCTTCAGCACCACCGGCGCGGGCATCGTGGCAATGCGCTCGAGCAGCTCGCGCGTGGCCGCGGCCAGCGACTTCGCGGCGCCGCTGCCGTCGGGCGGGCCGCCGTCGGAGAAGAAGCGTGTGCCCTGGTAACGCACCTGCCAGCCATGGGTCGAGGCCGAATCGATGCGCTGGATGCCTTGCGGCACCGTGAACGTGCTGCCGTTGAACAGCTTGACCTTGCGTGTCTTCATCATCTCGCGAGCTCCGCTTGCCTGACGGTGGTCATCCCCCTGGGGCCGCTGATGCGGACTCTTGCCTTCCAGGCTGCGAGTCTAGTGCCGTCGCGGAACGGCCATTGCCCCGCCGGTCCGCAGTCTCAATGACTGCCCGGCAAGGTCCGGCACGGCCCGGCACGTTCCGGGGCCTCGCAAGGGGCGCTACATTGACGCTGAGTTCGTCGACAGGCCGCCCGAACGGCCCGGGAGCACACCGATGGGAGCCAACGCCTTTCTCGAGCAACTGCTGAAGACCGGGGCCGGCGCGATGGCCGACGTGAAGTCGGCCGCCGGCCGCGCGCGCGCCTCCGGCGACTTCGACAAGTACGCCAAAGGGGCCGCGGTGGGTGGCGTGCTGGCGCTGCTGCTGGGCAGCCGGCGGGGCCGCTCGCTCGGCGGCTCGGTGCTGAAGGTGGGAAGCGTGGCGGCGATCGGCGCGCTGGCGTGGAAGGCCTACCAGGACTACCAGGCCAGTCAGGCCGGCCCGGGCGCGTCGCCGGCGGGCGCGGCGCCGCGCTTCGAGGCCCTGCCGGCCCCGCAGCTCGAGCAGCACAGCCAGGTGATCCTGAAGGCGATGATCGCCGCAGCCAGGAGCGACGGCCACATGGACGAGCGCGAGCACGAGCTCGTGCGTGCCGAGCTCGCGCGCGTGCAGGCCGACGCGGAAACGCACCGCTGGGTCGAGGCCGAGCTGAAGCGCCCGGTCGACCCCGCCGAAGTGGCTGCGGCCGCGACGACGCCCGAGATGGCGGCCGAGGTCTACCTGGCGACGCTGCTCGTCGTCGACGAGACGACGACGATGGAGCGCGCCTACCTCGACGAGCTGGCGCGCCGCCTGAACCTGGCGCCGGGGTTGAAGAGCGAGCTCGAGTCGCGCGCCGCCGCGACCAAGGGTTGAGCGCGTCCGGGGGCCGGGCCTGACGAGGCGCCCGGCCCCGCAGAGCCCCGCGAGGCGCGCTCGCCGCGGCGCGGCGGGATAATCGGCCACATGGCCCCGCGCACCCTCTACGACAAGCTGTGGGACGACCACGTCGTCCACACCGAGGAGGACGGCACCGCCATCCTCTACATCGACCGTCACCTCGTGCACGAGGTGACGAGCCCGCAGGCGTTCGAGGGGCTGCGGCTGGCGGGCCGGCCGGTGTGGCGCACGAGCAGCATCGTCGCCACGGCCGACCACAACACGCCCACCACCGGCTGGGAACGCGGCTACGACGGCATCGTCGACCCCACGAGCAAGCAGCAGGTCGTGACGCTGGACGCCAACATCAAGGCCTTCGGCGCGGCGGCGTACTTCCCGTTTCTCGACAAGCGCCAGGGCATCGTGCACGTCATCGGCCCGGAGAACGGCGCCACGCTGCCGGGCATGACGGTGGTGTGCGGCGACAGCCACACCTCCACGCACGGCGCCTTCGGCGCGCTGGCGCACGGCATCGGCACGAGCGAGGTGGAGCACGTGATGGCCACGCAGACGCTGCTGGCGAAGAAGGCGAAGAACATGCTCGTCAAGGTCGAGGGCCAGCTCGGCCGCGGCGTCACGGCCAAGGACGTGGTGCTGGCGATCATCGGCCGCATCGGCACCGCCGGCGGCACCGGGCACACGATCGAGTTCGCCGGCAGTGCCATCCGTTCGCTCAGCATGGAAGGGCGCATGACGGTGTGCAACATGGCCATCGAGGCGGGTGCACGCGCCGGCATGGTGGCCGTCGACGACAAGACGATCGAATACGTGAAGGGCCGCCCGTTCGCCCCGGGCACGGATGCGCGAACCGGCCGCTTCGCGGGCGGCCCGGCCTGGGAGCAGGCGGTGGCCCAATGGCGCACGCTCGTCAGTGACCCGGGGGCGAGCTTCGACACCGTGGTCGAACTCGACGCCGCGCGGATCGTGCCGCAGGTCACCTGGGGCACGAGCCCGGAGATGGTGCTGCCGGTCGATGGCCGCGTGCCCGACCCCGACAAGGAGCGCGACGGCGTCAAGCGCGACGCCATCGAACGGGCGCTCGCCTACATGGGGCTGCAGCCGAACAAGGCCGTCACCGACATCACGATCGACAAGGTCTTCATCGGCTCGTGCACGAACAGCCGCATCGAGGACTTGCGCGAGGCGGCCGCCGTGGTGCGGCGCGTCGGCCGGCGCGTGGCGCCCAACGTGCGCCTGGCGATGGTGGTGCCAGGCTCGGGCCTGGTGAAGGCCCAGGCCGAGCGCGAGGGGCTGCACGAGATCTTCCGCGCCGCCGGCTTCGAGTGGCGCGAACCGGGCTGCTCGATGTGCCTGGCGATGAATGCCGACCGGCTGGAGCCCGGCGAGCGCTGCGCCAGCACGAGCAACCGCAACTTCGAGGGGCGGCAGGGCGCCGGCGGGCGCACGCACCTCGTCAGCCCGGCGATGGCCGCCGCGGCGGCGCTGCATGGTCACTTCGTCGACGTGCGCCGCTTCGCCTGACTGCCTGACCCGCCGCAAGGAGGACGACATGCAAGCCTTCACCGTGCACGAGGGCCTCGTGGCGCCGATGGACCGCGCCAACGTGGACACCGACGCCATCATCCCCAAGCAGTTCCTGAAGTCGATCAAGCGCACCGGCTTCGGCGAGAACCTGTTCGACGAATGGCGTTTCCTCGACAAGGGCGAGCCGGGGCAGGACCCGGCCAGCCGCAAGCCCAACCCCGACTTCGTGCTGAACCAGCCGCGCTACCGGGGTGCGAGCATCCTGCTGGCGCGGCAGAACTTCGGCTGCGGCTCCAGCCGCGAACATGCGCCGTGGGCGCTGGATCAGTTCGGCTTTCGAGCGTTGATCGCGCCGAGCTACGCCGACATCTTCTTCAACAACTGCTTCAAGAACGGCCTGTTGCCGATCCAGCTGCCCGAAGCGCTGGTGAGCCGCCTGTTCGACGAGGTGACGGCGTTCCCCGGCTACACGCTCACGATCGACCTGCCGCGGCAGGTGATCGTCAAGCCCGACGGCGCCGAGCTGCCGTTCGACGTGCAGCCGTTCCGCAAGTACTGCCTGCTCAACGGCTTCGACGACATCGGCCTGACGCTGCGCCACGCCGACAAGATCCGCGCCTACGAGGCCGAACGGCTGGCACGCCAGCCTTGGCTGGCGCAGACGACGCTCGGCTGAAGGGCAGGCATCCACGATGAGGATCGCCATCCTGCCCGGTGACGGCATCGGCACCGAGATCGTCGGCGAGGCCGTGCGCGTGCTCGACGCCGTCGCGCGCGTGCACGGGCTGAAGCTCGAGACCGAGACGGCGCTCGTCGGCGGCGCCGCGGTCGACGCGCACGGCCACCCCTTGCCCGAGAGCACGCTGAGCCTCGCCAGGGCCGCCGACGCCATCCTCTTCGGCGCCGTGGGCGACTGGAAGTACGACAAGCTCGAGCGCGCGCTGCGCCCCGAGCAGGCCATCCTCGGCCTGCGCAAGCACCTGCAGCTGTTCGCCAACTTCCGCCCGGCGCTGTGCTACGAGCAGCTCACGCAGGCGTCGAGCCTGAAGCCCGAGCTGGTGGCGGGCCTGGACATCCTGATCATCCGCGAGCTCACCGGCGACATCTACTTCGGGCAGCCGCGCGGCCGCCGCACCGCGACCGACGGGCACTTCCCCGGCGCCGAGGAAGCGTTCGACACGATGCGCTACAGCAGGCCGGAGATCGAGCGCATCGCGCACGTCGCGTTCCAGGCCGCGCAGCGCCGGAACAGGAAGGTGACCAGCGTCGACAAGGCCAACGTGCTGGAGACCTTCCAGCTCTGGAAGGACGTCGTCACCGAGGTGCACGCGCAGTACCCGGATGTCGAGCTCGAGCACATGTACGTCGACAACGCGGCGATGCAGCTCGTGCGCGCACCGAAGAAGTTCGACGTCGTCGTCACCGGCAACATGTTCGGCGACATCCTCAGCGACGAGGCGGCGATGCTCACCGGCAGCATCGGCATGCTGCCCTCGGCCAGCCTGGACGCGAAGAACAAGGGCCTGTACGAACCGAGCCACGGCAGCGCGCCGGACATCGCCGGCAAGGGGGTGGCCAACCCGCTGGCTACAATCCTCTCCGCTGCCATGATGCTTCGCTTCTCGCTCGACCAGCCTGCCGCGGCCGACCACATCGAGTCGGCCGTGCGTGCCGTGCTCTCGGCCGGCCTGCGCACGCCGGACATCTGGAGTGAAGGCCAGGGCGCGGTGCGCAAGGTCGGCACGCGCGAGATGGGTGATGCGGTCGCCGCCGCCATCACCACCACCCGGAAAACCACCAAGAGCTGAAGCGCTCTCGGATCGTCTCGCCCCCACCCTTGGACCCCGGCGAACGAGCCGGGATGCACGAGGGGTCCGGACACTCGGAAAGGCAAGACTGACATGGCTTTGAACTCCAACCCGCGCGTGGGCCTCGTCGGCTGGCGCGGCATGGTCGGCTCGGTGCTGATGCAGCGCATGGAGGCCGAAGGCGACTTCGCGCTCATCGAGCCGGTGTTCTTCAGCACCAGCGCCGCCGGCGGCGAGCTGCCGGCGGCCGTCGCGCGCTTCGCGAAGAACGAGCGCAGGCTGCAAAGCGCCGGCGACCTGAAGGCGCTGGCCGCCTGCGACATCGTCATCACCGCGCAGGGCAGCGACTTCACGAAGGAGGCCTACGGCGCGCTGCGCGCCAGCGGCTGGAAGGGCTACTGGATCGACGCGGCGAAGACGCTGCGCATGAGCGACGACGCGGTGATCATCCTCGACCCGGTGAACCTGCCGGTGATCCGAAATGCGCTCGCCAAGGGGCTGAAGGACTACATCGGCGGCAACTGCACCGTCAGCTGCATGCTGATGGGCCTGGGCGCGCTGTTCAAGGCCGATCTCGTCGAATGGATGACGGCCACGACCTACCAGGCGGCCAGCGGCGGCGGTGCGCAGCACATGCGCGAGCTGCTCACGCAGATGGGCGCGCTGAACGCGAGCGTGAAGCCGCTGCTGGCCGACCCGGCCAGCGCCATCCTCGAGATCGACCGCCGTATCGCCGAGACGCAGCGCGGCCTCTCGGCCGACGAGACACATCACTTCGGCGTGCCGCTCGCAGGCAGCCTGATCCCGTGGATCGACGCCGACCGCGGCGACGGCACGAGCCTCGAGGAGTGGAAGGGCGGTGCCGAGACCAACAAGATCCTCGGCCGCGGCCCCGGATTCGACAAGCCGGCGGTGCCGATCGATTCGATCTGCGTGCGGGTCGGCGCGATGCGCTGCCACAGCCAGAGCGTGACGATCAAGCTGAAGCGCGACGTGCCGCTGCCCGAGATCGAGCAGATGATCGCGCACGACAACGAGTGGGTGCGGCTCGTGCCGAACACGCGCGAGGCGACGGTGCGCGAGCTCACGCCGGTGGCCGTGACCGGCACGATGCAGATCCCGGTGGGGCGCGTGCGCAAGCTCGCGCTCGGGCCGACCTACCTCGGCGCATTCACCATCGGCGACCAGTTGTTGTGGGGCGCGGCCGAGCCTCTGCGACGCATGCTGCGCATCCTCCTGGAACAGTAGCCCTCTCGCGTCCAGCACGAGGCCGGCGGAAAATCAAGCGAGCAGGAGGCGATGTCGTTGTCACCAGGCAACAGCGCCGCAGGCGTGAGGCGACGAATGTTTTGAGACACATTCGTTAGCTTTTGCATGAGCTTCGGCTCCTATATGCTTGATACTGTTGCAGTTTCGGGGTCTATTGCCCCACTGGCTCCGGATCTGGGGGTCGGTGCCGGCCGGGCCCTGGCCGGCCCGCCTGTTCCAACCGCCTTCGCGAGGCGGCCGGCGCCGCGGGAACGATGCATGGGGGACTCGCCTTGAACCACCGTCCGACCACCGTCTTGCGATTCGCGCTGACCGGCATTGCCGCGGCCTGCGCGTGCCTGTGGACCACCGACACCTGGGCGCTCGGTCTCGGGCGGCTGACGGTGCAGTCGGCCCTGGGCGAGACGCTGAAGGCGGAGATCGACGTCACCAGCATCACGGCCGAAGAGGCCGCCACGCTGCAGTTGCGCATCGCCTCGCCGGACGCCTACCGCGCCGCCGGCGTCGAGTACAACGCCGCGCTCACGACCACGCGGGTGCAGGCGGTGCGCCGCCCCGACGGGCGCACGGTGCTGCGCGTCACCGGGGAGCGCGCCGTCACCGAGCCGTTCATCGACGTCATCGTCGAGGCCACGTGGGCCACGGGCCGCCTGGTTCGCGAGTACACGCTGCTGCTGGACCCGCCCGGCGCGCGCGCGGCCCCGCCGGCGCCGCCGCCGGCCGTGGCACCGGTGATCACACCGGCACCGGCGCCTTCGCTCCCCACGGCGCCCGCCCCTGCGCCGGCCTCGCCGGGCTTCGCACCGAGCGCGCCGCCGGCGCCGCCCGCTCTTCCCGGTGCCACGCCTTCCCCCCCGCGGCTCACTTCGCGCGCGCCGGCCCCGCCGCCCGCGACCTCGGGCGACGAGGTTCGCGTGCGCCGCGGCGACACGCTGTCGGGCATCGCCAGCCGCGTGCAGCGGGCCGGTGTCTCTCTCGACCAGATGCTTGTGTCGCTGTTCCGCGCCAACCCCGAAGCGTTCATGGGTCAGAACATGAACCGCCTTCGTGCCGGCGTGGTGCTTCAGGTCCCCGGTGCCGATGCGGCCGGCCAGGTCTCGGCGCAGGAGGCCCGCGAGGTGATCCAGGCGCAGAGTGCCGACTTCGCCGCCTATCGACAGCGGCTGGCCAGTGCCACCACGACGACGGCCGACGAGGCCCCGGCCCGCCAGGCGGCCGGCCGCGTCGAGACACGGGTCGAGGACCGCCGGCAGGCGGCCGCGTCGTCGCCCGACAGGCTGCGTCTGTCGCAGGGCCAGGCCCGGCCCGGTACACCCGAGGCGCGCGTGTCCGCCGAGGCCGAACGCCGCGCCGCCAGCGCGCGCGAGGCCGAGCTTGCGCGCAACGTGGCCGAGCTGAGCCGCCTGCGCGAGAGCGTCGCCCCCGGCAGCTCGACGCAGGTCGCGGCAGCCCCGGCTACACCGGGAACGCCGCCGGCCTCGCCTTCGACCGCTCCGTCCGCCGCGCCGACGGCGCCGACCCCCACGGCGCCGGCCATGGGCGCCGCGTCGGCGGCAGCCTCGGCGCCGTTCCAGGTGGCGGTGACGACGCCGACGGCCACACCCGGCGTGCCGGAGACGGCGTCGTCGGGTGCCGC
>JAHCKS010000102.1 GCA_026125665.1 Rubrivivax sp.
GCAGGCCGAGGCCATTGCGCAGGCCATGGAGGCGGTGGCGCAGGCGGCCAGCGCGGCGCGGGCGGCCGAGGCCGCCGCATCGGCGGCCGCCGCGCGCATCGCCATGCTCGAGCGCACCGTCGAGCAGCTCCGGGTCGAGTCGCGCTCGGCGCAGGAACAGGCGAGCCTGCTGCGCCAGAGGCTTGCCGCGAGCGAGGAGACGAGCCGCTGGATGCTGCCGCTTGGCGCGGCCGTGCTGGTGCTGGCCGCGCTCGCGGGCTGGCTCGGCTGGCGGCTGAGCACGGTGCAGCGCGAGCGCCGCGCCGACTGGCGCACGCCGGCCCCGGCGTCGCCCGCCGCGGCCTCGGCGACGGCGCAGGACTCGACGCAGCTTTCGGCTCCGACGACGTCGTTCGTCACCGTGCCGGCGGTGGGCACCGCCCCGGCGGGGGCTCGCTGGCATCGCGGCACCCCGGCCTGGCCGCCCCCGGCGGCCGCGCCGGTCGACCCCTGGGTTTCATCCGACCTCGGACAGACCGACGCCGGGGCGCCGGCGCCGGCTGCGGCGAAGACGCCGCCCATGTCGCCGCTGATGCCCAACGAAGGCACGCCGCGCGACGTGACGATCGAGGAACTGATCGACCTCGAGCAGCAGGCCGAGTTCTTCGTCGTGCTGGGGCAGGACGAGGCGGCCATCGACCTGCTGATGGAGCACCTGCGCAGCACCGGCGGCGGCAGCCCGCTGCCGTACCTCAAGCTGCTCGAGATCTACCGCCGCCGCGGCGACCGCGAGGCCTATGAGCGCACACGCGCGCGCTTCAATCACCGCTTCAACGCCTACGCGCCCGAGTGGGGCGCCGACCTCTCGGCGGGCCGCTCGCTCGACGACTACCCGGGCGTCGTGCCGCGGCTGCAGCAGGTGTGGGCGCGGCCGCTGGACGCGATGGCCGAGCTCGAGGCGCTGCTGTTCCGCAAGTCGCGCGGCGAGCTGTTCGACCTTCCGGCCTACCGCGAGGTGCTGCTGCTCTACTCGCTGGCGCGCGACCTGCTGGACCGCAAGACGGCCGAGGCCGGCAATGTCGACTTCCTGCTGCCGATGAGCAGCGAGCCACCGACCACCGAGTTCGGCGCCACCGCCCCGGTGCCCTACCTGGGCCTGGAGAGTGATTCGGTGCTGCATCGCGACGAGTCCGAGCGGCCGACCAAGCCGCTGGACTTCGATGTCACGCGCGGCGGCGCGGGCCCCACCGTCCCTGGCGCGAGGCCGAGCCTCTTCGGCGACCTCGACCCACCGACGAGCCCCGGGCAAAGGCGCCCGTAGCGCCGCCGCCGCTGCCCGCGGCGCGCGCCGTTGGTGGTCGGCGCCGCCCCGGGCCCGCGACCTCGGGCCCGCGACCTACAGCTTCTGCAGCCGCTCGAGCGCGGCGCGCAGCGTCTCGTCGCGCTTGGCGAAGCAAAGCCGCGCCAGCCTCTGCTCGAAGCCGCCTTCGTAGAAGGCCGAGAGCGGGATCGCCGCCACGCCCACCTCGCGCGTCAGCCATTGGCAGAACCCGGCCTCGGGCAGCTCGCTGACCTGCGCGTAGTCGACCACCTGGAAATAGCTGCCCTGGCTCTGCAACGGCACGAGGCGGGTCCGTTCCAGGCCGGCGCGGAACAGGTCGCGCTTGCGCTGGTAGAACGCGGGCAGCTCCAGGTGCGGCCGCGGGTCGGCCATGTACCGTGCGAGCCCGTGCTGCACGGGAGTGTTCACCGTGAAGACGTTGAACTGGTGCACCTTGCGGAACTCGTGGGTCAGCGCCGCCGGCGCGGCGACGTAGCCGACCTTCCAGCCGGTGACGTGATAGGTCTTGCCGAAGCTCGACACGACGAACGCGCGCTCGGCGAGCGCCGGCACGCTGGCGGCACTGACATGCGGCATGCCGTCGAAGACCATGTGCTCGTACACCTCGTCGCTGACGACGAATACGCCGGTCGATGCCAGCAGCGCGCCGAGCTTCTCCATCTCGGCGCGCGTCCACACGGTGGCGCTCGGGTTGTGCGGCGAGTTGACGATGAGCATGCGCGTGCGCGGCGTCAGCGCCGCGGCGATGCGCGCGAAGTCGGGGCGGAAGGTGCGCGGCGTGAGCGGCACGCGCACCACGCGGCCGCCGGCCAGCTCGATGTTCGGCGCGTAGCTGTCGTAGCACGGCTCGAGCACGATGACCTCGTCGCCCGGGTGCACTATGGCCAGCACCGCGGTGATGATGGCCTGTGTCGCGCCGGCGGTGACGGTGATCTCGCTGCCGGGGTCGTAGCGCCGACCGTACAGCGCCTCGATCTTCTCGGCGATGCGTTCGCGCAGCTGCGGCACGCCGGCCATCGGCGGGTACTGGTTCAGGCCCTCGCGCATGGCCTGCGCCACGTGCTCGACGAGCGTGGGGTCGCCCTCGAAGTCCGGGAAGCCCTGGCCGAGGTTGATGGCGCCCACCTCCTGCGCCAGCGCGGACATGACGGTGAAGATGGTGGTGCCGACGTTGGGCAGGCGGGAGGCGACGGCGGGCGGGCTCATGGGCGGCAGGGGATGCGGCGGGCGACGAAGGAAACCGGGGCAGGGGGGTGGATCAGAGCTGGTAGTCGGCCTCGGGCCGCACGCCGCTGCTGTCGGCGTCCGCACCGACGTCGGCGTGCAGCGTGCGTGCCAGCAGCGCGGCGTTCAGGCGCGGCGACAGCATCTCGGCGAAGGCGAGCACGAAGTGCCGCAGATAGGCGCCACGCCGGAAAGCGACGCGTGTGGTGTTGCTGCCGAACAGGTGGCCGAGCGGCACCGCGGCGAGGTCGCCGTTGGCGCCGGCCTGCTCTTCGCGCATCGCCTGCTCGGCGACGATGCCGATGCCCAGGCCCAGGCGCACGTAGGTCTTGATGACGTCGGAGTCGATGGCCTCCAGCGCCACGCGGGGCACGAGGCCGGCGCGCGCGAAGGCCTCGTCGATGCGCGTGCGGCCCGTGACCGTGCGGTGGTAGAGCACGAGCGGCTCGGCGGCCAGCTGCTCGAGCGTCGGCCGCGCTTCGCCGGCCAGCGGATGGGCACGCGGCACGACGAGTGCATGTTGCCACTCGTAGCACGGCAGCGTCACGAGGCCGGCGTGCGCCGCCAGCGCCTCGGTGGCCAGGCCGATGTGCGCGACCTCGTCCAGCAGCATCCGCGCCACCTGCTCGGGCACGCCCTGGTGCAGCACCACCTGCACCTGGGGGAAGCGCCGGCGCAGCTCGGCCACCGGGCCGGGCAGGAAGTAGCGCGCCTGCGTGTGCGTGGTGGCGATCGACAGCGTGCCGGCCTCGCGCCCGGCATGCTCCTCGCCGATGCGCTTGAGGTTCGCGACCTCGCGCAGGATCGTCTCCACCGAGGCGAGCATCTGCTGCCCTGGCTCGGTGATGCGCGTCAGCCGCTTGCCCTGGCGCACGAAGAGCTCGACGCCGAGCTCGTGCTCGAGCTCGCGGATGGCCTTGCTGACGCCGGGCTGCGAGGTGTGCAGCGCCCGCGCCGTCTCGGTGAGGTTGAGGTTGCGCCGCACTGCCTCGTGCACGAAGCGCAGCTGGTGCAGGTTCAACGGGGTTCCTCCGCGGTGCCCGGTGCCAGCAGCGCCGCGGCCGCCTCGGCCATCACGCGGTGCACCTGCGGCAGCTCGCCGATGGCCGCCGGCATGTCGAACCCGACGGCCGGGTGCGCCTCGTGCAGCGCCTGGAGCAGCCGCGGCAGGTCGCGCCGCACGTGGCCGCCGGTGCCGAGGAACATCGGCTGCACGACCACGTGCGTGCAGCCGGCCTGCACGAGCCGGGCCGCGGCTTCGGCGAGGTCCGGCGGCAGGAACTCGAGGAAGGCCAGCGTCACCGGAACGCCTGGCCGCTGCACGCGGACGAGCTCGGCCACGGCCTCGAACGGCGCCGCCCATGCGGGGTCGCGTGCGCCGTGTGCAAGCAGAACCAGGCCCTGTTTCATGGTGTTCCCGTCGGCGCGGCGCTCAGCGGTAGCGCACCAGCCACGCGAAGGCGGCCATCGACATGGCCAGGAAGAGCAGGCTCGGCGTTGCCGCCGCCGCCCACGGCACCCACCCGTTCAGCAGGCCGATGTGCCCCGCGAGGTTGTTCAGCAGCACGAAGGCGATGCCGAGCATGATGCCGCCGAAGACCTTCAGGCTGACGCTGCCCGAGCGCGCGTGCATGTAGGCGAAAGGCAGCGCGAGCGCCACCATCACCAGGCAGGCCATCGGGTACAGCGCCTTCTTCCAGAACTGGATCTGGTGCCGCTGCGCCGACTGCTCCTGGTCGGACAGGTGCGCGCTGTAGCGCCACAGCTCGAGCGTGCTCATCGTGCGCAGCGGCAGCACGGCGGCGGCCACCACCTCCGGCGTCAGCGTGCTCGGCCACTGCAGCGACGCGAAGCGCTGCACCTGGACCGGCGGCTGGCCCTCGGCGCGGGCGCGTGGCCAGCGCGCCTGCTCGCCGTCGACCAGCGTCCACGTGCCGTCGTCGGCGACACGCCCCTCGCGCGCCTCGATGCGCGTGACGAGACGCCCGTCGTCGTCGAACTCGAAGATGCGCACCTCGGCCAGCGCACCGCCGCCGCTCGTGCCGCCGATGTGGATCGAGTAGCTGCGCTCGCCCTCGGCCGTGCGCCGCCGCTCCTTGAGCCAGGCGCCGGCGTCGCCGGCACGCACACCGCCACTCGTGCGCGCCTTGAACAGCACCACTTCGCGCTCGGCCCGAGGTGCCAGGTAGTCGCCGATGGCAAAGGTGAGCGCGCTGAAGGCGACGCCCAGCACCGCCAGCAGCCCGAGCGCGCGCCACGGCCCGAGGCCGCCGGTGCGCAGGATCGTGAACTCCGAGGACTGCGCCAGCCGGGCCAGCGAGTAGATCGTGCCGATCAGCACGGCGATCGGCAGCAGCTCGTACAGGTGCCCCGGCAGCTCCAGCGCCGCCGACCAGGCGGCATCGAGCGCGCCGCGTCCCTTCGTGCCGATGTCGCCGAGCGTGTCGACGAAGTCGATGAAGTAGAACAGGGCCAGGAAGGCGAGCGCGACGAAGCCCACCGACGCGACGATGTCGCGGTAGAGCAGCCGGCGCACGGTTTTCATCGGCGGGGCGGGCGGGTGCGCGGCGCGTTCCCTCAGGCGGCGGCGCGGCCGCGCCCCGGCCAGCGCGCCACGGCCGCGTGCTCGCGCCACCACAGCAGGGCCAGCGCCAGCGCGAAGGTGGTGCCGTGGATCGCCAGCAGCGCCGCACCCATCGACAAGCGGCCCGAGGCCACCCAGGCCTGCGAGAGGTTGACGAGGTTGTAGTAGACGGCAAAGGCGAGCAGCGCGAACAACAGGTTCCAGTTGCTGGCGCGCCGCGGGTGCGTGGCCGCCAGGCCGATGCCCAGCAGCACGAGGTTCGCGGCGCCGAGCAGCAGGCCGAGGCGCCAGACGAGCTCGCCCTGGTGGCGAGGCGTGGGGTCGCGGATCAGGTCCACGGTGGCCACGGCCCGCGGCGGCCGCGCCTCGGCCTCGCGCACGGCGCGCTCGCTGGCCAGGACGCGGTAGCTCTCGAAGCTGGACAGGGTGCGCTCGCCACTGTTCGTGTCCACCTCGTTGCGCTGGCCCCGCTCGAGCACGAGGAAGTGGTCGGCGCCGTCGGGCTCGAGGCGGCCGCTCCTGGCCGAGGTCACGGCCTCGGAGTGCTCCTGCCGGTTGAGGATGAAGACGTTGCGCGCCGCGCCCGCGTCGTCGGCGTCGCGCTCGATGAAGAAGACGCGCCGGCCGTCGCTCGAGGTCTGGAACACGCCGGGTGCCACGCGCGAGAGGTCGGAGCGCTGCTGGTAGCGCTCGCGCAGCTCCAGGCCGTTGCGGTTGCCCCACGGCCAGGCGAACAGCAGCAACAGCGCCACCACCAGCAGCACCGGCCACACCGTGCGCAGCACCGGTTTGACGAAACGCGCCAGGCCGACGCCGCAGGCGAACCAGACACTCATCTCGCTGTCGCGGTACATGCGGCCGAGCGCCAGCACGACGGCGACGAAGAGCGACAGCGCCAGCATCGTCGGCAGGTGCCCGAGCGCCACGTAGCCAAGGAGCAGCACGACATCGCGCGGCGCGATCGCACCGCTGGCGGCCTGGCCGATCGTGCGGATGAGGAACATCGTCAGCACGATAGTCAGGATGACGACCAGCGTCGCACCGAAGGTGCGCGCCAGCTCCTTGCGTACGGACGAATCGAATAACATGCCGCGCTTCGTTCAGAACCAGCGGAATTATGGACTTCCACACCCTGGTACCCGGGAAGCAGGGACTCGCCGCCATCGACGCCGACGCGCTGCTCGTCGTCGTCCTGGGCACCAAGGTGCCCGGGTCGCTCGACGGGCCGCTTGGCCAGGCGCTCGCCGACGCGGTGGCCGCCGGCGACTTCGCCTTCAGAGCCGGGCAGATGCTCTACGCGCACCGCGTGCCGGGTGTGAAGGCACGCCGCGTCACCTTCGTGTGGGCCGTCGACGCCGGCGCCAGGTCGCTGCGCAAGGCGGTGGCGATGGGCGTGGCGCTCGTCAAGGGCGGCGGTGCGCGCCACCTCGCGGTGGCGGTGGCCGGCGGCGGCTCGGAGGTCGACGGCGCCGGTGCGGAGGCGCTGGTGCTGGCGGTGCACGAGGCGACCTACGTCTACCGTGCGACGAAGCCGAGTGCGCCGGCGGCGTCGAAGCTCGAGCGCGTCACGCTCGTCTGCGACCGCGAGGAGAAGGGCGCGAAGGCCCGCAAGGCAGGCGCCGCGAGTGCCGGCGCGACAGGCGCCGGGGCATTGGCCGCCGGTCTGGCCCGTGGCCAGGCCGTTGCGGCCGGCGTGGCGCTCGCGCGCGAACTGGCCAACCGGCCGGGCAACCACTGCACGCCCACGTACCTGGCCGAGCAGGCCCGCAAGCTCGGCAAGAGCCACGGCCTGAAGGTCGAGGTGCTCGACCGCAAGGACTGCGAGCGTCTGGGCATGGGCTCGTTCCTCGCCGTGGCGCAGGGCTCGGACCAGCCGCCGAAGTTCATCGTCGCCCGCTGGCAGGGTGCGGGCAAGGACGAGGCTCCGATCGTGCTCGTCGGCAAGGGCATCACGTTCGACACCGGCGGCATCTCGATCAAGCCGGCGGCCGAGATGGACGAGATGAAGTTCGACATGGGCGGCGCGGCCAGCGTGCTCGGCACGCTGTGCGCGGTCGCCGGCGCGCGGGCGCGGGCCAATGTCGTGGGCATCGTCCCTGCCTGCGAGAACATGCCGAGCGGCCGTGCCGTCAAGCCCGGTGACGTGGTGAAGAGCCTGTCCGGCCAGACGATCGAGATCCTCAACACCGACGCCGAGGGCCGGCTCATCCTTTGCGACGCGCTGAGCTACGCGGAGCGCTTCAAGCCCGCCGCGGTGGTCGACATCGCCACGCTCACGGGCGCCTGCGTCATCGCCCTCGGCCACCATCGCAGCGGCCTGTTCAGCACGGATGACGCCTTGGCCGCCGAGCTGCTGGCGGCGGGCGAGGCGGCCTTCGACCCGGCGTGGCGCATGCCGCTGGACGAGGAGTACGACGAGGTGCTCAAGAGCAATTTCGCCGACATGGCCAACGTCGGCCCGCGCGCCGGCGGCGCCATCACCGCCGCGATGTTCCTCAAGCGCTTCACGTCCAAGCTGCGCTGGGCGCACCTGGACGTGGCCGGCACGGCCTGGCGCTCCGGACCGAACAAGGGGGCCACCGGCCGGCCGGTGGCGCTGTTGTCGCAGTGGGTGTTGTCGAAGGTCGCCGGCCCGGCCGCGGCGGGTGCCGGCAAGGTGCGTACGCGGCGGCGCGCCTGAGTCCCCGGGCCCCGCTCCCACCTGCCACCGGATCGCGGCCGAGCATGCCGCAGGACATGGAGTTCCACACCGGCGTTCCCGACGTCGTCGACTTCGCCTGCCGGCTGCTGCGCAAGGCCTACCGGCGCGGCGCCACCGTGTTGTGCCTGGCGCCCGCCTCGCGCCTGGAGGCGCTGGATCGCGCGTTGTGGACGTTCGTCGAGCGCGACTTCATCCCGCATGTGCGCCTCGGCACGTCCGCGCCGTCGGGACTGCTGGACCGCACGCCGATCTGGCTGGCCACGTCGTGGCCCTTGCAGGCTGCTGCAGCCGGCGCGGCGCCCCGCGACGTCGTGCTGAACCTCGGTGCCGCGCTGCCGCCCGAGGGCGCCGGCCCGGCCCGCGTCATCGAGATCGTGGGCGCCGACGCCGACGAGGTCGAGCGCGGCCGCGCGCGCTGGCGGGAGTGCAAGGCCGCCGGTATCGAGATCCTTCATCACCCCTTCGGTGCCGGCCGCGACGGCTGAGGCACCGCAGGCGGGCGGGCCGCCCCGGGCTCGCCCTGTCCACCGGCGCGGAGCCCGCGACGTTGCGAGCACACCGGTGCCGGCGCATGGCGGGCCGGAGTAACCCCGCTTGGGCGGGCTGGGCATTTCGGGTATCGTCGCCGGCTTTCATCAATCCCCCTCGTTGTCCCAACAGACGACACACTGACCCCGGAGGACACTGCATGCAAGTCAAGCTGAACCTGATCGTCGGCGCCGCGGCGCTCGCGCTTGGCACGTCCGCGTTCGCGCAGGATCTCGTCGTGAAGATCGGCCACGTCGGCCCGACCAGCGGCGCCATCGCGCACCTGGGCAAGGACAACGAGAACGGCGCCCGCCTCGCCATCGAGGAGCTGAACGCCAAGGGCGTGATGATCGGCGGCAAGAAGGCCAAGTTCGAGCTGCTCGCCGAAGACGACGCGGCCGACCCGAAGCAGGGCACGGCGGCGGCGCAGAAGCTGGTCGACAGCAAGGTCAACGGCGTCATCGGTCACCTGAACAGCGGCACGACGATCCCCGCCTCGAAGCTCTACAGCGACGCCGGCATCCCGCAGATCAGCCCGTCGGCGACGAACCCGAAGTTCACGCGCCAGGGCTACAAGACGGCCTTCCGCGTCGTCGCCGACGACGTGCACCTGGGCGGCACGCTCGGCCGCTACGCCGTCAAGGAGATGAAGGGCAAGAACATCGCCGTCATCGACGACCGCACCGCCTACGGCATGGGCGTCGCCGAGGAGTTCGAGAAGGGCGTGAAGGCCGCCGGCGGCAAGACCATCCCGCGCGTCTTCACCACCGACAAGGCGACCGACTTCACCGCCATCCTGACCAGCCTGAAGGGCAAGAAACCCGACATCGTCTTCTTCGGCGGCATGGACGCCGTGGCCGGCCCGATGCTGCGCCAGATGAAGCAGCTCGGCATCGAGGCCAAGTTCGTCGGTGGCGACGGCATCTGCACCGGCGAGCTGCCCAAGCTGGCGCAGGACGGCATGGCCGACGGCCAGGTCGTGTGCGCCGAGGCCGGTGGCGTCGAGGGCGAGGCGAAGAAGGCGATGGACGACTTCCGCACCAAGTTCAAGGCCAAGTACAACGCCGACGTGCAGGTGTACGCCCCATACGTGTACGACGCCGTGATGGTGATGGCCGACGCGATGGTGAAGGCCAAGTCCGCCGACCCGAAGGTCTACCTGCCGGTGCTCGCCAAGACCTCCGGCTACAAGGGCGTGACCGGCACGATCTCGTTCGACAACAAGGGCGACATCAAGAACGGGGCGCTGACGCTGTTCACGTACAAGGGCGGCAAGCGCGACCAGATCGCCGTCGTGCGCTGAATCGGGCCGGGAACGGTGGCCGCGCCGCGGCCACCTCGGCAAGAAGAAGGGGCCCCTCGGGGCCCCTTTCTCGTTGCGCCTCGCGCCAGACGCGGCGCGGCTACTTCAGCTTCACTTCCTTGTACAGGACGTGCTTGCGTGCCTTCGGGTCGAACTTCAGGAACTCGAGCTTCTCCGGCGTCGTCTTCTTGTTCTTGCTCGTCGTGTAGAAGTGGCCGGTGCCCGCACTGGACTCCAGCTTGATCTTCTCGCGTCCGCCTTTGGTGGCCATGGTGGGGTTCTCCTGGGGTGGGGCCGCGCGCGATCAGAGCTCGCCGCGCTGGCGCATGTCGGCCACGACCTGTTCGATGCCGACCTTGTCGATGAGCCGCAGCGCCGCGTTGCTCACGCGCAGGCGCACCCAGCGGTTCTCGGTCTCGAGCCAGAAGCGGCGGTACTGCAGGTTGGGCAGGAACCGGCGCTTGGTCTTGTTGTTGGCATGGGAGACGTGGTTCCCGACCATCGGGCGCTTGCCCGTGACTTGACAGACGCGTGCCATGTTGCGTTCTCCCTGCGCTGCGAGGGGTGTGTTGTGGGTGCCTTGCCGGCAAAGCCGCGGATTATAGCCAGCCCGCAACGGGTCGGTCCGTGAGGGTCGCCGGGCGAGGCAAGCCCGGCCCGCGGCCTCAGGTGCCCTGCTCGAGGAAGCGCTGGGCGTCCAGCGCCGCCATGCAGCCGGTGCCCGCGCTGGTGATGGCCTGGCGGTAGACATGGTCCTGCACGTCGCCGGCGGCGAACACGCCTTCGACGCTGGTCATCGTCGCCATGCCGGCCAGGCCGGTGCGCGTGATGATGTAGCCGTCCTTCATCTCGAGCTGGCCCTTGAAGATGTCGGTGTTCGGCTGGTGGCCGATGGCGATGAAGCAGCCCTTGAGTGCCAGTTCCTTCGTCGTCCCGCCCTGCGCGGACTCGAGGCGCACGCCAGTGACGCCGGAGGCGTCGCCGAGCACTTCGTCCAGCGTGTGCCACAGGTGCAGTTCGATGCGCCCGGCGGCGGCGCGCTCCATCAGCTTGTCGACCATGATCGGCTCGGCGCGGAACTTGTCGCGGCGGTGCACGAGGTGCACCTTGCTCGCGATGTTGGCAAGGTACAGCGCCTCCTCGACCGCGGTGTTGCCGCCGCCGACGACGCAGACCTCCTCGCCCTTGTAGAAGAAGCCGTCGCAGGTGGCGCAGCCGCTGACACCCTTGCCCATGAACGCCTGCTCGCTCGGCAGGCCGAGGTACTTGGCACTCGCGCCGGTGGCGATGATCAGCGCGTCGCAGGTGTAGGTGCCCGAGTCGCCTTGCAGCGTGAAGGGCCGCTTCGCGAGCTCGACCCGGTTGATGTGGTCGAACACGATCTCGGTGTCGAAGCGCTCGGCGTGCTCGAGGAAGCGCTGCATCAGCTCGGGGCCCTGCACGCCGTGCACGTCGGCCGGCCAGTTGTCCACGTCGGTGGTGGTCATCAGCTGGCCGCCCTGCGCGATGCCGGTCACGAGCACCGGCTTCAGGTTGGCGCGTGCGGCGTAGATGGCCGCGGTGTAGCCGGCCGGGCCGGATCCGAGGATGAGCACGCGGGCGTGCTTCGTGGCGGGTGTGGTGGACATCTCGAGGAGCCTTCAGCGAAGCGGTGCGCCCCGCACTCGCGTGGGACGGCGTCGCGCCGAATCCACGCACGGGGCGATGAAGAGGGGCCAGAAGCGGAAGTCGGGGCCCGTGCGGCGGCTTCAAGGCCGCCGATGGGCACAATAGGCAGATTCTTGCAGAAGGCGTCGGGCTGGAGCGGACCGCGGTCTTGCGCGCACGCCCGGCCGATAACGTTGGAACAACGAAGAGGAGCGAGCCGATGTCGATGTTGTCGAACCTGGACCTGATCCGGCGTGTGCCGCTGTTCTCCATGCTCACGGCGGACCAGGCGCAGGCCATCGCCGACAGCGTGGTGAAGCGGCGTTTCCGCCGCGGCGAGATCGTCGTCGAGCAGGGGCGCAAGAGCAACGCGCTGTTCATCCTGCTGAACGGCCGCGCGCGCGTGCTGACTTCCGACACGCGCGGCCGCGAGGTCATCCTCGCCGTGCTCGAGTCGGGCGACTACGTGGGCGAGATGAGCCTGATCGACAACGAGCCGCACTCGGCCACCGTGCGCGCCGAGGTGCAGACCGACATGCTGGTGCTCGCCCGCGCCGACTTCGCGCGCTGCCTGCCCGAGAACAGCACGCTCAGCTACGGCATCCTGCGCGGCCTGGTGAAGCGGCTGCGCAACGCCGACCGGCAGATCGAGTCCCTCGCGCTGCTCGACGTCTACGGCCGCGTGGCGCGCACGCTGCTCGACATGGCCGAGGAGACGCCCGAGGGCATCAAGATCATCCGCCACAAGGTGAGTCGCCAGGACATGGCCAAGGTGGTCGGCGCCTCGCGCGAGATGGTCAGCCGCGTCATGAAGGATCTCGAGGAGCGTGGCGTCATCGAGACCCAGGAGAACGGCTCGGTGATCATCAAGGAGCGGCTGGGCAACGACTGATGCGTTGCCAGGGCCCGGCCCACATCGCGACGAGGGCATGAGTTTCCCGCTGGGTTCGCTCGGAGGCGAAGGCACCGGCGTTGCCGTGGCGGCCGGTCCGGCAGTGCCCTGGCGCCGCAAGGCGTGGCTCTTCATCGGCGGGCTCGCCTGGCTGCTGTTCCTGCTGGCCATGGCCACGCACGACCCGGCCGACGCCGCCTTCACCACGTCGGGCAGCGGCGAGGCGGTGCAGAACCGCGTCGGGGTGGTCGGCGCACGCCTGGCCGACCTCGCCTACTTCCTCTTCGGCTTCTCGGCCTGGTGGCTGCTGCCGGTGGGCCTGCGTGCATGGCTGTCGAGCCTGGCGGCGGTGCTGCGGCACGGGCCGGCGGGCGCCGCGCAGCCACACTGGCGCTTCTGGCTGGGCCTGGCGCTGCTGCTCGCCGCCAGCTGCGCCCTGGAGTGGACACGCCTTTATCGCTTCGAGCCGCACCTGCCGGGCCACGCCGGTGGCGTGGTGGGCTGGGCGCTCGGGCCGCTGTCGATGCGCTGGCTGGGCTTCGCCGGGTCGGGCGTGCTGTGGATCGCGCTCGGTGTCGCCGGCGCGGCGATGGCGTTGCGCTTCTCGTGGCTCGGCGTGGCCGAGGCCATCGGCCGGCGCATGGACGCGCTGCGCGAGCGGCTGCAGGGCCGGCGCGAACGTGCCGAGGACCGCCGCCTCGGCGAGCTGGCCGCGCGCGAGCGCGAGCAGCTCGTCGAGGAGCAGCTGCAGGAGGTCGTCGTCGCCGCACCGCTCGTCATCGATCCACCGGCGGCGGCGATCCCGAAGTCGCAGCGCGTGGCGCGCGAGCGGCAGCAACCGCTCTTCGCCGAGCTGGCCGACAACAGGCTGCCGCAGGTGGACCTGCTCGATGCCGCCGCCGCACCCGGCCGCGAGAGCAGCGTCACGGCCGAGTCGCTGGAGATGACCTCGCGCCTCATCGAGAAGAAGCTGCGCGACTTCGGCGTCGAGGTGCATGTCGTCGCTGCGTCGCCGGGTCCGGTGATCACGCGCTACGAGATCGAGCCCGCGACGGGGGTGAAGGGCGCGCAGGTCGTGAACCTGGCGAAGGACCTCGCGCGGTCGCTGTCGCTGGTCAGCATCCGCGTCGTCGAGGTCATCCCCGGCAAGACGACGATGGCGCTGGAGCTGCCGAACGCGCGGCGGCAGGCGATCCGCCTGTCGGAGATCCTGGGCAGCGAGGTCTACAACGCGAGCGCGTCGCTGCTGACCATCGGCCTCGGCAAGGACATCGTCGGCAACCCGGTCGTCGCCGACCTCGCGAAGATGCCGCATTGCCTGGTGGCCGGCACCACCGGTGCAGGCAAGAGCGTCGGCATCAACGCGATGATCCTGTCGCTGCTGTACAAGGCCGAGGCGCGCGACGTGCGCCTGATCCTCATCGACCCGAAGATGCTCGAGATGAGCGTCTACGAGGGCATTCCGCACCTGCTGGCGCCGGTGGTCACCGACATGAAGCAGGCGGCCAACGCGCTGACGTGGTGCGTGGGCGAGATGGAGCGGCGGTACCGGCTGATGAGCCGGCTGGGCGTGCGCAACCTCGCGGGCTACAACCGCAAGGTCGCCGACGCCGCCGAGGCCGGCCAGGTGCTGACGAATCCCTTCAGCCTGACGCCCGATGCACCCGAGCCGCTGGAGCGGCTGCCGCAGATCGTCGTCATCATCGACGAGCTGGCCGACCTGATGATGGTCATCGGCAAGAAGATCGAGGAGCTGATCGCCCGCCTGGCGCAGAAGGCGCGCGCCGCCGGCATCCACCTCGTGCTGGCGACGCAGCGGCCGAGCGTGGATGTCATCACCGGTCTCATCAAGGCCAACATTCCCACTCGCCTTTCGTTTCAGGTCGCGAGCAAGATCGACAGCCGGACCATCCTCGACCAGATGGGTGCCGAGGCGCTGCTCGGCCAAGGTGACATGCTCTATCTCCCCGCGGGCACGGGCATGCCGGTGCGCGTGCACGGCGCCTTCGTCAGCGACGAGGAGGTGCACCGCGTCGTCGAGTACCTGAAGAGCCAGGGCGAGCCGAACTACATCGAAGGCATCCTCGAGGGCGGCGTGCTCGAAGGCGACGACGGGGACGTGGTCGCCGCCGAGGCCGGCGCCGGCGGCGAGGGCGACGCGATGTACGACCAGGCCGTGGCCGTGGTGCTGCAGCATCGCCGCGCCTCCATCTCGCTCGTCCAGCGGCACCTGCGCATCGGCTACAACCGTGCTGCCCGTTTGCTTGAACAAATGGAGCGCAGCGGGCTCGTATCACCCATGTCCAGCAACGGCAACCGCGACATCCTCGTGCCGCGGCGCGAAGAGTGAAGGTCGCGCGGCCTGCGGGACGCGCGTCGCGCATCGGCCGGCGCCGGTTGCTGCTGGCGGTCGCGGCGCTCGCGGCGGTCGCGGGCTTCGCGGCCGGCCCGGCGCGCGCGGATGCGGTGGAGCGCCTTCGTGCGTTCGCGCGCGACGTCAAGGGCGGAGAGGCGTCGTTCACGCAGACCGTCACGTCGGCCGACGGCAAGCGGCGCAAGGTCTCGAGCGGCCGCTTCTCGTTCCTGCGGCCGAACCGCTTCCGCTTCGCCTACGACAAGCCGGCCGAGCAGCTCATCGTCTGCGACGGGCAGAAGGTCTGGATCTACGACGCCGACCTCAACCAGGCCACCTCGCGGCCTCTGGCGAAGGCGCTCGGGCAGACGCCCGCGGCGCTGCTCGCCGGCGCGTCGCCCGAGCAGGACTTCGTGCTCGCCGGCGAAGGCGCCCGCGAAGGCCTCGAGTGGCTGAAGGCCACGCCCAGGGTGAAGGAGGGTGCCGGCTTCCAGGCGATGCGCGTCGGCTTCCGCGGCGCCGAGCTGGCGGCGGTCGAGATCATCGACAACTTCGGGCAGCGTTCGCTGCTGCAGTTCAGCGCCTGGGCCACCGGCGCGGCGGCGCTGCCCTCGGCCGAGCGCTTCCGGTTCGTCGCGCCGGCTGGCGCGGAGGTCGTCGAGCAGTAGCCGCCCCGGCCGCCGCCGGCTGCCGTTCCGGCCGGCGGCGGCGATCGTGAAGGCGCGCGCCCGCCGCTTCCACGCCGACCGTCCGGGTCGCGGTGTTCTGTCCCGCACCGCGGATGCGGCCCGTGCCCCTGCCAGAATCGGCGCCATGGATCCGCAGGTGTCCCTGCTGCCCCAGGAAGCCGATGCCGCGGCCGGCCCGCCGGCTGCCGGGGGCGGCGGCCTGCCGGAGCCCGCCGCCGATGCGCCGCTCGCCGAGCGGCTGCGGCCGCGCCGGCTGTCCGACGTGGTGGGCCAGCGCCACCTGCTCGCCCCGGGCCGCCCGCTCGCGGCGGCGGCCGAGGCACCACGCCTGCCGTCGATGATCCTCTGGGGCCCGCCGGGTGTCGGCAAGACGACGCTGGCGCGTCTGCTGGCCGCCGGCAGCGGTGCGCAGTTCTTCGTGCTGTCGGCGGTGCTCGCCGGCGTGAAGGAGATCCGCGAGGCGGTCGAGCAGGCGCGTGCCTGGCGCGCCCGCGGCCGCGGCACCGTCGTCTTCGTCGACGAGGTGCACCGCTTCAACAAGGCACAGCAGGACGCCTTCCTGCCGCACGTCGAGTCGGGCCTGTTCAGCTTCATCGGCGCGACGACGGAGAACCCCTCGTTCGAGGTCAACTCGGCGCTGCTGTCGCGCGCGGCCGTGCACGTGCTGAAGCCGCTGGAGCCCGACGAGCTGCGCGAGCTGCTGGCACGCGCGCAGGCGCTGCTCGCGGCGCCGCCGCTGGCGGCCGCGGCCGCCGAGCGGCTGCTGGCGCATGCCGACGGCGATGCGCGACGCCTGCTCAACGCCTACGAGAACGTGGCCGCCGCGGCGCTGAAGGCCGGCGAGGCCGGGATCGGCGAGGCGCAGCTCGAGCGCACGCTCGGCGAGATGCACCGCCGCTACGACAAGGGCGGCGACTTCTTCTACGACACGATCTCGGCGCTGCACAAGTCGGTGCGCGGGTCCGACCCCGACGCCGCGTTGTACTGGCTCGTGCGCATGCTCGACGGTGGCGCCGACCCGCGCTACATGGCGCGGCGCATCGTGCGCATGGCCAGCGAGGACATCGGCCTGGCGGACCCGCGCGCGCTGCGCCTGGCGCTGGACGCGGCCGAGGTCTACGAGCGGCTGGGCAGCCCCGAAGGCGAGCTCGCGCTGGCCGAGGCCGTGCTCTATCTCGCCGTGGCGCCGAAGAGCAACGCCGCGTACACGGCATTCAACGCCGCCCGCGCGCACGTGAAGCAGGACGGATCGCGCCCGGTTCCCGAGCGGCTGCGCAACGCGCCGACGAAGCTCGCCAAGGCGCTCGGCCACGGGGCCGGCTATCGCTACGCACACGACGAGGAGGGGGCCTTCGCCGCCGGCGAGCGCTACCTCCCGGACGGCATGGCCGACGTCAGCTTCTACGAGCCCGCACCGCGCGGGCTCGAGATCCGCATCGGTGAGCGCCTCGCGCAGCTTCGCGAGGCGAACCGCGCAGCTCGCGCAGGCCATGCCCCGCGGCCCGGGGTGGGCGACGCCGGCGACGCCGGCGACGCCGGCGTCGCCGGCGAGTCGCCCCCGGGGTGATGCGCCGGGCGGCGGTGCTTCACGTGCCGGTGCGGCCGGCCGGCGTCGCGAAGCGATAGAAGAACTCGCCGTCGATGAACGGGTGTTCGCGCGTGACGTGCTCGAACAGCCCGAACTGCATCAGCCTGTGCAGCGCCAGCCACGCGTCGACGCGGTCGAGCCTGTGTCGTTCGCAGAGCAGGTCGACGGCCTGACGCCCGAGCCAGCAGTCGGGGTAGGCCTTGCCGAGGTAATGGCGGGTCTGGGCCTGCACGCCACCGGGCAGGCTCAGCGTGTCCCAGAAGGCGGCCAGGCCGGCGCTCTCCTGGCCGCCCGACCACGCGAGGCGATAGAAGAGGTTGTCGTCGAGGAAGGGGTGCTCCTGCACGACATGCGCGAGCAGCCCCAGCTGCCCGAGCGCCTGTCCGACCTCCACCGCCGCGGCCGGCGTGCAGCGCCAGGTGGACACGATGCGCTGCACGGCTTCGCGGCCGACGAAGCAGCGCGGATAGGTGCGCAGGTGCCAGCGTCGGTCCTCGATGTCGAGCAGGGCCGCGAGGCGTGCGGCCAGCCCCTCGGCCGACAGGCCCGTGCGCGCACGGATCACGGCGCGCGGGGTCGCCCCGGTGCCCGCCGAGACGCTGGCACGGGCGAAGCGGGCCAGCTCGGCGGCCGGCAGAGGGTCGAGACCGATCGAACGCGCGGCCCAGTCGACGGCGGTGCGCAGGGCGCCTTCGCAGTCCTCGACCTCGAACTCCGGCAGCAGGTCGGCGAAGCCCATCTCCTGCACCCAGCGGCGGTCGGCCGGGCTCACGTGCCCGGCGGCCAGGCGCGTCAGGACGACGCGCTGGCGCGCCGGCCCGGGCGGCAGCGTGCTGAACAGGTCGACGAGGCCCGTGGCGCGGGCGAGCGGGCGGTGCGAGATGTCGATGAACGCGACGCCGCCCGGATGCGCCGACAGCGGCGCCAGCTCGCGCCGGCGCACCTCCGGCGCCGACGACAGCACCTGCGGCGGCACGCGCAGCGCCATCAGGGCCGAGCGCAGCGCGGCGCAGCCCGGCGTGGACGGGAGGTCGAGCAGGACGCTGGGCAGCGCGGCGGCCATGAGGCGGGGGCAGTGGGTCTGCTGCTGTTGCTGTCGCAGGCGGGCCGGCCCCGGATGACGTCATGCCGGGCGCCTCGGCGGCGTAGTGTGCACCGGGCTGCGGATGCTGCGGGCCAATACACCGACACGGGGCCGGCGTCGCGGGGGGAAGCCCGGGCCTGGGGCGGACAGGGTGCTGCCTAGAATCACTTGGCCTCACCGGCCCGGCGTTTCCGAATTGCACGGCGTGGCACGGCTCCTGCTAGCCACGTGCGAGGGCGCTCGAGCCGGCCCCATTGCGAGAAACCCAGAAGACAGAACCCGCGTGGCGGGCGGACGCGAGCCGCATGCCGTGCCGAGGAGAACCCCCGGATGGACATCTTCTTCCAGCAGATCATCAACGGTCTGGTGCTGGGCAGCATGTACGCGCTGGTGGCCCTGGGCTACACGATGGTGTACGGCATCATCGGCCTCATCAACTTCGCACACGGCGACGTGCTGATGGTCGGCGCGCTGGTCAGCTGGACCTTCGTCACGGCGATGGGCGACGCCGGCCTGCCAGGGTGGCTGCTGATGCTGCTGTCGGTGCCGGTGGCGATCGTCGTGTGCTGCGCGCTCAACTTCTCGATCGAGAAGGTGGCGTACCGGCCGCTGCGCAACGCGCCGCGCCTGGCGCCGCTGATCACGGCCATCGGCATGAGCCTGCTGCTGCAGACGCTGGCGATGATCATCTGGAAGCCGAACCCGAAGCCGTACCCCTCGTTGCTGCCCACCGACCCGATCAACCTCGGCGGCCCGGTGATCACCGTCACGCAATGCCTGATCCTCGGGCTGACGGTGCTGATCCTCTCGGGCCTGATGTGGCTCGTGAACCGCACGCGCCTGGGCCGCGCGATGCGGGCGACGGCCGAGAACCCGCGCGTCGCCGCGCTGATGGGCGTCAAGCCCGACCTGGTGATCTCGGCCACGTTCATCATCGGTGCATCGCTGGCGGCGGTGGCCGGCATCATGTGGGCGGCCAACTACGGCACGGTGCAGCACAGCATGGGCTTCCTGCCCGGCCTGAAGGCGTTCACGGCGGCGGTGCTGGGTGGCATCGGCAACCTGGCCGGCGCCGTCGTCGGCGCGCTGCTGCTCGGGCTGGTCGAGGCACTGGGGGCAGGCTACCTCGGCGATCTCACCGGCGGCGTCTTCGGCAGCCACTACGCCGACGTGTTCGCGTTCGCGGCGCTGATCCTCGTGCTCACGCTGCGGCCCGCGGGCCTGCTCGGCGAGCGCGTGGCCGACCGCGCGTGATGCGGGAAGGCGCGGCATGAAGAACCGGCTCGTCCTCTTTCTCGTGTTGGCCGCCGTGCTGCTGGCGTTGCCGCTCGTGGTTCAGCCGTTCGGCCAGGGCTGGGTGCGCATCATGGCCACGGCCATGCTGTACGTGCTGCTGGCGCTCGGGCTGAACGTCATCGTCGGCTACGCCGGGCTGCTCGACCTGGGCTACGTCGCGTTCTATGCCGTGGGCGCGTACATGTACGCGCTGCTGGCCAGCCCGCACCTGTTCGAGACCTTCCCGTGGGTCGCCGAGATGTTCCCGAACGGCCTGCACACGCCGATCTGGGTGGTCATCCCGCTCGGTGCGGCGCTGGCGGCGTTCGCCGGCATCCTGCTCGGGCTGCCGGTGCTGAAGCTGCGCGGCGACTACCTGGCCATCGTCACGCTCGGCTTCGGCGAGATCATCCGCGTGTTCATGAACAACCTCGAGCACCCGGTGAACATCACCAACGGGCCGCGCGGCATCGACCGCATCGACCCGATGTCCGTGGCCGGCGTGAGCTTCGGCCGGCCGATCGAGGTGGCGGGCTACAGCATCGCGCCGGTGACGATGTACTACTGGCTGTTCCTCGCGCTGGTCGTCGGCAGCGTCGTGCTGTGCCACCGGCTGGAGCTCAGCCGCATCGGCCGCGCCTGGATGGCCATCCGCGAGGACGAGATCGCCGCGAAGGCGATGGGCATCAACACGCGCAACATGAAGCTGCTCGCCTTCGGCATGGGCGCCACCTTCGGTGGCGTGGCCGGTTCGATGTTCGCCGCCTTCCAGACCTTCGTCTCGCCC
>JAHCKS010000103.1 GCA_026125665.1 Rubrivivax sp.
GACCCTACGGCGGCCTTGGCGCGCCACGACCTCGATGCGCTCGTTCTCGTGCGTCGCGGGTCGCGCGGACTGGCGGTGGGCAACTGAAGTGAGATGACCGGCAGGCACCGCCTCGGGCCGGCTGCCCTCGCGGGCCTCAGTGCCGTCGTGCTGACGGCGCTCATCGGCTACAAGTCCTGGCGCGAGCACGCCACCGCCATCGACAGCGCGCAAGCCCTCACGCAGAGCTTCGCCAGCGCGCTGGAGGAGCAGTCGCGCCAGACGCTGCACCGCGTGTCGAGCACGTTGCGCCAGGCCGACGACCTGCTGGCCCGGTTGCGCGCGAACGACGTCACCGACCCCGCCCGGATCGGCCAGCACCTGGCCGAGCTGCTGCCGGCCGACCGCCTGATCCACGCCTTCGCGGTGCTCGACCCCGAGGGCCGCACGCGCGTCTCGACCACCACCGTGCCGCAGGGCGCGGCAGCCGACGACGGCGCCCTGCCCGACTACCAGGCGCCGCATGTGCGCGGCGCCGACCGCGAGGTGGTGTTCGGCGCGCCGCGGCAGCTGCTGCCCCAGGGTGACTGGCTGCTGCCGATGAGCCGGCGCATCACGTTGCCCGCCGGCGCCTGGGGCGGCGTGCTCGTCGCGTGGGTGCGGCCGCAGTACCTGCAGGGCTTCTACGACACGCTGGTCGGCGGCCACAGCGGCATCGTCGCGCTGTTCCTCACCTCCGGCTGGGCCGCGGTGACCTCGCCGCGCAGCGACGCGGTGATGCGCCGCAACTGGTCCGATGCGCCGCTCTTTCGCGAGCACATGCCGCAGTGGCCTACCGGCACCGTGCGCGGGCCAACGGCACACGACCAGGTCGACCGCATCTACAGCTATCGCGTGCTCAACGAGTACCCGGTCGTCGTCACCTATGGCCTGGCCAGCGACGCGGTCCTGGCGGCCTGGCGGCGCTCGGCCGCCTGGGACGGCCTGCTGCTCGCGCTGGCGCTGGCCGTGCTGGGCGGCGGTGCCTGGGCACTGGCGCGGCGGGAGCAGGGGCGACAGGAAGCCGAGCTCGCGCACGCGCAGATGCTCGCCGCGCAGGAGGCGAGCCGCGCCAAGACCGAGTTCCTGGCGCGCATGAGCCACGAGCTGCGCACGCCGCTCAACGCCGTGCTCGGCTTCGCCCAGCTGCTGGAGGCCGACCCCGGGCCGATGTCGCGCGAGCGGCTGCGGCACCTGCGGCTGCTGCGCGAGGGCGCCCAGCACCTGCAGGCACTCGTCAGCGACGTGATGGACGTGGCGAGCATCGAGGCCGGCCGGCTCGAGGTGGTGCGGCGTCCGGTGCCGGTGGCGCAGGTGGTCGAGTCGTCGGTGGCGATGTGCGCCGGCGCGGCGGCCGCCGCCGGCGTGCGCCTCGAATCGCGCCTGCCCGAGGGCGGCGCGATCAACGTCATCGCCGACGCGACCCGCCTGCGGCAGGTCCTGGCCAACCTGGTCTCCAACGGCATCAAGTACAACCATCCGGGCGGGCATGTCGTCGTGACGGCCGCGCGCACCGGGGACACGGTGCACCTGGAGATCGAGGACGACGGCCTGGGCATGACCGACGAGCAGCAGCGCCAGCTCTTCACGCCGTACAACCGCCTGGGCCGCGAAGGCGGCACGGCGCGCGGCACGGGCATCGGCCTCGTGCTCGTGCGGCAGCTCGTCACGCTGATGAACGGCCGCCTCGAGATCCGCAGCGAGGCCGGGCGCGGCACGCGCGCCACCATCGAGCTGCCGTTCACCAGCGAGGCACCCGAGCCCGCGGCGGCGCCGCCGCCGCAAGGCACCGAGCCGCGTGGCAACGGGCTCGTGCTCTACATCGAGGACGAGCCGGTCAACCGGCTGCTGGTGCAGGAGACGCTGCGCGCGTGCCCGGGCGTCGAGCTGCTGCTGGCCGAGAACGGGCGTGAAGGGCTGTCGCTGGCGCGGGAGCGCCGGCCGGACCTCGTGCTGCTGGACATGCAGCTGCCCGACCTCGACGGCCCGCAGGTGCTCGAGGCGCTGCGCGGCGACCCGACGACGCGCCACATCCCCGTGGCCGTGCTGTCGGCCGGAGCGACATCCACCGACATCGCGCGGGCACTGGCGGCCGGTGCGGTGGCCTACTGGACCAAGCCGATCGACGTGGTGGCGCTGCGCACCCAGGTGCAGCGCATGCTGGCGCCGGCCGAGGTGTAGGGCGCTCCGTCGCCGTTGGCAGGCCGGCGACCAGGCGTCGACCCGCCCCGCCGGGGCCGGGCCGGCGGCCCCCGATGGCGGTCGATGGTGTCAGCGCGCGTCGGCGCTGATGATCTCGCCGAAGCGCACCCAGGTCTTGCCGTCGAAGCGCATCAGCTGCACGGCCTGGATCGGCGCGAAGTCGCTGGCCGACGTGTTGATCTTGATGCCGGGCAGCAGCGTGTCGGGCGCGAAGTCCTTCAGGTTCGCCGCCTGGCGCATGACGTTCTCGCGCGTCAGGTTGTCGCCGGCCTGCTTGAGCACCTGCACCATCGTCTTGGCCACCGTGTAGCCGTAGACGTTGGTGTTGTCGATCAGGCTGCCCTCCGGGTAGTACTTCTTCATGAACTCGGTCCACTCCTTCATGCCCGGGTCGTTGGCCCACTGCGGGTCGGTCGGGTCCTTGATGTAGGCGGTGGAGATCAGGCCGACGGACTTGTCCAGGCCTGCGGGTGTGAGCACGCTGCCCACGCCCACCGAGACGTTGTTCAGGTAGTGCACGGCCTTCCAGCCGATGTCGTGCACCTTGCGGATGGCCTGCGCGGCGAACTTCGGCGTCGTGATGTTGACGAACACGTCGGCGCCCGAGGCCTGCAGCTGCACGATCTGCGAGTCCACCGTCGGGTCGGTAACCTCGTAGCTCGCCTTGGCGACGATCATCGTCCTGGCCTTGTCGCCGAGGCCGTCCTCCAGGCCCTTCAGGTAGTCCTTGCCGTAGTCGTCGTTCTGGTACAGCACGGCGATCTTGGCGTTCGGCTTCTCCTTCAGGATGTGGCGCGCGTAGATCGTCGTCTCGGTCTGGTAGTTCGGCTGCCAGCCCATCGTCCACGGGTGGCCCTTCGGGTCGTCCCACTTTGTCGCGCCGGTGGCGACGAAGAGGTGCGGCACCTTCTTGGCGTTCATGTACTTGTGGATCGCCGAGTTCGGCGGCGTACCCAGCGTCTGGAAGACGAGCAGCACTTCGTCCTGCTCGACGAGGCGGCGCACCATCTCCACCGTCTTCGGCGGGCTGTAGCCGTCGTCGAGGCTGACGAAGTTGATCTTGCGGCCGTTGATGCCGCCTTCGTCGTTGATCTTCTTGAAGTACGCGGCCTGCACCTTGCCGATGGTGCCGTAGGCCGAGGCGGGGCCGCTGTAGGGCATCGTCTGGCCGATCTTGATCTCGCGGTCGTTGGCGCCGGGGTCGTAGCGCTTCTGCGCCAGGGCCTGCGGCGCGGCAAAGGCCAGCGCCAGCCCGAGGGCCGCGCCGGTGATCACGGCAAAGGGGGTCTGGGTCGACATGACGAACTCCTCGCGATGCAGGTGGGTGATGAACGGGCCGGGCTCAGGCCTTGCGCGCCTGCGGCGCCTGGCCGGGCTCGTGCGCCGGCTCGGGCCGCGGTGTCGCCGCAGCGGCGCGGCGACGCCGTGCGATCCGCGCCCAGCCGAGGCGGATCGCGCCATGGATGCCTTGCGGCATCAGGAACATGAAGCCGATCAGGAACAGGCCGTAGATCGCCCACGGCGCGGCCTTGGAGATCTGGTCGGCGAGATTGGGGATGAACTGGATGAAGATGCCGCCGAAGATCGCGCCAGGGATCGACGCCAGCCCGCCGACGACGATGCCCACCAGCAGGCTGATCGACAGCAGCACGTTGAAGCTGTCGGGCGCGACGAACTGCACCGCCACCGCGCCGAGCGCACCGGCCACGCCCGTGTACATCGCGCTCACGCCGAAGGCGAGCGACTTGTACCAGGCCGTGTCGATGCCCATCGCGGAAGCCGCGACGTGCGAGTCGCGGATCGCCGTCCAGGCCAGGCCGATGCGCCCGCGCAGCAGGTTCCAGCCGAGCCAGAACATGAAGATCGTGATGGCCAGCGTGAACAGGTACAGCCACTGGTCCTGGCTGAGCTTGACGCCGATCGCCGCGAGCCACTCGGGGGCGTCGGGCTTGACGATGACGATGCCCTGCACGCCGCCGGTCCACGGCTCCAGCGCCTTGTACTTCAGCAGGTGCGGCATCGACACCGCGAGCGCGAAGGTGGCCAGTGCCAGGTACAGGCCCTCGAGGCGCAGTGCGGGCAGGCCGAACAGGAAACCGGCGACCAGGCAGATGGCGCCGGCCACCGGCACGGTGGCCCAGTAGGGCAGCCCCATCTTGTCCATCATGATCGCCGCCACGTAGGCGCCGATGGCGTAGAAGGCGCCGTGGCCGAGCGAGATCTGGCCGTTGTAGCCGGTGAGGATGTTGAGACCGAGCAGCGCGATCGCGTAGACGAGCGCCAGCGTCAGCTGGAACGTGCGGTAGTTGCTGACGAAGAACGGCAGCACCACCGCCAGCGCCACGACGAGCAGCACCAGCCAGCCGGTGCGCGACTGCAGCAGCGCCTTCATACGCGCGACACCTGCACGCGGCCGAACAGGCCCGAGGGTTTCACCAGCAGCACGCCGATGATCAGCACGAGCGCGACGACGAGCTTCAGCTCGTTGCCCACGACGTAGGCGCCGAGCACGTTCTCGAGCACGCCGACGAGGAAGCCGCCGAGCACCGCGCCGCCGGGGCTGTCGATGCCGCCGATCAGCGCCGCGGCGAAGGCGTACAGCAGCACGCCGGCCATCATGTTCGGGTCGAGGTAGACGATCGGCGCGACCATCATGCCGGCCACCGCGCCCACCGCCGCCGCCAGCCCCCAGCCGAGCATCAGCATCGAGTTCGCCCGGATGCCCACGAGCCGGCTGGAGACCGGGTTCTGCGCCACGGCGCGCATCGCCAGCCCCAGCGTCGTGAAGCGGAAGAAGGCCCACAGCAGCGCCAGCACGACCAGCGTGACGCCGATGGCGCCGAGCTCGTGCGAGGAGACGAAACGCTGCCCGAACAGCGGCTCGGCCGGGAACGGGCTCGGGAACGACTTGATCGTGTAGGTGAAGATCCAGCCGGCGAGGCTGTTGAAGATGACCAGCAGGCCGATGAACACGACCACCAGCGACAGCACCGAGCCGCCGCGGATCGGCTGCAGGATGACGCGCTGGATGGCCGCGCCGATGACGAAGGCCGCGCCGACCGTCAGCACGAACGCCGCCCAGTACGGCAGGCCGGCATTGATGAGCGCCCAGGCGATGTAGGTCGAGAACATCGCCATCTCGCCCTGCGCGAAGTTCACGAGGTGCGTGGCCTGGTGGATCATGACCAGCGCCAGCGCCACGCTGGCGTAGATGCCGCCGGTGGCCAGGCCGGCGGCGATCTGGTGGATCAGTGCTTCCATCGTGCCCCCGCCATCGCCCTCAGTAGCCGAGATACGCGCGACGCACGGCATCGTCGCGGCGGATGTCGGCCGCCGCGCCGGAGAGCACGACGCGGCCGGTCTCGATGAGCCAGGCGTGGTCGGCGAGCTCCAGCGCCATCGCCGCGTTCTGCTCCACCAGCAGCAGGCTCACCTTCTCTTCGCGGTTGATCGTGCGCAGGATGCCGAACAGCTCCTTGACGATGAGCGGCGCGAGCCCGAACGACGGTTCGTCCAGCAGCATCAGCCGCGGCTTGAGCATCAGCGCACGCGAGACGGCCAGCATCTGCTGCTCGCCGCCCGAGAGCGTGCCGGCCTGCTGCCGCCGGCGCTCGCGCAGGCGCGGGAAATAGCCGTAGACGCGCTCGATGTCGGCGGCCACGCCGGCGCGGTCGCGCCGCAGGTAGGCGCCGAGCACGAGGTTCTCCTCGGTCGTGAGGTGCGTGAAGGTGCCGCGGCCGTCGGGCACGTGGGCCACGCCCAGGCGCACGATGTCCTCGGTGGCCCGGCCGTCGATGCGCGCGCCGCCGAAGCGGATCTCGCCCTGCGTCGCCGGCACCATGTCGCACAACGCGCGCAACGTCGTCGTCTTGCCCGCGCCGTTGGCGCCGAGCAGCGTGGTGATCGAGCCCTCGGCGAGCGTGAAGTCGATGCCGTGCAGCACGCGCGTGGCACCGTAGCCGGCGTGCAGGCCGCGCACCTCGAGCAGCGGGGTCGTTGCGCTCATGCCGCCGCCCCGAGGTAGGCCTCGATCACCGCCGGATGCGCGCTGACGTCGGCCGGCGTGCCTTCGGCGATCTTGCGCCCGAAGTTCAGCGCCACGACCTTGTCGGAGATGCCCATCACGAGGCCCATGTGGTGCTCCACCAGCAGCACCGTCAGGTCGAAGCGGTCGCGCACCTGGCGGATCAGGCGGCCGAGGGCCTGCACCTCGTCGTGGTTGAGGCCGCTGGCGGGCTCGTCCAGCAGCAGCAGCTTCGGTTCGGCGGCCAGCGCCCGCGCGAGCTCGACACGTTTCTTCGTGCCGAAGGGCAGCGCCGCCACCGGTGCGTCGGCCACCGCGTCGAGCTCGAGCAGGCCGATCAGCGCGCGCGCGCGGGCTTCGGCCTCGCGCGTGTCGTTGGCCGCCTGGCGCAGGTGCAGTGCGTTGGCCACCACGCCGCTCGTCGCGCGGCAGTGCCGGCCGACCATGACGTTGGCCAGCACGGTCATGCTGGCGAAGAGGGCCAGGTTCTGGAACGTGCGCCCGATGCCGAGCCCGGCGATGGCGTGCTGCGGCAGCGCCAGCAGGTCGTGCCCGTCGAAGGTGATGGTGCCGCTGTCGCAGGTGTACAGGCGCGACAGGCAGTTGAACAGCGTCGTCTTGCCGGCGCCGTTGGGGCCGATGAGGCCCGTGACCTGGCCGCGCAGCACATCGAAGGACACACCGTCGAGCGCGACGATGCCGCCGAAGCGCACCGAAACGTCCTGCACGCGCAACAGCGCGGCCTGCGGGTTCGTCGTCGGGTTTGCGTCTGCCATGCCGAGGTGCGTTTGCGTGCCTGCCTGGAGCAACGATGATGCGCGCGCCGCGGCCCGCGCAACAACAGGGTTCCTACGGGCGCCCGCGCCGAAGCCTGTCCCCGAGGCGACACGGCCCCTCGCGCGGCTGTGCGGCGCCGGTACGACGCAGCGGCGCCGGCGCATCCGCGACCAGCGGCGGCGATGCCCGCGCCGCACGAAGGGTTCGCGGCATCATCCGCTCCCGCATGGCCTTGCCCGCCGACCCCGACCCGCGTGCCTTCGACGCGCTGCACGACGACCCGGCCGCCTGGCGCGACGTCGTCGAGTCGATGGCGCGCGCGCTCGGCGTGCACGACATGGCTGCCGTGCAGCAGGAGAGCGAAGGCACGGTGCTCGTCGCGCGCCTGGGCGACGCGGGGCAAGGCCACGGCGGGCGGGTGCTCAAGCTCTACCCGCCGTTCCTGCGCGACCACTTCGAGTTCGAGCGCGCGATGCTGCGGGCGCTGCACGGCCGCCTGCGCGTGCCCACGCCGCGGCTGCTGGCCAGCGGCACGCACGAGGGCTGGCCCTACCTCGTCATGTCGCACCTGGCGGGCGAGCCGATGACGCGAAGCTGGCCGCGCCTGAGTGAAGTCGAGCGCCTGGCGCTGCTGGCGGACCTCGGCGCCTTGACGGCCGAGGTGCACGCGTTGCCCGTCGGCGAGCTGGCCTCGCGCGCGCCGCGCTGGCCCGAGTTCATCGCGCAGCAGCGCGCACGCTGCGTGGCGCGACAGCAGCGCACCGGGCTGCCGGCACACCTGCTGGCCGCCGTGCCGGACTTCGTCGCCGGGCCTCTGCCCGAAGGCCCGCCGGTGCTGCTGACCGGCGAGTACACGCCGATGAACCTGTTCACGCAAGGAGCCACGCTCGCGGCGATGTTCGATTTCGGCGACGGCCTCGTCGGGCCGCGCGAGTACGACTGGCTCGGGCCGCTGTGTTTCCTGGCCGCCGGCCACGCCGAGCGCTGCGCGGCCTTCCTGGGCGGCTGCGGCGTGAGGCTGGATGCCGAGTTGCGCCTGCGCCTGCTGCGCCTGCTGCTGCTGCACCGGTACAGCAACCTGCCGGGGCAGATCGCCTGCCCGGGGTGGCAGCGGGCCGGCTCGTTCGAGGAGCTGGCGGCGCGCATCTGGCCGCTGCCGGGCGACGGCGATTGATCTTCACGGTCCCACTGCGACGAGGGGTGGCGGGATCGGGACGGCGGGGTGGCTTGCGCAGCGAATGTCCACCTCCGGCGGCCCGGCTTCGCTTCATGCGGAATGGCGGCGCGCAAGTCCGAGGCCGCGGGGGGCCGCTCAGGGCTTGGCACCCGAACACACGGACTGCCGCCGCCTGCGCTCCAAGGTCGGTGGCCGCGCCTCGGGTGCCAAGCCCTGAGCGGCCCCCCACGACCTCGGACTCGCTCGAGGCGCTCGTGGTCTTCGCGCGCGAACACTCCAACCGCGGCACGGCGCTGCGAGTCCCAGCCCGCCCGGGCGCCACCCAGGTCGTCGCGGGCCGATGCCCTGAGCGGCCCCACGGCATCGGCCCGGTGCGCGGTGATCGTGCGCCGCCCACAGCTTCTTCGCGAACGTCAAGCGCGGTCACGGGCCCGGGACGCTCTCGAGTCCAGCCGGCTTTGCCGGACGACTTGAACCCCCGCAGGGGGCGGGCCGGGCTGGCCCGGCCCTGGGGGCGCTCAGCCGCGGACTTCGTACAGGCCGAGCTTGCGATGCAGCGGTGCCTCGTCGGCGACGAAGACGAAGGCCGGCGCCGATGCCGACACGTTGCGCAGCTGCACCGCCTCGTACCCCGGGGCGCAGCAGGTGTCGGCTTCGGCGAGGGTGAAGACCTGCCCGGCCACCCGCACCTCGGCGCCCCCTTCGATGACGTGGTAGACGGCCGCCGGGCTGCGCGCCGGCAGCGACAGCACCTGCCCCGGGCGCAACATCAGCGCGTGGAAGCCGAGGATGTTCTCGGCGTCGCTGCCGGTCTCCGGGTTGACGTAGCCGACCATCACGCCCTCGAGGTCGGGCTGGTCCGCCGCCAGCGACTGCAGCGCCGCCTTCGTGTCGGCCCAGGGGTAGCGCAGCAGGGGGTAGGCGCGGCGCGTGCGCTCGAACGCCGGCGTCGGCACGATCCCGGCGCGCAGGGAGGCGCGCTCGCCGCGGCTGGCGCGCGGCACCTGGCGCTGGCCATCGACGTGGTAGCTGGCCTCGAGGTAGTGCACGAGCGGCAGGTCGAGCACGTCGAGCCACACGACCGGCGTGGTCCCGTCGTGCCCGTGCTCGTGCCACAAGCCGGTGGGCGTGAGGATCAGGTCGCCGCGGCTCATCGGGCACTTCTCGCCTTCGACCGTGGTCCATGCGCCCTCGCCTTCGACCACCATGCGCACGGCGTTCGGCGTGTGCCGGTGCGACGGCGCCCACTCGCCGGGCAGCAACAGCTGCATGCCGAGGTAGATGGCGCTGGAGGCCTGCATCTTCTCCAGCGTGTGCCCGGGGTTCGCCAGCACGAGCACGCGCCGCTCGGCCTTCTCGATCGGCGTCAGCTCGCCGGCGCGCAACAACAGCGGCTTCAGCGCCGCGTACGACCACGCGGTGGGCGCGGTGCGCGGCTGCGGCTTGGCTGCCGGCATCACCGCGCGCAGGCTCGGCCACAGCGGCACCAGGTTCTGCGCGCGCAGCGCCGCCACGTAGTCGGCGGGCAGGTCTTCGAGGCGGCCGAGTTCGCTCACCGTTGTTCTCCTGTTCGGGAAGTCCACGCCGCGCGCGCCATCGAAGCGTCGCGCGCGGGCGCACGGGCGCATCGTAGACGCTGCGCCTCGAGGTGCTTCATGTGCGCCTCTCGAGCCGCACGAGATCCGGCCGCGCGCCGGTCGCCTTGCCGGCGACGGGCGGGAGCGGCAGTCGCGGTTCGCCCGGCGCCAGCACGAGGCGGTGGCTCAGCGTGTACCAGGGCCCCGCCACGTCCGGTGCGGGAGGCGTCTCGCCACGCCCGGGCTCGTGCCGCACGTAGCGCGCCACGAGGGCGCTCGTCACGCCGAACTGCACGTCGTCGTCGATGTGCGGGTCGTCGGCCGAGTAGACCTGCGAGAACTGCGCCTTGAAGCCCGGCTTCGTGACGAGGAAGTGCAGGTGCGCCGGCCGCATGTTGTGCCGCCCCTGCGCCCGCAGCAGCGCGCCGACCGGCCCGTTCACCGGCACGGGGTATCCGACCGGTTTCACCGAGCGGAAGGCGATGCGCCCGCGGTCGTCGGTGGTGAACCTGCCGCGCAGGTTCATGTCCGCCTGCGCCGGGTCCTGGTTCTCGTAGAAGCCTTCGGGGCTGGCGTGCCACACGTCGACCTCCGCGCCGGCCACCGGCACGCTGTCGGCGTCGACGACGAACACCTCGACGAAGATCGGCTCGCCGGGCGTCGGCGAGCGCACGATCGAGCCGCCGTTCGGCGTCGGCGGCGAGTGGGCGCGCCAGAACGGACCCATCAGGTTCGCCGTCGTGCCCCGCTCCTCCTGCCCGGGCGGCAGGTTGTTCAGCAGGCACACGAGGGCCGAGACCCCCAGCGACCCGGCCGCCAGCACCACCTCGTTGTGCGACGCGGTCGTGGCCTGCCCGGCCGCGGCCACGGCACGGCAGACCTGCTGGAACTCGAGCTCGGTCAGCCGCGCTTCGCGCACGAAGGCGTGCAGGTGGCGCACCGCCAGCGTCAGCAGCTCGCGCAGCCGCGCATCGGGCGTGCGCGCAACCTCCGCCAGCACGGCGGCAGTAAGGTCTTCATCGCCAGCGATGGCCATCGGCCCTCCTCGACCCTAAGCTCGGCGGCCCACCTCAACCGGACACGAAGGAGGCACCGCCATGAGCCTGCGCATCAACGATATCGCGCCCGACTTCAAGGCGCGCACGACCCAGGGCGAGATCGAGTTCCACCGCTGGATCGGCGACAGCTGGGCCATCCTCTTCTCGCACCCGAAGGACTTCACGCCGGTGTGCACCACCGAGCTGGGCTACATGGCGCGCATCGAGCCCGAGTTCACGCGCCGCAACTGCAAGCTGATCGGCCTGTCGGTGGACCCGGTGGACGCGCACGAACGCTGGGCCGACGACATCGAGCAGACGCAGGGCCACCGCCCGAAGTACCCGATGATCGGCGACAGCGACCTCGCCGTCTCCAAGCTCTACAACATGCTGCCGGCCGAGGAGCCCGGCACGTCCGAGGGCCGCACCGCCGCGCTCAACCAGACCGTGCGCTCGGTGTTCGTGATCGGCCCCGACAAGCGCATCAAGCTGATGCTGACCTACCCGATGACCACCGGCCGCAACTTCGACGAGATCCTGCGCGTGCTCGACTCGATGCAGCTCACCGCGGCGCACAAGGTGGCCACGCCGGTGAACTGGAAGCCCGGCGAGGAGGTCATCATCGCCGGCTCGGTGAGCGACGACGACGCGAAGAAGCTGTTCCCGCAAGGGTGGAAGGCGCCGAAGCCCTACCTGCGCATCGTGAAGCAGCCGCGCTGAGGGCAGCGCGGGCCCGCCGCACGGCCGTCATGCAGGCGGCTGACGTGCCGCATCAGTGCGCCTTGTCCCAGTTGGGCCCCACGCCCACCTCGGCCAGCAACGGCACCTTCAGCTGCGCCACGCCGGCCATCAGCCGCGGCACCGCCTCGCGCGCCCAGGGCACCTCGTCTTCGGGCACCTCGAAGACGAGCTCGTCGTGCACCTGCATGATCATCGCCGTGCCCCTGCGCTCGCGGTCGAGCTCGGCCTGCACGGCGATCATCGCCAGCTTGACGAGGTCGGCCGCGGTGCCCTGCATCGGCGCGTTGATCGCCTGCCGCTCGGCGCCGGCGCGGCGCGGGCCGCTGCCGCCGCGGATCTCGGGCAAGTAGATGCGCCGGCCGAAGAAGGTCTCGACGTAGCCGAGCTCGGCGGCACGCGCCTTCGTCTCGTCCATGTAGCGCTTGACCCCGGCGAAGCGCGCGAAGTAGCGCTCGATGTAGTCGCGCGCGGCCTTCTGCTCGATGCCGAGATTGCTCGCTAGCCCGAACGCGCCCATGCCGTAGATGAGGCCGAAGTTGATGACCTTGGCGTAGCGGCGCTGCTCGCTCGTCACCTCCCCCACCGGCACGCCGAACACCTCGCTCGCAGTGGCGCGGTGCACGTCGACGCCATCGGCGAAGGCGCGCAGCAGGCCCGGGTCCTCGCTGATGTGGGCCATGATGCGCAGCTCGATCTGCGAGTAGTCGGCGCTCATGATGACGTGCCCGGGCGGCGCGACGAAGGCCTCGCGGATGCGCCGGCCCTCGGTGGTGCGGATGGGGATGTTCTGAAGGTTCGGGTCGTTGCTCGCCAGGCGGCCCGTCACCGCCACCGCCTGCGCGTAGTTGGTGTGCACGCGGCCGGTCTCGGGGTTGACCATGAGCGGGAGCTTGTCGGTGTAGGTGCCCTTCAGCTTGGCCAGCCCGCGGTGGTCGAGGATGCGCGCCGGCAGCGGGTAGTCGTTGGCCAGTTCCTGCAGCACGTCCTCGTCGGTGGACGGAGCGCCGGAGGCCGTCTTGCGCTTGACCGGCATGCCGAGCTTGCCGAAGAGGATCTCGCCGATCTGCTTCGGGCTGCCCAGGTTGAACGGCTGGCCGGCGATGGCGTACGCCTCCTGCTCCAGCGCCACCATGCGCTCGGCGATCTCGCGGCTCTGCTCGGCCAGCACCTTCGCGTCGATCAGCACGCCACGCCGCTCGATGCGCTGCAGGATGGCCGACACCGGCATCTCGATGCGTTCGTACACCTCGCGCAGGCGCGGCTCGGCCTCGAGCTGCGGCCACAGCACGGCGTGCAGGTGCAGGCACATCTCGCTGTCCTCGCCGGAGTACTCGGCGGCCTTCGCGATGTCGACCTGCGCGAACGGGATCTGGCTCGAGCCCTTGCCGCACACGTCCTCGTAGCTCAGGCCGTGACGGCCGAGGTGGCGATCGGCAAGGCTCTCCAGCCCGTGCGTGCGGTGCGCCTCCAGCACGTAGCTCTGCAGCAGCGTGTCGTGGCGCACGCCGGCCAGCGTGATGCCGTGGTTGGCGAACACGTGCACGTCGAACTTCGTGTTCTGGCCCACCTTGGCGCAGGCGGCATCCTCGAGCCATGGCTTCAGGCGCGCCAGCACCTCGGGCAGCGCCAGCTGCTCCGGCGCACCGGGATAGCCATGTGCCACCGGCACGTAGGCGGCACGGCCCGGTTCGACGGCGAAGCTGATGCCGACGATGCGCGCGCGCACCGGCTCGAGCGAGTCGGTTTCGGTGTCGAGTGCCGCCAGCGGCGCCGTGCGCAGGCGCTCGATCCACGCCTCGAGCCGCTCGAACGAGGTCACGGTCTCGTAGTCGCGCGCGATGTCGAAGGTGGGAACGGCCACCGGCGCGGTTGCGGGCGGCACGGTGCGTGGTGCGGCCGGCGGCGTGGCGGTGGCACTGCGCGGAGCGCGCGCAGTCGCTTCGCCGCCGTCAGCGCTCGCGGCTTCCGCCGCCCCTTCCAGCTCCTTCAGCCAGCTGCGGAACCCGTAGCGCCGGTAGAACCCGGCCAGGCCCTCGCGGTCGGGCTCGCGCAGCGCGAGCGCGTCGAAGGCCGGCCAGCCGCGCACCTGCGCCGAGAGGTCGCAGTCGGTGACGACGGTGACGAGCTTGCGCCCCATCGGCAGCCACGGCAGGGCGCGGCGCAGGTTCTCGCCGACGGCACCCTTGATCGAACCGGCCGCGCCGACGATGCCGTCGAGCGATCCGTGCTCGGCGAGCAGCTTCACCGCCGTCTTCGGGCCGACCTTGTCGACGCCCGGCACGTTGTCCACCGAGTCGCCGATGAGCGTCAGGTAGTCGACGATGCGCTCGGGCGGCACGCCGAACTTCTCCTTCACGCCCTCCTCGTCCAGCCGCTCGGGCGGCCTGGACATCGTGTTGATCAGGCTCACGGCGGGCGAGACGAGCTGCGCGAGGTCCTTGTCGCCGGTGGAGATGATGACGCGGTGACCCTGCTCTGCGCCCAGGCGTGCCAGCGTGCCGATGGCGTCGTCGGCCTCGATGCCGGGCACCTCGAGCACCGGCCAGCCGAGCAGGCTCACGACCTCGTGGATGGGCTCGATCTGCTGCGCCAGCGCCTCCGGCATCGGCGAGCGGTTGGCCTTGTACTGCGGATACCAGTCGTCACGGAAGGTCTTGCCCTTGGCGTCGAAGATGCACGCCGCATGTTCGCTCGGGAAGCGCTCGCGCAGCCACTTCAGCATCGCCACCATGCCGTGCAGCGCGCCGGTGGGAAAGCCGTCGGGCGAGCGCAGGTCGGGCAGCGCATGGTAGGCGCGGTACAGATAGCTGGAACCGTCGACGAGCAGCATGATCTTGTCAGGCATGGCCGGCATTCTCTCGCGCGCGCCGACGTCGCCGCGCGCGATGCCGCGTGGGCCCCTGCTTAGAATGGAGCACATGCAGGCCGAGCGCCCTCACGAACCCGATCGCGGCCGCAGGCTGCGCAGGCGCGCACGTGCCGCGGGCCTTGTGCTGCCGGCCCTCGTGGCAGCGGGCTGCCTCGGCGGCGGCGCCGCGGCGTTTGCGCAGGGTCAGGCCACGCCCGTCGCCGCGGCGTCCGGCGCCTCGGTGCCGCGCGCGGCCAGGGCGTCGTCGCCGGTCGAGGTGCGCGTGTTCGAGGACGACCGCGTGCGCATCGAGGAGACGCGCGTGCGCGGCCAGCTGCAGCGCATCGTCGTTCGGCCCAAGGACAGCACGCTCGCGCCGTACGAGATCAATGTCGGCGCGGGCGGTCGCGACCCGACGCAGGACAGGAGCAGCGCCGGCCAGCGGGTCTGGTCGGTGCTGCGCTTCTGAGCCGGGACCGGCGACCACGCCTGCGGATGGCCGTCTACACCGAGATCGGCTTCGCCGATGCGGCTGCGTTGTGCGCAAGGCTCGGGCTGGGGCGCCTGACCGACCTGCAGGGCATCAAGAGCGGCATCGAGAACACCAACTACTACGCCACCACCGAGCGCGGGGCGTGGGTGCTGACGCTGTTCGAGCGCCTTGCGCGCGACGCGCTGCCCTACTACCTTCGCCTGATGCGGCACCTGGCCGCAGCCGGCGTGCCGGTGCCGGCACCGCAGGCCGACGCGGCCGGCGAGCTGGTGCACGAGCTGGCCGGCAAGCCGGCCGCCGTGGTGACCCGCCTGCCCGGCAGCCACCGGCACGCACCGGCGCTGGCGCACTGCGAGCAGGTGGGCGCGATGCTGGCGCGCATGCACCTGGCCGCGGCCGACTTCCCGCTGGCGCAACCGCACCCGCGCGGCCTGGCCTGGTGGCGCGAGACCGTTCCGGTGGTGCTGCCGTACCTGCAACGTGCACAGCCGGGGCAGGCCACGCTGATGCAGGACGAGCTCGCCTTCCAGGAAGAATGGGCCGGCTCTGCCGCGGCTCAGGGCTTGCCGCGCGGCCCCATCCACGCCGATCTCTTCCGAGACAACGTGATGTTCGACGACACCGCCGGCGACGACCGCCTGTGCGGCTTCTTCGACTTCTACTTCGCCGGCACCGACCACCTGCTGTTCGACCTGGCGGTGTGCCTGAACGACTGGTGCAGCGACCCGGCCACCGGTCGCATGGACGACACGCGGGCCACCGCCTTCATCGGCGCGTACCACGCGCGCCGGCCGCTCGTGCCCGCCGAGCAGCGTTTGATGCCGGCGCTGCTGCGCGCCGCGGCCTTCCGCTTCTGGCTCTCGCGGCTGTGGGACTGGCACCTGCCGCGCCGCGCCGCCATGCTCACCCCCAAGGACCCCGGGCACTTCGAGCGCGTGCTGCGCGAACGCATCGCCACGCCCTGGCATCCCGACGTCTGACGCGAAGAAGGGCGAACGAGACCTGCCGCCATGGCTCTGCAACTGAAGACCGTCGCGCTGCGCGACGGCCCGCGCTGGGTGGCCGACGGCTTCCGCGCCTTCGGCCGCCGCCCGATGGCGCTCGGCCTGCTGTTCCTCGTCTTCTTCGCCGCCAGCACGCTGGTGGCGGCGCTGCTGCCGCTGGTGGGCGGCATCGTGCAGCTGATGGCCGTGCCGATGCTTTCGCTCGGCTACATGCTGGCCACGCAGAACGCGCTGGTGAACGGCCCGGTGCACCCCGGCCAGTTCGTCGAGCCGCTGCGCGGCGACCCGCGCCGGCGGCGCGCCTTGCTGCTTCTGTGCGCCAGCTACGGGCTGCTCGCCTTCGCCATCCTGGTGCTGTGCTCGTGGGTCTCCGATGACGCACTGACGCGGTTGCAGCAGCTGCTGTCGCGCGGCGACGCCACGCGCGCGGAGATCGAGACGCTGTTCGCCGAGGGCGGCGTGACGCAGGCGATGTGGCTCTTCGGCGGCCTGGTCTCGGCGCTTTCGGTGCCCTACTGGTTCGCTCCGGCGCTCGTGCACTGGGGCGGCCAGGGCGCGCTGCAGGCGCTCTTCTCCAGCACGCTCGCGGTGTGGCGCAACAAGGGGGCCTTCACCACCTACATCGCCACCTGGGTGGCCGTGATGGGGCTCACCAGCGTCGTGCTCTCGGCCGTGCTGTCGGCGCTGGGTGCCGCGCGCCTGGCGCTGATGGCAGTGGTCTCGATGGGGCTCATGATGAGCGCCGTGTTCTACGTGTCGCAGCTGTTCGTCTTCAACGACAACTTCGGCGGCACGCGCGCCGCCGATGGGTCCGGAGGCGACGACGGCACGGACCGCCCGCACACGGGCAACGGCGCCGCCGGGCCACCGGCCACCTGAGCGGTGCGCGGCACGCGGGCCCCGGGCGCCGGGTGCTCACTCCACCGGTGTCAGCTTGGCGATGCCCAGCGCCAGCCACTTGCTGCCGTGGCGGCCGAACTGAACCTGCGCGCGTGCGTCGGTGCCGCGGCCTTCGAGCGTGGTGATGACACCCTCGCCGAACTTGTTGTGGAACACCGTCTGGCCGACGCGCAGGCCGTGGCCGGTGGGGTCGGTGGACGGGGCCGCGGTTGCCGCCGCCCGCGTCGGCGCCGGCGCGCCCGCCCAGGCCGGCGGCTCGACGCGCCCGACGCCGACGATGCCGCCGAGCCCGCTGCCGCGCCCCCACGCCTCCTGGTACTGGCGCGCGTAGCCCGAGCCGAAGCCGGCCTGGCGCGGCGTCAGCCAGCGCAGGGTGGCCTCGGGCAGCTCTTCGAGGAAGCGGCTCTTGACGTTGTAGCGGGTCTGCCCGTGCAGCAGCCGCGTCTGGCTGTAGCTGAGGTACAGCCGCTTGCGTGCCCGCGTGATGGCCACGTACATCAGGCGGCGCTCCTCCTCGAGGCCGTCGCCGTCGGCCAGCGAGTTCTCGTGCGGAAACAGGCCCTCCTCGAGCCCGGTGATGAAGACGGCGTCGAACTCCAGGCCCTTGGCCGAGTGCACCGTCATCAGCTGCACGGCGTCCTGCCCGGCGCCCGCCTGGTTGTCGCCGGCCTCCAGCGCCGCGTGTGTCAGGAAGGCGGCCAGCGGGCTCTGGATCTCGCCGGTCTCCACGTCGGGCGCCGTCTCGGGGGCGCCGGCCTGCTCGTCCAGCGGCAGGGCCACGGCGTCCTTGCCGAAGCCTTCCTGCATGACGAAGCTCTCGGCGGCGTTCACAAGCTCCTCGAGGTTCTCGATGCGGTCGGCGCCTTCCTTCTCGGTCTTGTAGAACTCGACCAGGCCCGAGTGGTGCAGCATGTGCTCGATGATCTCGCGCAGCGTCAGGCCGCGCGTGGCCTCGCGCATGCGGTCGACGAGCTGCACGAACTGCTGCAGGTTCGCGCCCGCCTTGCCGGGCACGGCCGTGACGCTCTGCGCCAGGCTGCGGCCGCTCGCCTTCGCAGCGTCCTGCAGCAGCTCGATGCTGCGCGCGCCGATGCCGCGCGCCGGGAAGTTCACGACGCGCAGGAAGCTCGTGTCGTCGTCGGCGTTCTCGATGAGGCGCAGGTAGGCGAGCGCGTGCTTGACCTCGGCCCGCTCGAAGAAACGCAGGCCGCCGTAGACGCGGTAGGGGATGCCGGCGTTGAAGAGCGCACTCTCGAGCACGCGGCTCTGCGCGTTGCTGCGGTACAGCAGCGCCGTCTCGCCACGCGCCATGCCGCCGCGGTGCAGCTGCTGCAGCTCTTCGAGGACCCACTGCGCCTCGGCGTAGTCGCTCGTGCTCTCGTGCACGCGCACCGGCTCGCCGGCGCCGGCGTCGGTGCGCAGGTTCTTCCCGAGGCGCCGCTCGTTGTGCGCGATGAGGCCGTTGGCGGCGTCCAGAATGTGGCCCCCGGAGCGATAGTTCTGCTCCAGCTTGACGACCCGCACGACGCGGTACTCGCGCTCGAAGTCGGCCATGTTGCCCACGCGCGCGCCGCGGAAGGCATAGATGCTCTGGTCGTCGTCACCGACGGCGAACACCGACTGCGTCGGCGCGGCACCGGGCGCAGACGGCGGCGCCAGCATCTTCAGCCACGCGTACTGCAGCTTGTTCGTGTCCTGGAACTCGTCGACCAGCACGTGCGCGAAGCGGCGCCGGTAGTGCTCGCGCAGCGGGTCGTTGTCGCGCAGCAGCTCGAAGGTGCGCAGCAGCAGCTCGGCGAAGTCGACGACACCTTCGCGCTGGCACTGCTCCTCGTAGGCCTGGTACACCTCGACGAGCTTGCGCGTGTGCGGATCGGGCGCGTCGATGTCGCGCGGACGCAGGCCCTCTTCCTTGCTGCCGGCGATGAACCAGGCCGCCTGCTTGGGCGGGAAGCGCTCCTCGTCGAGGTTGAGCGCCTTGACGACGCGCTTGACGGCGGCAACGCTGTCCTGTGCGTCGAGGATCTGGAACGACTGGGGCAGGCCGGCCAGCTTCCAGTGCGCGCGCAGGAAGCGGTTGCCGAGGCCGTGGAAGGTGCCGATCCACATGCCGCGCACGTTCACCGGCAGCATCGCCGCCAGGCGCCCGAGCATCTCCTTGGCGGCCTTGTTCGTGAAGGTCACCGCCAGCACCTGCGCCGGCGTCGTGCGGCCGGTCTGCAGCAGCCAGGCGATGCGGGTCGTCAGCACGCGGGTCTTGCCCGAACCGGCGCCGGCGAGGATGAGCGCCGACTGCGCCGGGGGAAACGGCAGCGTCACCGCCGCCAGCTGTTCCGGGTTCAGCCCCTGCAGCAGGCGCTGCACGAGGCCCGATGTGCCCGAAGTGCCTGGAAGGGTGGGCCGCGCCGACGCGGCGGCGGCCGAGGAGGTGGTCGTGTGGACGTGACCCGGCGCCGTCGGTGAGAAGGACATGAGGCGATTCTAGGGAGCCCCCGAGGGTAGAATTCGGCACCGGGCTCGACGGCGCCACCGCCGAGCCCGGTTTTCTTTTTGTCCTGCGCCGCCGCGCACCTGAAGGCCCGCCGTGGAAATCTTCGACTACGACAACATCCTGCTGCTGCCGCGCAAGTGCCGCGTCGAAAGCCGCAGCGAGTGCGACCCCTCGGTCGAGTTCGGCGGCCGGCGCTTCGCCCTGCCGGCGGTGCCGTCGAACATGCGCACCGTGATCGACGAGCCGATCGCCGAGTTCCTGGCCAGGAGCGGCCACTTCTACGTGATGCACCGCTTCGACCTCGACAATGTCGCCTTCGCGCGGCAGATGCGCGACAAGGGGCTCTTCGTCTCGCTGAGCTCGGGCGTCAAGCCGCAGGACTATGCCGTGATCGACCGGCTCGCGGCCGAGGGCGTCGGGGCGGACTACATCACCATCGACATCGCGCACGGCCACGCCGAGAGCGTGCGCAAGACCATCGAGCACATCAAGCTGCGGCTGCCGAAGACCTTCGTCATCGCGGGCAACGTCGCCACGCCCGAGGCGGTGATCGACCTGGAGAACTGGGGCGCCGACGCCACGAAGGTCGGCGTG
>JAHCKS010000104.1 GCA_026125665.1 Rubrivivax sp.
ATTCCTCGACCCGACAGACTGCGAGCGATCCGACCATGCCTTATGACCAGAAGACCGTCGTCGAAGCGATCCGCGCCTTCGAGCGCGGCGAAATCGTCGTGGTCACCGACGACGACGACCGCGAGAACGAGGCCGACCTGATCGCGGCCGCCGAGACGCTGACCGTGCCGGTGATGGCCCGGCTCATCCGCGATGGCAGCGGCATCGTCTGCCTGTGCCTGACTCCGGATCACGCCGGGCGACTGGGCCTCGCGCCGATGGTGCGCGAGAACCGCAGCCGGCATGGCACGGCGTTCACCGTCTCGATCGAGGCGCGCGAAGGCGTGTCCACCGGCGTCAGCGCCGCCGACCGCGTGAGCACCGTGCGCGCCGCCACGGCGCCCGGGCGCGGCGCTGCCGACATCGTGAGCCCGGGGCACGTGTTCCCGCTCGTGGCGCACGCCGGCGGCGTGCTGGCGCGGCGCGGTCACACCGAAGGCGCGCTCGAGCTGTGCGCGCTGGCCGGGCTGCGCCCGGCGGCGGTGTTGTGCGAGCTGATGAACCGCGATGGCACGATGACGCGCGGCGCACTCCTGGCGGCCTACGCTCGGCGGCATCGCCTGCCGCTGCTGTCGATCGACGACCTGGTGGCCTGGCGGCGGGAGGATGCCGCCGGAATGGACGCGGGTGGAGGCGGGTAGACTGCGGCGACCCCCACTTCCCGCTCCGCCCGGACCTTGGACGACCAGAAGATCCTCGAACAGCTCGCGGCCGAACTGCAGGTTCGGCCTTCCCAGGTCAAGGCGGCGGTGGCGTTGCTCGATGGCGGCGCCACCGTCCCCTTCATCGCCCGCTACCGCAAGGAGGCCACCGAGGGCCTCGACGATGCGCAACTGCGCACGCTCGAGGTGCGACTGGTCTACGTGCGCGAGCTCGAGGAACGGCGCGGCGCCGTGCTGAAGAGCATCGAGGAGCAGGGCAAGCTGACGCCCGCGCTGCGCGCCGCCATCGCCGCGGCGCCGTCCAAGCAGGAGCTGGAAGACCTCTACCTGCCCTTCAAGCCGAAGCGCCGAACGAAGGCGATGATCGCGCGCGAGGCGGGGCTGGAGCCGCTGGCCGACCGCCTCTTCGCCGACCCCGTGCTCGACCCGCGCGTCGAAGCGGAAGCCTTCGGCGCCGCGCACGAAGGCGGCTGGTCCGCGCTGGCCGCGGCAGGGTTCGCCGACGCGCCGGCCGTGCTCGACGGCGTGCGCGACCTCCTCGCCGAGCGCTGGGCCGAGGACGCAGCGCTCGTCGGGCGGCTGCGCGAGTGGCTGTGGGCCGAGGGGTGGTTCACGAGCCGGCTCGCGCCGGGCCAGGACGCCACGAACCCCGACGCGGCCAAGTACCGCGACTACTTCGACTACGCCGAGCCGATACGCAACGTGCCGAGCCATCGCGCGCTCGCCGTGTTCCGCGGCCGGGCGCAGGAGTGGTTGGAGGCGAGGCTCGTGTCCGAGGCGCCCGCTGGCGACGCCAGCGCCGCCACCGCCGCCGGGACTGCCCCGGGACCGGCGGCGGTCCCGCTTGCCGAGGGCCGCATCGCGCAGCACCTGCAGTGGCGCCACGCCGGGCGGCCGGGCGACGACTTCGTGCGCAGGTGCATCGCCTGGACGTGGAAGGTGAAGCTGTCGCTGAGCCTCGAGCGCGACCTGTTCGCGCGGCTGCGCGAGGCGGCCGAGGCGGTGGCGATCAAGGTCTTCGCTGACAACGTGCGCGACCTGCTGCTCGCCGCGCCGGCCGGCCCCCGTGTCGTGATGGGGCTGGACCCCGGCATCCGCACCGGCGTCAAGGTGGCGGTCGTCAGCGAGACGGGCAAGGTGCTGGAGACGGCCACCGTGTACCCGCACGAGCCGAGGAACGACCGGGAGGGCGCGCTGCACACGCTCGCGCGGCTGGTGGACCGGCACCGTGTGACGCTGATCGCCATCGGCAACGGCACGGCGAGCCGCGAGACCGACCGGCTCGCGGCCGAGCTCGTCAAGCGCGTGCGCGCGCACTCGTCGGGCGCGGCACCGGACAAGGTGGTGGTCAGCGAGGCGGGCGCCTCGGTGTACTCCGCCAGCGAGCTCGCGAGCCAGGAACTGCCGGAGCTCGACGTGAGCCTGCGTGGTGCGGTCAGCATCGCGCGGCGGCTGCAGGACCCGCTGGCGGAGCTGGTGAAGATCGATCCGAAGAGCATCGGCGTCGGGCAGTACCAGCACGACGTCAACGGCGCGGCCCTAGCGCGCTCGCTCGGCGCGGTGGTCGAGGACTGCGTGAACAAGGTCGGTGTCGACCTCAACACCGCCTCGGTGCCGCTGCTGGCACGCGTGTCGGGGCTCGGCGCCACGGTCGCCGCCAGCATCGTGCGCTGGCGCGACACCCACGGCGCGTTCCGCAACCGCCAGCAGCTGCTGCAGGTGGGCGGCCTGGGCCCGCGCACCTTCGAGCAGGCGGCGGGCTTCCTGCGCATCCGCGACGGCGACAACCCGCTGGACATGACCGGCGTGCACCCCGAGACCTACCCCGTGGTGGAGCGTCTGCTCGCTGCCGCCGGCCGCCCGGTGCACGAGCTGATGGGCCGCGCCGAGGTGCTGCGCACGTTGCCGCCCGAACGCTTCGCCGACGAGCGCTTCGGTGCGATCACGGTCAGGGACATCGTCGCCGAGCTCGAGAAGCCGGGGCGGGACCCGCGACCCGACTTCCGCGTCGCGCGCTACGACGACGGCGTCGCCGAGATCACCGACCTGAAGCCCGGCATGGTGCTCGAGGGCACGGTGAGCAACGTGGCGCAGTTCGGCGCCTTCGTCGATCTCGGCGTGCACCAGGACGGTCTCGTTCACGTGAGCCAGCTCAGCCAGGGCTTCGTGCGCGACGCTCGCGAGGTGGTGAAGGCCGGGCAGGTGGTGAGCGTGCGCGTGCTCGAGGTGGACCTGGCACGCAGGCGCATCGCGCTTTCGATGCGGCCCGGGGACGACAAGCCGCGCGGCACGGGTGAACGCGCAGCCGGCGACAGCCGTTTCGTGCCCGCCGCCCGCCAGCGGCACGCCGGGCGTGACCAGCGTCAGGGGCCCGCCCTGGCCGGGCAGGGTGCGATGGCCGCCGCCTTCGCACGGCTGCGCGGTCAAGGCTGAGGCGGCGGCACGCATCTGCCGGCCCGGCGCAAGCGTCCACTGCTCGAAACGCCTCCGGCCCAGCGACCCGCCCGCCACGCGATGCGCAACCTCGAGATCTACGCCGGCCCGCGCGCCCGCAAGCACCTGCGCGAGTTCGGCCTGCGGCCGCAGGACATCCGCGTCGTGCCGGCGGCGGCCGGCGGGCCGAAGGGCCTCGTGCTGAACCCGCTCGACCGCTACATCTTCGGCCGCTGGCTGGCCCGCAGCGAACAGGTGGTGCACCTGCTCGGCGCCAGCATCGGCGCCTGGCGCATGGCCTGCGCCTGCCTGCCGAACCCCGACGTGGCGCTGGCGCAGCTGGCCGAGGACTACGTGACGCAGCGCTACCCACACCGCCCCGGCAAGCTGCCCGAGGCGCAGGTGGTGTCCGAGATCTTCAGTGCCAGGATCGCGCAGCGCCTGGGCACGCGTGCGGGTGAGGTGCTGGCGAGCCCGCGCTACCGGCTGCACGTCTTCACCAGCCGCGGCCGCATGCTGCTGCACCGCCCCGGACGCATGCGCGCCGTGCTCGGCTACATGGGGGCCTACCTGACGAACGCCGCCAGCCGCCAGGCGCTGGGCAGCTGGCTCGAGCGCGTGGTGTTCAGCGATCCGCGCGACGATCTGCCCTTCGCGTTGGCCGACTACCGCAGCCAGCGGGTGCCGCTGGACCTGGCCAACCTGGCGCCGGCCATCCTGGCCAGCTGCACGATCCCGTTCGCGCTGATGGCCGTGCAGGACGTACCGGGCGGTCCACCGGGCACCTACTGGGACGGCGGCATCACCGACTACCACCTGCACCTGAACTACGCGGCGATGGGCGACGGCCTCGTGCTCTACCCGCACTTCCAGCCGCGCATCGTGCCCGGCTGGCTCGACAAGGCCTGGCACAAGCGGCACCGCGCCAGCGCGCACCTGGACAACCTCGTCGTGCTGGCGCCGCACCCCGCCTTCGTCGAGCGGCTTCCCAACGGCAAGCTGCCCGACCGGCAGGACTTCCGCGACCTGCGCGACGACGACATCGGCCGCGAGCGGTTGTGGCGCGTGGCGCTGGCCGAGAGCACGCGGCTGGCCGACGAGTTCGCACGCATCGTCGAGCGCGGCGGGCCGATCGACGCGATGCCGCTGCCCTGAGGCCGGCACGGCGCGGCGGACGCCATGCGGACGTCAACTGGTCTACACTTCGCTCCAGCACCAGCCCCTCACAAGGACCGGGAAAGGCAGATGGTTATGACACCGCGGACTACGGAGTTCTTCACCGGCTTCTGATCGCCGGCCGCGCTGTCACGCCTGTCCACCCTCCCGAACAAGCAACGAAGCGCGGCCCGACCCGCGCTTTTTTGTTGCCTCGCGAGGAACTCCCATGTTGAAGATCACGCTGCCCGACGGCTCGCACCGCGAGTTCGAGGGGCCGGTCACGGTGGCCGAGGTCGCCGCAGCGATCGGCCCCGGCCTGGCCAAGGCGGCCATCGCCGGCAAGCTGCTGAACGGCGATGCGGCCGACGGCGGCGGCCGGCTCGTCGACACGAGCCACCGCATCGAGCACGACACGAAGCTCGCCATCGTCACCGACAAGGACGCCGAGGGCCTCGCGATCCTGCGCCACAGCACGGCGCACCTGCTCGCCTACGCAGTGAAGGAGCTGTTCCCCGACGCGCAGGTGACGATCGGCCCGGTGGTCGACAACGGCTTCTACTACGACTTCGCGTACAGGCGCCCCTTCACGCCCGAGGACCTGGCGGCGATCGAGAAGCGCATGGCCGAGCTGGCGGCGAAGAACGAGCCGGTGTCGCGCCGCGTGCTGCCGCGCGACGAGGCGGTGGCCTACTTCAAGGGCCTGGGCGAGCACTACAAGGCCGAGATCATCGAGAGCATCCCGGCCGGCGAGGACGTGAGCCTGTACCGCGAGGGCGGCTTCGAGGACCTGTGCCGCGGCCCGCACGTGCCGAGCACGGGGCGCCTGAAGCACTTCAAGCTGATGAAGGTGGCCGGCGCCTACTGGCGCGGCGACCAGGCCAACGAGCAGCTGCAGCGCATCTACGGCACGGCCTGGGCGACGAAGGACGAGCTGCAGAAGTACCTGACGATGCTCGAGGAGGCCGAGAAGCGCGACCACCGGCGCCTCGGCCGCGAGCTCGACCTCTTCCACATGGAGGAGACGGCGCCCGGCCTCGTGTTCTGGCACCCCAAGGGCTGGACGGTGTGGCAGCAGGTCGAGCAGTACATGCGCGCCGTCTACCGCGACAACGGCTACCAGGAGGTCAAGGGGCCGCAGATCCTCGACAAGAGCCTGTGGGAGAAGACGGGCCACTGGCAGAACTACCGCGAGAACATGTTCACGACGGAGTCGGAGAAGCGCGACTATGCGCTGAAGCCGATGAACTGCCCGGGGCACGTACTCATCTTCAAGAGCGCGATGCGCAGCTACCGCGACCTGCCGCTGCGCTACGGAGAGTTCGGCCAGTGCCACCGCAACGAGCCGAGCGGCGCACTGCACGGCATCATGCGTGTTCGCGGCTTCACGCAGGACGACGGGCACATCTTCTGCCTGGAGGACCAGATCCAGGACGAGTGCGTCGCCTACACGGCGCTGCTGCAGAAGGTCTACCGCGACTTCGGCTTCACGGAGATCATCTACAAGGTGGCCACGCGCCCTCCGCCCGGCAAGCGCCTGGGCTCCGATGCGCTGTGGGACAAGGCCGAGGAGGCGCTGATGGAGAGCCTGCGCCGCTCGGGCTGCGAGTTCCAGGTCTCGCCGGGCGAAGGCGCGTTCTACGGCCCGAAGATCGAGTACACGCTGAAGGACGCCATCGGCCGCGAGTGGCAGTGCGGCACGATGCAGGTGGACTGGAACATGGCCGAGCGCCTGGGCGGCGAGTACGTCACGGAGACGAGCGGCCGCGCCCACCCGGTGATGCTGCACCGGGCCATCGTCGGCAGCCTGGAGCGCTTCATCGGCATCCTCATCGAGCAGCACGCGGGCGCCCTGCCGGTGTGGCTGGCGCCGGTGCAGGCGGTGGTGGCCTGCATCAGCGAGCACCAGGCCGACTACGCCGCCGCCGTGGCGAAAGCGTTGCAAAAACAAGGAGTTAGAGTCGAGGCCGATTTGCGGGCCGAGAAGATCACGTATAAAATCCGCGAGCATTCCGTGCACAAGGTGCCGTACATCCTCGTCGTCGGCGACAAGGAGAAGGCGAGCGGCGCCGTTGCGGTGCGCGCCCGGGGCAACCAGGATCTCGGGGTGATGTCGGAGCAGGCCTTCGTGGCCCGCGTGCTCGGCGACATCGCCGCCAGGGCCTAGGGGGCAGCGAGGCGCGCTTTTTGTCGTTGTCGTGGCGCGGTCCGCCTTCGCGCCACCTGAGGAGCCAAGACCATCGCTACCTTCATGGACCGCCGCATTCCGAATGCGGAGCGCAAGCACAAGCTGAACCGGGAGATCCTGGCGCCGCAGGTGCGCCTGAACGGTGTGGAGAACGAACCACTGGGCATCGTGCCCACTCAGGAAGCGCTGCGCATGGCGGGCGAGCTGGACGTGGATCTGGTGGAGCTGGTTGCCAATGCAGACCCGCCGGTGTGCCGGCTCGTGGACTACGGCAAGCTCAAGTACCAGGAGCAGAAGAAGGCGGCCGAGGCCAAGGCCAAGCAGAAGGTGATCGAGGTCAAGGAAGTGAAGTTCCGGCCCGGCACCGACGACAACGACTACGACATCAAGATGCGCAACCTGCGCCGCTTCATCGCCGAGGACGGCGACAAGGGCAAGGTGACGCTCAGGTTCCGCGGCCGCGAGATCACCCACCAGGAGCTGGGCATGAGGATGCTGGAGCGCATCCGTGACGAACTCGCCGACGTGGCCGTGGTCGAGCACATGCCCAAGCTCGAAGGGCGCCAGATGATCATGGTGCTGGCGCCGAAGAGGAAGTAGAGGCGAGAGAAGTCCCGGCGCAGGTGGCGGTTGGTCGCTGCCATCCGCGCATCCAAGCCGCTGCAGGCCGGTCAAGCACGCCGAACCGGCGTCGCCTGCAGGGGCAACCTAGAAGGAGCGACCCATGCCCAAGATGAAGACCAAGAGCGGCGCGAAGAAGCGCTTCCGCGTGCGCCCCGGCGGCACCGTCAAGCGCGGCCAGGCGTTCAAGCGCCACATCCTCACGAAGAAGAGCACGACGCGAAAGCGCCACCTGCGCGGCGCGACCAACGTGCACGAGACGAACATGGGCCACATGGCGGCGATGCTGCCGTTCGCCGGCCTGTGACGCGCCACCGCTGACGGACAACGAAGGAGCACACACATGCCTCGCGTCAAACGTGGTGTCATCGCGCACGCGCGCCACAAGAAGGTCCTGGCGCTGGCCAAGGGGTTCCGCGGCCGCCGCAAGAACGTCTTCCGCATCGCCAAGCAGGCGGTGATGAAGGCCGGCCAGTACGCCTACCGCGACCGCCGTGCGCGCAAGCGCGTCTTCCGCCGGCTCTGGATCGCGCGCATCAACGCCGCCAGCCGCGAGCTCGGCGTCACCTACAGCAAGTTCATGGCCGGGCTGAAGAAGGCGCAGATCGACATCGACCGCAAGGTGCTGGCCGAGCTCGCCGTCAACGACCCGGCCGCCTTCGGCGGCATCGTGGCGAAGGTGAAGGCCCAGCTCGCTTGAGTGCCTCGGGCCGCATCACCGGAGCCACCGGCGGCGGCCCTCTCGAGCAAACGAAGGCCGTCACCTCGGGGCGGCCTTTTTTCTTGTGTCTGCGAACGTTCGACGAAGTCCCGACGAGATGAGCGACCTCGACACCCTCGTGCGCACGGCGACTGCCGAATTCGCCGCCGCGCCCACGCCCGCCGAGCTGGAGAACGCCAAGGCACGTTTCCTCGGCAAGGCCGGCCGCGTGACGGGTCTTCTGAAGGCACTCGGCGCATTGCCGGTGGAACAGAAGAAGACGCGCGGCGCCGAGATCAACGAAGCGAAGGCACGCATCGAGGCGGCGCTTCAGGCGCGCCGCGACGCGCTCGCGGAAGCCGAGCTCGACGCGCAGCTGAAGGCGCAGGCGCTCGACGTCACGCTGCCCGGCCGCCGGCGCGGCGGCGGCGGCCTGCACCCGGTCAGCCGCACGCTGGCACGCATCGAGGCCATCTTCGCCAGCATGGGCTTCGACGTGGCCGAAGGCCCCGAGATCGAGACCGACTGGATGAGCTTCACGGCGCTGAACAACCCGGAGAACCATCCGGCGCGTTCGATGCAGGACACCTTCTACGTCGACATGAAGGACGCCGAAGGCCGCTGGCTCAACCTGCGCCCGCACACGAGCCCGATGCAGGTGCGCTACGCACGCGCGCACGCCGCGAAACACGCCGCGGCCGAGGCGGCCGGGCAGCCGGTGCCCGAGATCCGCGTCATCGCGCCGGGGCGCGTCTACCGCGTCGACAGCGACGCCACGCACTCGCCGATGTTCCACCAGGTCGAGGGCCTGTGGATCGGCGAGAACGTCAGCTTCAAGGACTTGAAGGTCGTCTTCACCGGCTTCGTGCGCGAGTTCTTCGAGACCAGCGACTTCGACGTGCGCTTCCGCCCGAGCTTCTTCCCGTTCACCGAGCCGAGCGCGGAGATCGACATCGCCTTCGGCCACGGGCCGCTGGCCGGCCGCTGGCTGGAAGTGGCCGGCTCCGGCCAGGTGCACCCGAACGTCGTGCGCAACTACGGCCTCGACCCCGAGCACCACATCGGCTTCGCGTTCGGCATGGGCGGCGACCGGATGGCGATGCTGCGCTACGGCATCGACGACCTGCGCATGATGTTCGACGGCGACCTGCGCTTCCTCGCGCAGTTCCGCTAGCGCGCCCCAGACGACCGAGAGTCCGACATGCAGTTCCCCGAGTCCTGGCTGCGCGAGTTCTGCGACCCGCCGATCACCACGCTGCAGCTGGCCGAGCTGCTCACGATGGGCGGCATGGAGGCCGAAGAGGTGCGCCCGGTGGCGCCGCCCTTCAGCGGCGTCGTCGTGGCCGAGATCGTCGAGGCGGCGCCGCATCCCCAGGCCGACCGCCTGCGCGTGTGCCGGGTGAACATCGGCAGCGGCGCGCCGCTGCAGGTGGTGTGCGGCGCGCCGAATGCGCGCGTGGGCCTGCGCGCGCCGCTCGCGATGGTCGGCGCGCAGCTGCCGCCGGCCGAAGGCGGCGACGGCAAGCCGTCCACCATCGGGCTCGGCAAGCTGCGCGGCGTCGAGAGCGCCGGCATGCTCTGCTCGGCGAAGGAGCTGGGCATCGACGACGACCACGCCGGCCTGCTCGAGCTGGCGCCCGACGCACCGCTCGGCCGGCCGCTGCGCGAGCATCTGCAGCTCGACGACGCGCTCTTCACGCTGAAGCTCACGCCGAACCTCGCGCATGCGCTCAGCGTGCACGGCATCGCACGCGAGGTCGCGGCGCTCACCGGGGCGCCGCTGAAGACGCCGAAGATCGCGCCGGTGCGTCCTGCGCACGACCAGCGCCTGCCCGTGGAAGTGCTGGCGAAGGACCTGTGCGGGCGCTTCTCCGGCCGTGTCATCCGCGGCGTGAACACGAAGGCGCGCACGCCGGCGTGGATGGTGCAGCGCCTGGCGCGCTGCGGCCAGCGCAGCGTCACGGCGCTGGTGGACATCTCGAACTACGTCATGTTCGAGTACGGGCGGCCGTCGCACATCTTCGACCTCGACAAGATCCACGACAAGCTCGTCGTGCGATGGGGCCGTGTCGTCGAAGGGAAGGGCGAGACGCTGAAGCTGCTCAACGGCAACACGATCGAGGTCGACGAGAACGTCGGTGTCATCGCCGACGCACGCTCGGTCGAGTCGCTCGCCGGCATCATGGGCGGCGATGCCACGGCCGTCTCCGACGACACGCGCAACGTCTACGTCGAGGCGGCGTTCTGGTGGCCCGAGAGCGTGCAGGGCCGTTCGCGCCGCTTCGGTTTCGCCACCGACGCCGGCCACCGCTTCGAGCGCGGCGTCGATCCGGCGCTGACGGTGGAGCACATCGAGCGCATCACGGCGCTGATCCTCGAGATCTGCGGTGGCGAAGCAGGCCCGATGGACGACCAGGTGCTGGCGCTGCCCGAGGCGAAGCCCGTGGCGATGCGCGTTGCGCGCGCGTCCAAGGTCATCGGCCTGCCCGTCACGCAGCCGCAGTGCGCCGAGGTCTTCCGCCGTCTCGGCCTTGCTTGCCGCGAGGAGCCCGGCGTGTTGCACGTCACGCCGCCCAGCTGGCGCTTCGACCTCGCGATCGAGGAGGACCTGATCGAGGAGGTGATCCGCGTCGTCGGCTACGACAAGTTGCCGGCGGCCGACCCGCTGGCGCCGGTGGCCCCGCGCGTGCGCAGCGAGACGGAACGCAGCCCGCACGCGCTGCGCCACGCGCTCGCCGGCCTCGGCTACCAGGAGACGATCGGCTTCAGCTTCGTCGAGGAGCGCTGGGAGCGCGAGCTGGCCGGCAACGCCGACCCGATCCGCGTGCTCAACCCCATCGCCGCGCCGCTGGCGGTGATGCGCTCGAGCCTGATCGGCAGCCTCGTCGCGGCGCTGCGCCACAACCTGGCGCACAAGGTGACACGCGTGCGCCTGTTCGAGCTCGGACGCGTCTACCGACGTGATGCGGCGGTCGCCGATGGCGAGCTGACCGTCGCCGGCATCGACCAGCCGCCGCGCATCGCCGCGCTGGCCTATGGCCCGGCCGATGCGCCGCAATGGGGCACGCGCGAGCGCGCCGCCGACTTCTTCGACGTGAAGGGCGACCTCGAGGCGCTGCTCGAGCCGCTCGGGCCGGCCTTCGAGCCGGCCACCCACCCCGCGCTGCACCCCGGGCGCTGCGCGCGCGTGCTGCTGGGGGGTGAGGCGATCGGCTTCGTCGGCGAGCTGCATCCGCGTTGGCGCCAGGCCTACGAGCTGCCTGCCGCGCCGGTGCTGTTCGAGCTCGACCTGGCGGCAGTGCAGCGCGCGCGGCTGCCGCAGTACCAGCCGGTGCCGAGGCAGCAGTCGGCCTGGCGCGACATCGCGCTCGTGCTCGACGACCGGCGCGCCGGCGCCTCGCACGCCGCGATCGAGGCCTGCCTGCGTGCCGACCCGGCCGGGCTGGTGCGCTCAGCGACGCTGTTCGACGTGTACCGGCCCGCCGGCACCGGGGCTGCCGGTGCGTCCGGCAATGTGTCCATGGGTGAACGCAGCATGGCCTACCGGCTGGAGCTGCGCGATGATGCCGCCACCCTCACCGACGAACGCATCGAAGCGGCGGTGGCTGCGGCCGTGGCCCGGGCCGCCGGCGCCTTCGGGGCGCGCCTGCGCGCCTGAGGTCGCGCGCGGGGCTGCTGAGCTGCCAGGCTGGGAGAATCACGCATGGCCGAAGACACGCAACGGGGGGCGGACTCGGGTGAGGGCGGCGCGGCCGCCAAGCCGGCCATCCTGCCCACGCTCGAGACCCCCACGCTCACCAAGGCCGAGCTGGCCGAGCTGCTGTTCGACCGCCTGGGCCTCAACAAGCGCGAGAGCAAGGACATGGTCGAGGCCTTCTTCGACATCGTCCACACCACGCTCGTTGCCGGCCAGGACGTGAAGCTGTCGGGTTTCGGCAACTTCAACATCCGCCGCAAGGCGCCGCGCCCGGGGCGCAACCCGCGCACCGGCGAGTCGATCCCGATCAAGGCGCGCAACGTGGTCACTTTCCACGCCAGTCACAAACTGAAGGCCCTCGTGCAGGGCGACACCCCCCTAGAAGCTGAGTTCGAGTAGAGTCTGAGCTTTCCCGTTGGATCCTGTTGATTTCAATGGAGAAAGCGCTGCCAGCCATCCCAGCCAAACGCTACTTCACCATCGGTGAGGTCAGCGAGCTGTGCGGCGTCAAACCCTACGTGCTGCGCTACTGGGAACAGGAGTTCAGCCAGCTCAAGCCGATGAAGCGCCGGGGCAACCGGCGCTACTACCAGCACCACGAGGTGCTGCTCGTGCGGCGCATCCGCGAGCTGCTCTACGACCAGGGCTTCACCATCAGCGGCGCGCGCAACCGGCTCGCGGACGCTGCCCTGCTGGACCGCAACGCGGCGGTGGCGACCGTGGAGGTGCCCGTGCTGCCGGTCGTCGTGAGTGCCGACGACGGGGCAGACGATGCGGCCAGCATCGACGTGCAGCGGCTGCGCGCCGAGCTCCTGTCCATTCGGGCGCTGCTCGATCCCTGAGCCTTCGGCGCACCCTGCGCCGACGATCCGACGGACGGCGCCCACGTCATCTCTATAATGCAGGGCTTCGTCGGGGTGTAGCGCAGCCTGGTAGCGCACTTGCATGGGGTGCAAGGGGTCGCGAGTTCGAATCCCGCCACCCCGACCACAGAAGTCAACGGGTTAGCTCTCACAAAGGGCTGACCCGTTTGGCTTTGTGGGGCAACTGCGCCTGAACCTCGAATACGAAGCCAAGTGCCTGTCGTGTCTTCAGGTCTTCTTTCCTGGGCTCGGCAACGCCACGAGCACCCCACGCGCGCGTTGGGGCAGCCGTGCCGTCGTGGGCCTCGCGGTGGACGCATGCAGCTCACGTGGCGGCCCAGTCGCGGGCCGGCCAGTGACGCCATGCGGTTCCGGCTCGGGCGCTTCGCGCGAGCGGAGAGAAGGCGATGCAGCGTCAGGCTTCGCTCGCGCGGATGCGATCGAAGCCGAGGTGATGCATGCACTCGCGAACGATGACGATCGCAGCGGCAAGCTCTCGACCGTGGGGCGATCCGGCCGCTGACGCGGGCATGCCCAGCGCCCGCGAGGCGAGCCTCTGGAACAACGATTCGACGTCGTCGCGCGTGAGGCATGCACCCGGCGCGTCGAGCCCGGGCAGCGCGAGCCGGACGGGGTCCACGGTGACGAGGTCGCCATGTGCGCCCTGCGCGAGGCGCGAGCCGGCCAGAGCGTCTTCGACGACATCGATCGCGCGCTCCAGTTCTGCGGGTGTCGGCGGCTCGTGGCGAAGCACGACTTCGGCCAGGTCACGCAGCCCGACCGGCAACGTCACGCTCTCGCCGCCGTCGAACTCGAGCAACGTGAACCGCGCCTGCAGGCGCAGGCGAACCGGCGGCGCAGTCATGACGGGGTCGCTCAGAGATGCTCGACCACACGCCGGACGACGCGTGCGTCGATGCCGTGGCCGAGGCCGGTGAACAAGTCCGGCGACGCGCTGCCGCGGCCGGCCACCGGCCCGGGCTGCTGCGTCGACTCCAGCGCCATGATGGCGCCTCGCGAGAAGCCGATCAGCGTCGTGGAGCCTGGATCCATTGCGGTCTCACGCTGCCAGGCGCGCGCCGCCTCGACGAAGCGCGGCATGGCCGCGGCCACGCGCGCGGGCCGATCGGCCTCGGTCACGCCGCGTACCGAGAACCACTGCCAGCCTTGCCCGAGGTCGGACGGATCGGGCGAGCGCACGCTGACCACGCAGGCCCGTGGCCGCTGCGCAGCGAGCGCCTCGCCGAGCGGGCGCAGATCCTCGGCGCCCGAGCCCACGCCATGGAACAGAAGCAGCCGCTGCCGCGTCGCGGCCGCCTCGGGCCGCTGGATGAGAAGGTCGTTGCGCGTGTCCATGGTGAGCTCACGCAGCCGCAGAGCCGAAGACGAAAGCGTCCATGGCCAGCACGCCGTGGACGATGCCGCCGTCGAGCACACTCCAGTCGCTCTGCTTGGGCGCCGCCCCTGCGGCCACCAGCAACGGCCAGAAGTGCTCTGTGGTCGGGTGGGCGCGTGCGGCATGTGGCGCGTCGGCCAGCGTGCGGCGCAGGCGCGCACCGTCGCCCGCGACGACGGCCTCGCGCACCCAGGTGGCGAACTCTGTGGCGTAGGCCTCGTCGGCACCGTGGTGGCCGCGGAACTCGGCCAGGTTGTGCGTCAGGCTGCCCGAGCCGACGGTCGGTGCGCCGTGAGAGACGAACAGGCTGGGCAGCCGGGTCATCACCGGCCTTCAGTCGGCGCGAGCGGCCAGCGCCGCATCCGCCGAGTAGCGGCCGCCGCCGGTGAACAGCAGCGAGACCGCGGCCGCGAACAAGGCCAGAGCGTACTCGTAGCCACCCTTGTCGAGGAAGAAGCCCTTGCTGAAGTGCACCGCGAAGATGGCGATCAGCATCGTGAAGGCGAGTGCCGCCGCGGCGGGGCGCACCAGCACGCCAAACACCAGGGCCAGCCCGCCGAAGAACTCGGCGGCGCCGGCCAGCAGGGCCATCGGGGTGCCCGGGTTCAGGCCGATCGAGCCGAAGAACTGCCCGGTGCCTTCGAGGCCGTAGCCGCCGAACCAGCCGAACAGCTTCTGCGCGCCGTGGGCGACGAAGATGTTGCCCAGCGGCACGCGCAGCGCGAGGGTGCCAAAGCCGGCATCGGTGGCCAGCAGGCGATTGAGAGTCGAGTTGCTCATGGCAGTCTTTCGGACGTGGTGTGGATGGGGTGGCGTCGACGGGACTCAAGCCTTGCGAATCCACACCGGCGCGATGCCGGTGCCGAGACCGGCGCCATAGCCCAGATAGATGTTCAGACCGGCCACCGGCTCGAGGTAGCGCGCGTTCTTCAGCGGCCCGGCGTCGACCACGGCGAAGCCGATGCTCTCGGCGATCGCGCGGGCGGTCTGCTTTGCCCGCTCGCTGTCGCTGGCGACGAACACCTCGACCTTGCGGCCGTTGCCGAAGTCGGCGCCTTCGCCGAGCACCTGCGCGAACACGGTGTTGAAGGCCTTGACGATCTCGGCACCGGTCACGGCCTTGGCGATCTCTTCGGCCGCCGAGGTGTCGTGGCCGACGGTCAGGCCCATGTAGTCGGCTGTCAGCGGGTTGGTGATGTCGATCACGACCTTGCCGGCCAGGTTGCCGACGCTGCGCAACGCGGCGACCGCGTCGCCGTAGCCGGTGGCCAGCACGACGGCGTCGGCGCCCTCGGCAGCGCCGGCGGCGGGAACGGCGATGGCGCCGGGATTCGCGGCGGCCACTTGGGCGGCCTTGGCGGCATCGCGCGCCGTGACGCTGACCTGGTGGCCGGCGCGGCGGAGTTGCTTGACGAATGCTGCGCCCATGTTGCCGGCGCCGATGACGGTGATCTTCATGAGGAGTCTCCTGGTGGGTGATGCAGCACGTCGGCCGCGGTGACTGAACTCTAGGTGTCCCGATCCTGGAGATAAACGTTCATTGAAGACTGAATTAGTCCCGAAAGCAGGGACAATAGACGGATGGATCGGTTTGAGGAGATGCGGACGTTCACCGCCGTGGTCGAGGCAGGAAGCTTCGTGCGCGCGGCCGACGCGCTGCAGGTGTCGAAGACCGCGGTGTCGCGGCTGGTCGGCGACCTCGAAGCGCGACTCGGCGTGCGCCTGCTGCACCGCACGACCCGCAAGCTGTCGCTGACGGTCGAAGGCGAGGTCTTCCACGCCCGCTGCCAGGAACTGCTGGCGGGAGTCGAGGAGGCCGAGGCGGAAGTGACTGCGCGCGCCGACGAGGCGGTCGGAGTGCTTCGCGTGAACGTGCCGGTCAGCTTCGGGCTGCTGCACCTGGCGCCGCTGTGGCCGGCATTCCTTCAGCTGCATCCCCGGGTCACGCTGGACGTGACGCTGGCCGATCGCATCGTCGACCTGGTGGACGAAGGCTACGACCTGGCCGTCCGCATCGCGCGTCTGCACGCCTCGTCGCTGGTCAGCCGCAAGCTCACCGCGACACGGCTCGTGCTCTGCGCCTCGCCCGACTACCTGCGCCGACACGGAACGCCGGCCCACCCCGACGAGATCGCCCGGCATGCGGTGTTCAGCTACACGTTGCTGGCTTCGGGAGACAGCTGGAACTTCGACGGGCCGCAGGGGCCGGTCAGCATCAAGGTCGCTCCGCGCATGCGCAGCAACAGCAGCGACACCTGCTGCGCCGCCGCTCTGCAGCACCAGGGCATCGTGCTGCAGCCGTCGTTCATGGTCGGCGAGCACCTGCGCTCGGGCGCGCTGGTCGAGGTGCTGCCGGAGTACCGCTCGATCGAGCTGGGCGTGTACGCGGTCTACGCCAGCCGCAAGCACCTCACGCCCAAGGTGCGGGTCCTGATCGACTTCCTGGCTGAGGCGTTCCGAGCGCGGGCGTGGGACGCGTGACCCGAGTTACGCGGCCAGTCGTCGCCGCAACGCGCGCATCAGCATGCCGACGAGCGGCAGCTTCTCGTACAGCTCCTCGGCGGCGTCCCAGTAGTCGCGGTGCTCGGCGACGCGGCCGGCGGAGTCGAAGCGCAGCGCGGTGCATCCGCGGATGACCTGCTCGGGTGCCGGGCGGCCGCGGAACCGGTAGCTCATCGTCCACGACAGGTAGGCCGTGTCGCCTTCGCAGGCGCCGCCGTCGACGTGGAATCGTGGCGTGTCGACCTGGTCGAACATGTGCTCGAAGATCCGGCGGATCGCGGCCGGGCCGAGCACGTCGTTGAAGGGGTCCTTGAAGCGGGCATCCGCCGCGTAGAGCCCGTCGATGCGGCTCACGCTCTGCGGTCGCAGCGACTCGTAGAACTGCACGAAGGCGCGCACGCGGTCGTCGGCGGGCAGCTGGCGGGGCATGGTGCGAGTGTGCCGCCTCCGCGGCCCGTGTCGGGTGGGCGGCTTCGCCGGGGATGTCGCCGCCTCAGAGGCCCGTTGCGCGCCGCACGGCAGCGAAGTACAGGCCGTGCCAGGCCGACTGCAGCGTCTTCAGCCCGAGGGTGAAGCGGCGCGGGAAGTGGATCTCGAATTGCCCCGCCTGCCAGCCGCGCACGATCGCGTCGGCGGCCTGCACGGGGGTCATCAATGCGGGCATGCGGAAGGGGTTCTGCGCCGTCAGCGGCGTATCGACGAATCCTGGGTTCACGATCGACACGCCGAGGCCGCGGTCGTGCAGGTCGAAGTACATCACCTCGGCCAGGTTGTTCAGCGCTGCCTTCGTCGGGCCGTAGGCCAGCGCCTGCGGCAGGCCGCGATAACCGGCGACGCTGCCCATCAGGCTGAGGTGTCCGCGGCCGGCGGCCAGCAGCGGCGGCAGCGTCACGTCGAGCACGTGCAGCGTGCCGAGATAGTTGATGTCCAGGTGCCGCCGCATCTCGGGCAGCGAGTACTCCGTGGCGCGCATCGGCCGATAGTGTCCGGCGCAGGCGAAGACCAGGTCCGGCGTGCCCCAGGTGTCGCGAAGGCGCCCGGCCGCAGCCGTGACGCTCGCGTGGTCGGTCACGTCCAGCGGCAGCGCGAGGCTGCCTGCATGCTCAAGTGCGAACTGCTGCAGTGCCGCCTCGTTGCGGGAAGACACGGCAACCCGGGCACCCCGCGCGTGCAGCGCCGCCGCCGTGGCGCGGCCGATGCCGCTGGAGGCACCGACGATCCACGCGCAGCGCCCCTGCCAGCTTTCGATGACCGGATTGAGCGGCATCAGGCGCCTCACCCTCGCACGGTGCCGGCGGGGCGGCCCGGCGCGCGAGCGCGAGGCAAGGCGAACATGCCGGAGGCTTCGCTCGAGCCACCCGGCTCGCCCGCGGCCCGCATCGGCGTGGCGCGCGTGAAGACCAGCTGCACCTCGCCGAGCCGGAACCCGAACTTGCTCATCGTCGCGCGGTTCAGCATCACGCGCTCGTCGACCAGGTGCATCCAGTCGTCGAACTGCACGTCCCGCACGCGCCCGTCCACGGGCAGGCGCAGCGTGTAGGCCCAGCGGAAGCTGTTGCCCACCGTGCGGCCGCTCGCTTCACCGACCACGTCGTCGGCGCGGCCGACGTAGCGGCCGCCGCCGACGTGGCGCAGGCGCCAGACGCGGCGCTCGCTCGCGCCGTCGCTGTAGCTGAAGCGCTCGTCGAGCTCGCCTTCCTCGCCCCGCCAGGTGCAGCTCATCACCACCGTGAAGCGGCGCGCGACGCGCCCGGCGCGGTCGACGAAGATGCCGTGCGCGAGCACCTCGCCGTCGAAGTAGCGCTTCAGGTCGAGGATCGGCCGTTCGCTCGCGTAGTCGTCGATGGCCGGGCTGGCGCATGCGCCCAGTGCAAGAGGCCCGGAGAGCAGGCCCGCGACGACCAGGCGGCGGCGGAGACGGTTCGGCAGGTTCATCGATCAGGTTCCTCCTTCGGTTCACTTCGCGCGGGCGACCCCGGCGCCAGCGCCCACGCCCAGTGGTGGCGCTGCGCCCACAGCGCCGCTGCTGCCACTGCCTTCACGGCACAGGGCAGCAGCGCGTAGCACAGGGCCAGCGCGAAAAGCGAGTGTTCATCGCGCGCGCCCGGGCTGTACCCGAGCCACTGCACGAGCGGCAGCGCGAGGCCGGCGGCGGCCGCGAGCGTGAGCTTGGTCGCGAAGTTCCACCAGCCGAACCACAGGCCTTCGACGCCGCGGCCGCCATCGGCGCAGGAGCGGGATGCGTCGGACGAAGCGGCGGCGCCCCTCGACTCGCCCGACCCGTTGCGTCGCTGGATGAGCCCGGCCAGCAACGCCGGCGGCACGACCAGTTCGGCGCCGAGCGCCAGCCCCGAAGCCACGCAGACGACGGTGAACCACGGCAGGTCGCCGGGCCCGAGCACCACGGCCCCGGCGAAGGCGACGATCGCGATCCACATGCCGGCGAACCACGCGCGCAGCAGCCCGAAACGCCGCACCGCACGCACCCACAGCGGCATCGCCGAGGCGGCGGCGGCGAAGTACAGGCCGAGCAGCCAGCCTTCGGCGGCGGCATCGGCCTGCAAGCGGTCGCGCACGAAGAGAACGAACAGGCTGGCCGGAATGGCGCTGGCGAATCCGCTCAAGAGCAGCACCGGCACGAGGCGGCGGAAGCCCGCGTCCTGCCACGGGCTCGACGCGGCCGCGCCCGGCGCGGCGGCCGAAGTTTGCGAGCCGCGCGCCGCCGCGGTGCCCCACCGCTCCCCTGCCTGCCCGTGACTGCCGCCGGGCATCCTCGGAGGAAGGATTGCGTCCCGGCCGGGCGGCGCGTGCCCGAGTCGCCACCAGCCGACGAGCAGCAGCGCTGCCAGGGCGCCCACCGTGACGGGCCAGCCTGCGAGCGCCGGAAGCAGGCTCGCTGCGATGACGCCGGCCAGTGCCAGCGCCTCGCGCGCGCCGACCCAGCGCGCCTGCTCGGCCGCACCGCCGCCGAAGCGCACGGCCCAAGCCTGGTGCGTGACCATCGCGACGCTGTAGCCGAGCGACGTGACGACGAGCGCCCCGGCCGACCAGGCCAGCAGCCACGGCGGCGCCTGCACGACGGCCGCCGGCGCGAACATCAGCGCGGCGATCCCGCCAGCCGCGGCCGCCGCCGCGGCGCCGGCCGCGGCCCACGCGTGCCGCGTCGAACGCGCGAACAGCGCGTCGACACGCGCCCCGATCCACGGGTCGACGAACGCATCGGCCACGCGCACCGCCAGCAGCAGCGCACCGAGCCACGCCAGCGGCAACCCCCCCGTCGCCGCCGCGTGGGCCGGCCACTGCACGTACAGCGGCAACGCAGCGAAGGCGAGCGGCAGCGCGAAGAGG
>JAHCKS010000105.1 GCA_026125665.1 Rubrivivax sp.
CGACGATGCCAGCGCCTCGGGCCGGTCGCCACGCCGCGCGTGCCGCCCTCGCGCAGCGGGGGCGCTGCGCCGGGTGTTTGCCCTGATGAGCCGGCGCGCAGGCGCCGCCGAGAATCGAAGAACGCCGCGTGGCTGCACCCCGTTGGGGCGCGCGGGCTGGCACGGTCCTTGTTTGTCGTTGCTTTCCGGAAGAAGAGGACACCCGAGATGAAGATGATCACCCGCCGCATGCTCGGCCCGGTGGCGCTTGTCGCCGCCGCGCTGCTCGCCGCCCCGGGGGCGCACGCCCAGGAGAAGGTGCTGCGCGTCGTGCCGCACAGCAACCTCGCGGTGCTCGACCCGATCTGGACCACGGCGTACATGAGCCGCAACCACGGCTACATGATCTACGACACCCTCTTCGGCACCGACGAGAACGGCCGCGTCAAGCCGCAGATGGTGGAGAGCTGGGTCGAGAGCCCGGACAAGCGGCTGTGGACCTTCAAGCTGCGCAAGGGCCTCGAGTTCCACGACGGCAAGCCCGTCACCGGCGAGGACGTCGTCGCCAGCCTGCAGCGCTGGGGCAAGCGCGACGCGATGGGCTCGGCGCTGATGCAGTTCGTGCAGCGCATGGACTCGCCGGCGCCCGACACCTTCCGCATCTTCCTCGGCGAGGCCTGCGGCTTCGTGCTCGAGGCGCTGGGCAAGCCGAGCTCCAACGTGCCCTTCATCATGCCCAAGCGCATCGCCGAGACCGATGCGTTCAAGCAGATCGAGGAGCACATCGGCTCGGGCCCGTTCGTCTTCAAGCGCGACGAGTTCAAGCCCGGCGACAAGGCGGTCTACACCAGGTTCGCCAAGTACGTGCCGCGCAGCGAGCCGCCCAGCGGCACCACCGGCGGCAAGCGCGTCTACGTCGACCGCGTCGAGTGGAACCTGGCGCTGCGCGACGCGCAGGCGCAGGTGAGCGCGCTGCAGAAGGGCGAGATCGACATCATCGAGGCGCTCGGCTTCGACCACTACGAGACCGTGAAGGGCGACAAGTCGCTGCAGATCCCGAAGTGGAGCAACCTCGGCTTGCAGTACATCGCACGTTTCAACCACCTGCACAAGCCCTTCGACAACCCGAAGGTGCGGCAGGCGGTGATCGCCGCGTTCAACCAGGAGGCGTTCCTGCGCGCACAGGTGGGCGTGAAGGAGCTGTACAAGCCCTGCGGCTCGATGTTCATCTGCGGCACGCCGTACGGCAGCACGGCCGGCAGCGACATCCAGCTCAAGAGCAACATGAAGAAGGCGCAGGACCTGCTGAAGGCCAGCGGCTACGACGGCACGCCGATCGTGCTGATGAAGCCCACCGACCTCGCCAGCATCCAGAAGCTGCCCGACGTGGCCGCGCAGCTGCTGCGGCAGGCCGGCTTCAAGGTCGACCTGCAGGCGATGGACTGGCAGACGCTGGTCGGCCGACGCGCGAAGAAGGACGCGCCGGACAAGGGCGGCTGGAACATGTTCCTCACCGCCTGGCAGGCCTTCGACGTGTGGAACCCGATCGCCAGCGCGATGATGGACACGCGTGGCGAGAAGAGCGGCTGGTTCGGCTGGGCCAGCGACGAGAAGCTGGCCGAGCTGCGCAACCAGTTCATGCGCGCCACCGACGAGGCGACGAAGAAGAAGCTCGCCGAGCAGATCCACGCCCGTGCGTTCGAGATCGGCACACACGTTCCTCTCGGCGAGTACAGCCAGCCGGTGGCGGCACGCAGGAACATCAGCGGCTTCTTCGTGCACAACGGCAACATCTACTGGAACCTGAAGAAGGACTGACCGCTCCGCCCTGACCTGCGCGGGCCGCCGCAGCATTGCCGCGGCCCGCTGCGTTTGCGGCCCCGCGCGCCGTCCTGTCCCGGTCTCCATGCTCGCCTTCCTCGCCCGCCGCCTGCTGGCCACGATCCCGGTGCTGCTGATCGTCGCGGTGCTGGTGTTCCTGATGCTGCGGCTGACGCCGGGCGACCCGGCCGCCGTGCTGGCCGGCGACGCCGCCACCACCGAGCAGATCGCGCAGATCCGCAAGACCCTCGGCCTCGACCGCTCGATCCCCGAGCAGTTCCTGATCTGGTTCGGCCACCTGCTCGGCGGCGACCTCGGCCAGAGCTACTACTACAAGACCGAGGTCACCACGCTCATCGGCCAGCGGCTGGAGCCGACGCTGAGCCTGGCGCTCGTCACGATCACGCTCGCGGTGGCGGTGGCGGTGCCGCTCGGCGTGCTGGCGGCGTGGCGCTTCGGCGGCTGGCTCGACCGCGCGCTGATGGCGTTCTCGGTGATGGGCTTCTCGGTGCCGGTGTTCGTGCTCGCGTACGTGCTGATCTGGCTCGTCTCGCTGAAGCTCGGCTGGCTGCCGGTGCAGGGCTACAAGCGGCTCGCCGACGGCGTGGGTCCGTGGCTGACGCACCTGGCGCTGCCGGCGATCACGCTGTCGGTGATCTACATCGCGCTCATCGCCCGCGTCACGCGCGCGTCGGTGCTCGAGACGCTCGGCGAGGACTACATCCGCACGGCCCGTGCCAAGGGGCTGCCCGAGAAGAAGGTGCTGATGCGGCACGCGCTGGCCAACGCCGCGGTGCCCATCGCCACCGTCATCGGCATCGGCATCGCGCTGCTCATCGGCGGGGTCGTCGTCACCGAGTCGGTCTACGCCATCCCCGGGCTCGGCCGGCTGACGGTGGACGCCGTGCTGGCGCGCGACTTCCCCACCATCCAGGGCGTCATCCTCTTCTTCTCGTGCGTCTACGTGCTCGTGAACCTGCTCGTCGACCTGAGCTACGTCTTCTTCGACCCCAGGATCCGCTACTGACACCGCCGCCACGACGATGGCCGAGACCACCACCTCGTTCAGCGAACTCTCCGTCGAAGCCGCCTCGGTGGTGCGGCAGGAGAGCGCCTGGGAGCGCGTGCGGCGGCACGCCGGCGTGCGCTTCGGCGGCATCGTGCTCGCGCTGCTCGTCGTGGTGGCCCTGGCCGCCCCGTGGCTCGGCACCGTGGACCCCTCGCTCTTCGACCCCGCCAGCCGCGACCTGACGCCGGGCAAGATGGGCGAGATCACCACGCTCGAGGGCGAGACGCTCGAGCATCGCTTCCTGATGGGCTCGGACAGCTTCGGGCGCGACATCTACAGCCGTGTCATCTACGGCACGCGCGTGTCGCTCATCGTGGGGCTCTTCACCGCGGTGCTGGCGCTGGCCGTGGGCATCGTCTTCGGCCTCGTCGCCGGCTTCCTGCGCCGCGTCGACGGCATCCTGATGCGCGTGATGGACGGGCTGATGGCCATTCCCGCGATCCTCATCGCCATCGCGCTGGTGGCGATGTGGCGCGGCAGCCTGCTGACGGTGGTGGTGGCCATCGCGATCCCCGAGATCCCGCGCGTCACGCGGCTCGTGCGCTCGCTCGTGCTGACCATCCGCGAGGAACCGTACGTCGAGGCCGCGGTGTCGCTCGGCACGCCGACGTGGAAGATCATGGGGCGGCACATCCTGCCCAACACCGTCGCGCCGCTGGTCGTGCAGGGCACGTTCATCTGTGCCGCCGGCATCCTCACCGAGGCGATCCTGTCGTTCCTCGGCGTCGGGCTGCCGCCGGACATCCCGACCTGGGGCAACGTGATGGCCGAGGGGCGCGCGCAGTTCAACGCCTACCCGCACAACATCTTCTTCCCCGGCATCTTCCTCGCGGTGACGGTGCTGGCGGTGAACATCCTCGGCGACGGGCTGCGCGACACGCTCGACCCGAAGATGGCCCGGCGATGAGCACTCCGATCCTCGAGGTGCAGGGCCTGACGATCGCGCTGCCCTCCGGCGGCGACCGCGGCACCGCCGTTCGCAACGTCAGCTTCACGGTCGGCCGCGGCGAGATCGTCTGCCTCGTCGGCGAGTCGGGCTCCGGCAAGAGCGTCATCGCGCAGGGCGTGATGGGCCTGCTGCCGAAGACGCTGCCGGTCACCGCCGGGCGCATCGCGCTGCAGGGCGAGGACATCACGCATGCGCCGCTGTCGCGCCTTCGCGAGCTGCGCGCCACGCGCATGAGCATGATCTTCCAGGAGCCGATGACGGCCCTGAACCCGGTGATGACCTGCGGCGACCAGATCGACGAGGTGCTGCGCGAGCACACGCCGATGTCGGCCGCCGAGCGGCGCGACAAGGTGCTGGCGATCGTCAGGGAAGTGCTGCTGCCCGACCCCGAGCGCATGGTGGCGAGCTACCCGCACCAGCTCTCCGGCGGCCAGCGCCAGCGCATCATGATCGCGATGGCGCTCGTGCTCGACCCGGTGCTGCTGATCGCCGACGAGCCGACCACCGCGCTGGACGTGACCACGCAGGCGCAGATCCTCAAGCTCGTGCTCGACCTGCAGGCGCGCCACGGCACAGGGGTGCTCTTCATCACGCACGACTTCGGCGTCGTGGCCGAGATCGCGCACCGCGTCGCCGTGCTGCGCCTGGGGGACCTGGTCGAGCTCGGGTCGAAGGAAGCGGTGCTGCAGCGGCCGCAGCACGCCTACACGCGCATGCTGATGGCCTCGGTGCCGCAGCTGCGCACCGAGGAGCGGGCCAGCGCCACCGACGTGGCGCAGGCACCGGTCGTGCTGAAGGTCGACGCGCTGGCCAAGACCTACGACGACCGCAGCTGGTTCGGCAAGCGCCGCACCGTGCACGCCGCCAGGGGCGTGAGCTTCGAGATCCGCCGCGGGCAGACGCTGGGCATCGTCGGCGAGTCGGGCTCGGGCAAGAGCACGGTGGCGCGCTGCGTCGTGCGGCTCGTGGACCCCACCGGCGGCAGCGTGCGGCTCGGCAGCGACGAGATCGCGACGCTGTCGGCCGGTGCGCTCAGGCCGCTGCGCAAGCGCGTGCAGATCGTGTTCCAGGACCCGTACCGCTCGCTCAACCCGCGCCGCACCGTCGGCGAGGCGATGATCGAAGGGCCGATGAACTACGGCCTGCCGCGCGCCCAGGCACTGGCGAAGGCGCGCGAGCTGCTGGCGCTGGTGCGCATGGACGACAGCGCCATGGCGCGCTACCCGCACCAGTTCAGCGGCGGCCAGCGCCAGCGCATCTGCATCGCGCGCGCACTGATGATGGAGCCCGAGCTGCTGATCGCCGACGAGGCGGTGAGCGCGCTCGACGTCTCGGTTCAGGCGCAGGTGCTGCAGCTGTTCGAGGAGATCCGGCAGCGCCTGTCCATCGCCATGCTCTTCATCACGCACGACCTGCGCGTCGCCTCGCAGGTGTGCGACACGCTCGCCGTGATGAGCCGGGGCGAGGTGGTCGAGTACGGCCCGGCGCACCGCATCTTCGGCGCGCCGCAGCACGAGTACACGCGCGCGCTCTTCGCCGCGGCGCCCGGGCGCGACTTCGCGTTCGGGGCCTGAGGAGGACGAAGGAAGAGCGGCGGCCCGCAGGCCGCCGCTGTCGTCGCGCCGGGTCGGCGCAGGGACTCGAGGCGCGACCTCGTCAGGGCGTGACCACCAGCGAGCAGGTGAAGAAGCCGTTGCTGTCGACCGGGCAGCTGTAGGTCTGCGGCGGCTGCGTGGCCTGCCCGGGCCGGAACTGCTGGACCTCGACCCGCTCGACCCCCGGCGTGAGCGGCGGCAGGCGCTTGACCACGGCCCAGCCGTCGGTGCCGTAGACGATGGCCCGGCCACCGACGTTCGTCATGGCGTCGAACTTGATGTGCCTGGCCGTGGGCGCCGGGATCGCGCCCTGGTTCTGGCAGAACTCGGGCTGGTAGTTCTCCGGCTGCGGATCGGGCTGGCACGTGCGCATCGTCCCGCTGAGCTTGTACGGGTCGTCGGTGAGGTAGCTGTTCCAGGGCAGGCCCGGCACGGGGCCGAACGGTGTGCCGTTGTCGTTCCAGTCGGTCCAGGCGATGTCCCACCCCCACAGGAACGAGTTCTCGTGGTTGGTGATGCAGTTCTTCGTCGCGCCGGTGACCGTGCACTCGACGTAGGCGAAGCCCCAGGCGTTGTGCGGGAAGAACTCGGTGCCGTTCTCCGGCGTACCGTTGCCCAGGACCTTGGCACCGCCGACGACGATGCGGAAGCGGTCGGCGGCAAGCTGCGTGTACGTGACCTCGGAAGGTACGTAGCGCGTCACCGGCGCCGGAGGTGGGGGCGGAGGAGGCGGTGGCGCAGGCGGGGCCGGCGGGGGCGGCGGCGGCGGCGGGCCCGGCGGCGGCGGCGGGGGAGGTGGTGGCGGGGGCGGCGGGGGCGGCGGGGGCGGGTTGTAGGTATGCGGATAACCCGGCGTCTCCACGCCGTCGACGATCGTCTTGTAGTCGGCACCACCCACCAGCGTGAAGCCGCCGACCCTGCAATCCCTGAAGGTCATGAAGCGCGCGGCGCCGACCGTCTGCACGAAGCGCGTGCCGCCTTCGGGGCAGGCGACATAACCCACGGTCGGATCGGTCGGCAGGTCGGCCATGCGGCGCAGCGCCTGCGCCATCGCCACGACGTACTTCGGCGCGACGGTGTTGACGCCGATGGCCGTGAGCACCTCGACGGCATTGCCGCCGGGGTCACCGAGCGTCTTGTCGGGCACCTGCACCTGGCCGGCCTTCTGCGCCGCGCTGAGCGTCGCCCACATGCCTTCGAGGTTCGGTGTCACGACGAGCGCCTGCGGCGCCGACTCGTTGACGCTGCCCACGCCGTCGGTGGCGCGCGCCTTGATCGTGTACGTGCCCGCGGCGACGCCGGCACCGCTGCCGTTCCAGGTGAACTGGAACGGTGCCGAGGTCGCCTCGCCGATCTTGGTGGCGCCGTCGAAGAACTCGACCTTGGCGATGCCGTCGCTGTCGGACGCCGAGGCGGCGAGCGTGACGGCGCCGGCGACGGTGTTCACCGGCAGCGTCACCGCCGCGGCCGAGGTGAGGTTCACCACCGGCGGCACGTTCGCCGCGATCGTCTTGCTCTGCGACGCGGTGGTCGTCTGGCCACCGAGATTGTCGGTGGCGCGGGCGGTGATGACGTAGGTGCCGAACTCGGACGCGAGGATCGGCCGCTCGTACTTCCACTTCGAGGTGGCGGCGTCGAAGGTGCCGTTGCCGAGCACCACGCCGTTATTCAGGAACTGCACCGAGGCGACGCTGCCGTCGCTGTCGGAGGCGGTAGCGCTCAGCACCAGGGTCGTCGGCGTATTGGTGCCGGCCGTCGGTGCATCGAGCGTGACCGTCGGCAGCACGTTCGCCGGCACGTTGACGCCCACCGAGGCGGTGGTCTGCAACGCGCCGTCGTTGTCGGTGGCGCGCGCGGTGAAGGTGTAGGCGCCTTGCGTCGCGGTGGTCCACGAAAGCGTGTACTCGCTGGTCGCGCCCACCCGCGTGGCCGTGCCGATGGGCGTGGCGCCGTCGTTGACGAAGAACTCGACCTTCGCCACCGAGCCGTCGCTGTCGCTCGCGTTGGCGCGCAGTGTCACGGTCGTGCCCGGCACGATGGTGGCGCCCGGCGTCGGCGAGACGATGCTCACCGTGGGCAGCGCATTCACGATGACCAGCGTCGACGCCGAGGTCGACATCGCGCCCTTGTCGTCGGTGGCGCGGGCAACGATGGTGTATTGCCCGGGGAACTGCAGCTTCGCCGTCAGGCGCCATTCGGGTGGCGAGCCGAGGCCGATGGCCTCGCCGATCAGCGTGCTGGTGGTCAACACCGGGTTGGTCGGGTCGATGCTGAAGAACTCGACCTTGGCAATGCTGCCGTCGGCATCGCTCGCATTGGCCACGAGCGCCACGTCTGCCGGCGCGTTGGGCTTGAAGTTGTTCACCGGCGAGGTGATCGAGACGACGGGCGACTGGTTCGGGGGCGGCGGGGGTGGCGGGGGCGGCGGGGGTGGGGTCGGCGCCGGCGGGGGCGGCGGGGGCGGCGGCGGTGCCATCGTGAGCGGCAGCGAAGCCGACACACCGGTGCCGCCGGCGTTGTCGGTGGCGCGCGCGGTGATGCTGAGCGCGCCGGCCGGAGCGCCTGTCCAGTCGAGCTCGTACGGCGCCGTGGTGTCCTCGCCGATCTTCACGCCGGCATTGAAGAACTCGACCTTGGTGACGGTGCCGTCGCTGTCGGCGGCAGTGGCACTGATGCGCACCACCTCGCCGGAAGCGAAGGTGGCGTTGGCGGCCGGCGCCGTGAGGGTGACGGTCGGCGCCGCGTTGGTCGGCGCGATCGGCTCGGCGCCGCCACCCCCACCGCCGCCCCCACCGCCGCAAGCGGCCACCGCGGCGGCGGCCGTCGCCGTCAGCGCGAGGCGCCTCAGGGCGGCGGGCCTGGCGATGCTCGACCAGGGGGACAGGAACGTGGCGGCTCGCGGGTCGGCGGTCGAGCGCGTGGTTTGTGGCGGGCGCGGGCAGGGGCGCGTGGTGGTCATCGGGTCCTCAGGTGGCATGCACGTGGCTGCGACGAAAAGGAGCGTGCCACGCCCTGGTGTGACCTGCGCACGAACCACCCGCGACCAGGGGCCACTCGCTCGCAGGTCGTTCGTGAAGTGCTCAACGGACAAGCGACCGATGCGCGCCGCTTCACGCGAACGCCGCGCCGACGCGCGTCGCACGAGCCGCCTCGGCGCGTGTGCGTTTCGTGGCCGAGTCCGAGGCGCGGCTGAAGACGCTGTGCGAGGCTCAGGGCGCGAGTCGCCAGTCGCCGCTCGTCGGCCCCACGTCGAGGCGGAACGTCTGCGCGGGCTGCGTGACGAAGGCGCCGCCCTGCAGCACCGTGCGCTGCACCGTGAGCCGCTCGATGCCGGGCGCCTCGGGAGCCAGCCGCGTCACCACCGACCAGCCGTTGCTCGCGTAGACGATCGCGCGGCCGCTCGTGTTCGTCATGTTCTCGAACTTGATGTGGCGCGCCGTGGGCGGATTGGCCAGGCAGAAGTCGCGGCCGTTGTTCGGCTTGGTCGGATCCGGCGAGCAGTAGTGCGAGCGGTGCGTGCCGTTCAGGCGATAGGTGTCGTCGGTGGCGTAGTTGGTGGCCGGGAAGACCAGCGGCCCGGTCGTGTAGTCGGTCCACGCGAGGTCGTGGCCCCACAGGAAGCTCACGTCCTGCAGCGTCATGCAGGTCTGTGCGCCGCCACCGCCCGTGCACTCGACGCGCGTCCATCCGAAGGCGTTGCGCGGGTAGTCCTTGCCGCCGGGGTCTGGTGCGCCATAGCCGGTGACCCTGACGCCCTGGATGAGCAGGCGGAAGCCGTCGGTGATCGGCGTCCAGTCGACCGACGAGCCGATCGAGCAACGCCACCGGCGCACCGGCGAGGTCTCCAGCACGCAGTTCGGATTCGGATGCACCGGCTGCGTGGCCGGCGGCACGGCGGTGGTCGACGTGGTCGTGTCGTACTGGATGTACGGCGCGACGCCGCCGCCGCCGTAGAACGTGTAGCCGCCGACGACGCAGTCGTTCAGGTTGACGATCCGGTTCGCACCGGCTTGCGCGACCTGGATCGTGCCGCTCGTGCACGGGCCGGTGACGAAGCCGGCCGTGGCGCTCGACGGGATGGCGCGTGCGAGCGACAGCGCCGCCTGCGACATCGCGGCGCTGAACTTCGGGATCACCGTGTTCACGCCGATCACCGTCATCACCTCGATGGCGTCGGTGCCGCCGTCGTCGGTGGTGCGGTTGGGCACCATCGTGTGCCCGGCCTTCTGCGCCGCCGTGAGGTTCGCCCACATGCCTTCGAAGTTGGGCGTGACGACGAGTGCCTGCACGGCGCTGGTGGTGACGCTGCCCACCGTGTCGGTGGCACGCGCCGTGATGCCGTAGCTGCCGGCGGCGACGCCGGCCCAGGTGATCTGGAACGGCGCGCTCGTGTCCTCGCCGATCTTCGTGGCACCGTTGAAGAACTCGACCCTGGCGATGCCGTCGGCGTCCGTGGCCGTGGCGGCCAGCGGGACGTTGCCGGCCGTCGCGTTCACGGGCAGCGTCACCGCCGCCGCCGAGCTCATCGCCACCGACGGCGGCACGTTCGGGGCGACGGTCACCGCCTTGGACTCCGTCGTGCTGTGCCCGCCGAGGTTGTCGGTGGCGCGCGCCGTGATGGTGAAGGTGCCCGCCTGCGCCGCGCTCACCGGCACCGACAGCCGCCAGGTGTTCGAAGGCAACGCATCGCGCGTGCCCGTGCCCAGTGACGCCGCGCCGTTGAAGAACTCGACCGAGGCGACAGTGCCGTCGCTGTCGGTCGCCGTGGCGGCCAGCGCCAGCGTCGTGGGCGCGTTGGTGCCCGCCGCCGGGTCCGCGAGCGTCACCGCCGGCGGCACGTTGGCCGGCACGTTGATCGAGATCGACGCGGTGTTCTGCACCGCGCCGTCGTTGTCGGTGGCGCGCGCGACGATCGTGTGCCCGCCGATCGACGGGTTGACCCAGGTGCGCTCCCACACGCCCGGGCTCACCTGCGTGGCCAGCTGCGGCGCGCCGCCGTCGAGCAGGAACTCCACCTTGTTCACCGTGCCGTCCGCGTCGCCGGCGGTGGCGCGCAGCGTCACCGTGCTGCCGATGTTGACGACGGCGCCGGCGGCCGGTGACGTGATGGCCACGGTGGGCAGCGCGTTGACGATCACCTGCACCGAGGCCGACATGGCGACGGCCGCCAGGTTGTCGGTGGCGCGCGCGACGAAGGTGTAGGTGCCGGCCGGCAGCGCCGCGGTCTGCACCTCGTAGGGGGCCACGGTGTCAGCGGCGCCGACGCGTGTCGTGTCGTCGAGGACCGGGGGTACAACAGCCGGGTCGATGCGGAAGAACTCGACCTTGGCGATGCCGCCGTCGGCATCGGCGGCGTTGGCCGCCAGCGTGAGCGTGGCCGGGGCGTTCGGCTTGAAGTTGGTGGCCGGTGCCGTGAGGGCCACCGTCGGCGGCTGGTTCGGGGGCGGGGGTGGCGGCGGTGGTGGCGGGGGTGTTCCCGGCGGCGGTGCCGGCGGCGCCGGCGTGGGCGACGCCGTCACCGTGATCGGCAGCGAAGCCGACAGCGTCGCTGCGCCGCCGTTGTCGAAGGCCCGCGCGGTGACGGTGAGGGCACCGGCCGGCGCGTCGGTCCAGACGAGCTCGTAGGGCGCCGTGGTGTCCTCGCCGATCTTCGTGGTGCCGTTGAAGAACTCGACGCGCACGACGCTGCCGTCACGGTCGGCGGCCGTGGCCGCGATGCGGATCGCGTCGCCGAAGGCGAACGTGGCGTTGGCCGCCGGCGCGTCGAGCGCCACCGTCGGTGCCTCGTTGGCCGGCGCGGCGGGGTCCCCGCCGCCTCCTCCGCCGCCGCACGCGGCCAGCGCCGCGAAGGCCGTGGCCGAGAGGGCCCGGCGCACGAGAACCTCGCTGCCGGCGGGTCCGCTGCCGGGGCGCCCTGTGCGTGGGCACGCGAGCCGATCACCGGGGGAAGTCTCGGCTCGGGAAGCGTCGGCGGTGGGTTCAGCGTAGGGCCGCGGGCAGGCGCGCGTTGTTCTCATCGTGTCCTCGAAGCCAGGTTCCCTGCGCCGCGCAGCCCGGGCGCACCGGCCCCACCTCCTCCGGATGCGGGCAGCGCGCCACCGAGTGGGGCCCGGCACGGCGTTTCGGCGCGGAGCGTGCCACGTCCGCCGCACGGGCGGCCCGGCGCACCCCCGCGATTCGGGGGCGCCGCCTCAGGCGCCCGCCGTGAATTCCTCGGCGAGACAGGCCTCGACGATGTCCAGCGCCGCGTCCATCTGCGCCCGCGTCGTGACCAGCGGCGGTGTCAGCGTCAGCACGTGCCCCATCGTCGTCTTGAACGACAGCCCGCGCGAGAGCGCGCGGTAGAGCACGCGGTCGGCGACGTCGGCGGCCGGCGCCTTCGTCGCACGATCGGCGACGAGGTCGATGCCGAGCAGCAGCCCGCGGCCGCGCACGTCGCCGACGAGCGGGTTCCGGTGCTTCATCTCCTGCATCCGCGCCAGCGCATGCACACCGAGCGCGGCGGCATGCTCGACGAGCCCTTCTCGCTCGATGACCTCCAGCGTCGCCAGCGCCGCGGCGGCGGTGACCGGGTTCTTCTCGTGCGTGTAGTGGCCGAAGGCGTAGGCGCCGGCCACGTTGAGGTCGGCGCGTGCCACGCAGGCGGCGATCGGCAGCACGCCGCCGCCGAGCGCCTTGCCGAGCACGACGATGTCGGGCTCGGCGCCGTCGTGTTCGGCGGCGAAGAAGCGGCCCGTCTTGCCCAGCCCCGTGGGGATCTCGTCGAAGATCAGCAACGTGCCATGCTTGTTGCAGGCCTCGCGCACCACCTGCCAGTAGCCGGGCGGCGGGATGAACGGCACCGCCCGGGCCGGCTCGGCAACCACGGCGGCGACGTCGCCCTCGCGCTCGAGCACGTACTTCACCATCGCCGCGCAGGCGAGGCGGCAACGCGCGAGGTCGGGCCGGCCGTCGGCATCCACGTCGTGCCCGTAGGCACAGCGATAGCAGCCGAAGGGCGCCACGTGTTCGGTACCCGGCAGCAGGGGGCCGACGGCGGCACCGTGGCGGAACAGCGCCTCGCCGCCGACGCTGGCGGCACCGAACCCGGCGCCGTGGAAGCTGTCCCAGAAGCTCAGCACCTTGAAGCGGCCGGTGGCGATTCGCGCGAGCTTGATCGCCACCTCGACCGCGTCGCTGCCGCCGGTGGTGAAGAGCACGCGCGCCGGACCACCCGTCAATGCCTCGAAGCGCCGCGACAGCGCCTCGGCCAGCTCGACCGCACGCTCGCTCGCGAAGCGGCGCGGCGCGAAGGCGAGCGTGTCGAGCTGCGTCTTGGTCGCCGCGATCACGTGCGGGTGCGCGTAGCCCACGTGGTGCACGTTGTTGCCGTGGAAGTCCATGTAGCGCCGGCCGGCCAGGTCCTCGATGAAGAGGCCCTCGGCCTTGCGGATGGCCGCGAGGCATGGCGTGGAGACCGACTGGTGCAGGAAGGCGGCGCTGTCGCGCGCCAGCAGCGCACGCGTCGCCTCGTCGAGGTGCGACGCCTGCCAAGCCGCGCGGTTCGGCGACGTGTTGACGTCGCCTTCGCTCTGGCCCGGGCCCGCCGTGCCGGCAGTGCCAGGGCTCTTGGATTGCGGCGCGGCCATCACGACCTCAGCGCGCGTGCCGGCCGCGCAGCGCCAGCACCGGCCAGCCGCGCTCGGCCGCCATCGCCGCCAGGCGTGCGTCGGGGTGCACGGCGTGCGCCCGGTCCACGGCCTGCAGCAGCGGCAGGTCGTTGCCCGAGTCGCTGTAGGCCCAGCTCTCGAAGCCGGCCAGGCTCTCGCCCCGCCCGGCCAGCCAGGCATGCAGGCGCTCGACCTTGCCCTCGCGCATGTTCAGCACGCCGTGCGTGCGGCCGGTGAAGCAGCCCGCGGCATCCACCTCGCACTCGGTGGCCAGCAGGTGCTCGATGCCGAGCTCGGCCGCCGTCAGCTCGGTGATGAAACGGTTGGTGGCGGTGGTCAGCACGACGAGCGCGCTGTCGCGCCGGCGTTCGGCGACGAGGGCGCGCGCCGCGGCGCCGAGGCGCGGCGCGATCACTTCGTGCTGGAAGGCCTCGCGCTCCGCCTGCCAGCCCTCGGCGCTGCGCCCGGCCAGCGTCGAGACGTAGAACTCGCTGAAGGCGCGGGTCGAGACGGTGCCGGCGCGGTACTCGCGCTCCATCGCCGCGTTGCGCTCGCCGAACGCCGCGCGGTCGAGCAGGCCGCGCGCCATCAGGAACTCGCACCACAGCACGTCGCTGTCGCCGTCGAGCAGCGTGTGGTCGAGGTCGAACAGCACGAGCCGCGGGCGGGCCGCTGTCATCGCGAACGCCCGATCACGGCGAGCGCAGGTGCCAGGCCTTGGGCCGCGTGAAGGTCTGGATGCCGGCCACGCCGAGCGTGAGGCCCATGCCCGAGTCGCGCACGCCGCTCCACGGCAGGCGCGGACTCACGCGGTCGCAGCAGTTCCAGTACACCGTGCCGGCGTCGACGCGCGCCAGCACCTTGCGCGCCGCCGCTTCGTCCTTCGTGAACACGCCGGCCGTCAGGCCGTAGCGCGTGTCGTTCATCAGCGCCACGGCCTCGTCGTCGGAAGCCACGCGCTGGATGCCGATCACCGGGCCGAAGCTTTCCTCGCGCATCAGCGCCATGCGGTGATCGACGTTCGTCAGCACGGTGGGCGGGAAGTGGTTGCCGGGGCCGGCGCCGCGCGTGCCGCCGGTGCGCAGCACGGCGCCCCGGGCCACCGCGTCGCGCACCTGGGCCTCGAGCACGTCGAGCTGCGCGGCGCGCGTGATGGCGCCGATGTAGGTGCCGGCGTCCATCGGGTCGCCGGCCTTGAAGCCGGCCACCGCGGCGAGGAAATGCTCGACGAAGGCGTCGTGCACGGCCTCGTGCACGTAGATGCGCTCCACCGAGCAGCAGCTCTGGCCGGTGTTGTACATCGCGCCGTCGGCCAGCGACTCGGCGGCGGCCTTCACGTCGGCATCGGCGCGCACGTAGGTCGGGTCCTTGCCGCCCAGCTCGAGCTGCAGCTTGACGAAGCGCCCGGCCAGCGAGCGGGCGATGCGCTCGCCCGTGGCATGGCTGCCGGTGAAGAAGAGGCCGTCGATCGGCTGCGCGACGAGCGCTGCGCCGACTTCGCCGCCGCCGACGAGGCACGCCATCACGTCGCCCGGCACGCCCGCCTCGTGCAGCAGCCGCGTGATCGCCAGCCCGGTGAGCGTGGCGAGCTCGCTCGGCTTGTACAGCACGGCGTTGCCGGTCAGCAGCGCCGGCACGATGACGTTGCAGCCGACGAACCACGGGTAGTTCCAGGCCGAGATGTTGGCCACGACGCCCAGCGGCACGTGGCCGATCTCCTCGTGCATGCCGCCGCCCGTGTAGACATGCTCCTCGCGCACCGCCGCCTCGGCCTGCTCGAGGAAGAAGTCCAGCCGCGGCAGCAGGCCGTTCAGCTCGTTCCTCGACTGCGTGATCGGCTTGCCGACCTCGCGCGTCAGCGTCACGGCGAGCGGCTCGAGCTCGCGCACGACGCCGTCGCGAAAGCGCTGCCCGATGGCCAGGCGCTCGGCCATCGGCACGGCGGCCCAGGCGGGCTGCGCGTGCCGCGCGGCGGTGGCCTTGCGCGCGACGGTGTCGGCGGTGTCGGCGGCGACCTCGTCGATGCGCTCGCCGGTGGCGGGGTCGTGGATGGGCAGGGTCGGCATGGTCGTGGCAAGGGGTGAAACGCGGGTGTTCAGCGCGGCGCGGCCGCGGCGCGGCGCAGCGACGCGTAGTGCTGCGCCTTCGCCTCGTCGCCCTTGGCGCGGTACAGATGTTCGAGCTCCTCGAACACGTAGGGGTCGGGCGTGCCGGCCGCCCGCCACTCGGCTTCGAGCCGTGTCTGGATGGCCAGCGCCTCGTCGATGCGGCCCAGGGACCGCAGCGTCCGGGCCACGCTCCACTGGGCGATGCGCACCGGGCGCGCGTGGCCGGCCTTCTCGCGCAGCGCGAGCGCACGCTGGAACTGCTCCAGGGCCTCGGAATGGTGGCCGTTGCGATGCAGCGCGTGCCCCAGGTTGTTGCGGATGGACGCCTCCCAGGCCTTGGCGGCCGGCTGCGACGACGCCTCGATCATCGCCAGCGCCTGCCGGTTCCACTTCAGGTCGTCGGCAGGTGTGTCGTCGACGAAGGCCATCATGTGCACCGCGTCGATGGCCAGGCCGTCGAGGCCGCCTTCGCGCGCCGCCGCCAGCGCGCGTTCGTACGCCGCCCGCGCCGCGGCCAGCGCTTCGGGCGTGCGCTCGTCGGCGCGCGTGACGGCGGAGACGTGGGTGCGGCCCCACTCCAGGGCGTGCCTGGCGCGCGCCTCGGCGCCGGCACCGGCCAGCCGCGGCTCGATGCCCTTGAGCACCTCGCGGGCACGCGCCGGGTCGCGGCGCAGGCTCCACGTGCGCGCGATCTGCGTCGTGAGGATCAGCGCGTCGTCGCCGCCGGCCGAGGCCAGCGCCTCGTTGAAGCGCTGCTCGCTGAGCGCCGGGTTGGAGAAGTCCCACAGCGACGCCAGGTCGACGGCGGCGTGCGCCGGAGACAGCGCGAGCGAGAGCCAGACGACGAGACCGGGCCGCAAGCGCAAGGGCAGACGACACCCCGCGGGCGCGCGCACGCGCTCGAGCGGCGACGCGGGACCCTTCACGCCTTCGCCTGGCGGCATGCGGCGAGGAAGTCACGCAGCATCGGGCCGTCGTCGAAGTGCTCGCTGCTGCCTGGCGAGTGGAACTCCGGGTGCCATTGCACGGCCGCGATGTAGGCCGGCCCCTTGTGGCGGATGGCCTCGATCATGCCGTCGTCGGGGCAGCGTGCCTCGACCGTGAACGACAGCGCCAGGTCCTTGATGCCCTGGTGGTGGATGCTGTTGATCATCGCGCCCGTCGTGCCTGCACCGGCCGCGCCGTACAGCTCGGCCAGCCGGGTGCCCGGCTCGATGCGCACGGGGTGCACGTTGCGCTCGTAGTGCGCGCGGTTGATGTGCGGCAGCGCCTCGGGCCGCTGGGTCGGGATGTCCTGGTACAGCGTGCCGCCGAAGTTGACGTTGATGAGCTGCAGGCCGCGGCAGATGCCGAACACCGGCTTGCCGGCCTCGACGAAGGCGTTGACGAGCTCCATCTCGTAGCGGTCGCGCACGATGTCGCCGGCCCACGCCGGGTCGAGCGGCGTCTCGCCGTAGCTCTGCGGCGCCACGTCGTTGCCGCCCTGCAGCACGAGGCCGTCGAGCTCCTGCGCGTAGTGGCCGAGGTGGAGGTCGGTCCGCTGCGTGATGCTCTGCGAGTCCACCGCCGGGATCATCAGCGGCAGCGCGCCGCTGCGCATCAGCAGCTGCGCCACCGACTGCTCCAGGTAGTGCAGCGTCTTCGTCCACACGCCGCCAAGGTCGAGCACCGGCCCGGACGGGTAGTAGATGCGCGCCGAGACGCCGATGCGCAGGATGGGGTTCTGGAACGGCATGGGGGCCTCGCGGGGATCACATCGCCTGCTGGAACAGGCGCTCGTAGTCGGCCTCGGTGGCCGGACGCGGGTTGGTCGCGGTGGTGAAGTCCTTCGTCGCCAGCGGCACGAGCCGCGGCAGGTGCTGCGGCGTCACGCCGTGCGCGGCCAGGCCGCCGGTGATGCCGATGCGCTGCTTCAGGTGCTTGAGCCAGCCGATGAAGGCGTAGCCGCCGCCGTTGATGCGCGCCACGTGCGCGAGCTCGTCGAACTTCTCCGGCACGGCCTCGTGGTTCCACGCGAGCACGGTGTCGATCATCAGCGCGTTGGCCAGGCCGTGGTGCAGGTCGCACACGGCGCCGAGCGCGTGCGCGCAGGCGTGCACCGAGCCGAGGTCCTTCTGGAAGGCCACCGCGCCCATCATCGAGCACATCATCATGTCGGCGCGCGCGGCGATGTTGCCCGGTTCGGCGACGGCCAGCGCCAGCGCGCGCGCGCCGATGCGCAGCCCCTCCAGCGCGATGCCGTCGCACATCGGATGGAAGGCAGGCGACAGGAAGCTCTCGATGTTGTGCGTGAGCGCGTCCATGCCGGTGGCCGCCGTCACCGCGGCCGGCAGCGCGACGGTGAGCGCGGGGTCGGCGAACACCGCCTTGGCCAGGATCTTCGCGCTGAAGACGGTGCGCTTGACGTGCGTGTCGTTCTCCGAGACGACGGCGCTGCGCCCGACCTCGCTGCCGGTGCCGCTGGTCGTGGGCAGCGCGACGAAGTACGGCAGCTCGTTGGTGATGGGCCGCACCTGCGGGTGGTCCCACACGTACTCGAGCACGTCGCCCTCGTGCACGGCCATCAGGCCGACGACCTTGCTCACGTCCAGCGCCGCGCCGCCACCGAAGCCGACGACGCAGTCGGCGCCGTGCGCCTTGAACGCCGCCGCGCCGGCCATCACCTGCGCGCAGGTGGGGTTGCCGAACACGCCGTCGAACACCGCGACGTCGAGCCCGTCGAGGTGGGTGCGGAACTCGGCCAGCACCGGCAGCCTGGCGAGCGCACGGTCGGTGACGACGAGCGGCCGCTTCAGCCCCCGCTCGCGCAGGTGCGGCCCGGCGAGCTTGCGTGCGCCGACGCCGAAGTGGATGTCGGTGGGGAAGGCGAAACGGGTGATGGTCATGGCGTCACCAGGTTCTGGCCACGGCTAGATGATCTCGAAGTACCGCTTCAGCTCCCAGTCGGTGACCGCATCTTGCCACTGCCGGTGCTCCCATTCACGCGTGGCCGCGAAGTGCTCGACGAAGGTGTCGCCCAGCCAGTCACGCGCGATGGCACTGCCCTTGAAGATGCGCGTCGTCTCCAGCAGCGAGCGCGGCGCTCGCGGGATGTGCTCGGCGCCCTGGTTGGTGCCGGTGATCGGCGGCACCGTGAGCTTGAGCCCCTTCTCGACGCCGTGCATGCCGGCGGCGATGACGGCGGCCATCGCCAGGTACGGGTTCATGTCGGCGCCGGGGCAGCGCGTCTCCAGCCGCGTGCTCTTCGGGCTGCCGGCGATGACGCGGAAGCTCGCGGTGCGGTTGTCCAGGCCCCAGGTCGGCTTCACCGGCGCCCAGAAGCCGTCGACGAGGCGCTTGTAGCTGTTGATGGTCGGCCAGAACATCGGCGCGAACTCCATCAGGCAGGCGATCTGGCCGGCGAGGTAGCTCTCGAAGAGCTTGCTCATCGAGCGCTTGCTCTTGGCGTCGAAGAAGAGGTTCGCCTTCCCGTCGCGAACATCGGTCAGGCTCTGGTGGATGTGGCCCGAGCAGCCCGGGTACTGCGCGCTCCACTTGGCCATGAAGCTCGGCATCACGCCGTACTTCTTGCCGATCTCCTTGGCACCGGTCTTGAACAGGATGGCGCGGTCGGCCGACTCGAGCGCGCCGCTGAAGGCGATGGCCGCCTCGTACACGCCGGGGCCGGTCTCGGTGTGCAGGCCTTCGATCGGCACGCCGAAGGCGGCCATGTCGTCCATCAGCGCGTTGAAGAAGCCGCGCTGGTCGCCCATGCGCAGCAGCGAGTAGCCGAACATGCCCGGCGTGATGGGCTCGGGCCCGACGCCCTTCTTCGCCGCCCAGCTCTGCGGCGTCTCGGCGAAGTTGAACCACTCGTACTCGCAGCCGGCCATCGGCGCGAAGCCGAGCTTCTCGGCGCGCGCGAGCACGCGCTTGAGGGTCTGGCGCGGGCAGATGGGGAACGGCGAGCCGTCGCCGTTGACGAAGTCGCCGAGAAAGAACGGCACGTCGTTGTCCCATGGCACGTGGCGCGCCGTGCCGAGATCGAGGCGCACCATCGCATCGGGGAAGCCATGGTGCCAGCCGGTGACCTGCGTGTTGTCGTAACACTGGTCGTGCGCGTCCCAGCCGAACACGACGTCGCAGAAGCCGAAGCCGCCTTCGACGGCACCGAAGAACTTGTCGCGGTGCAGGTACTTGCCGCGCAGGATGCCGTCGATGTCGCTGACGGCGACCTTCACCTTGCCGGTGTCGCTGGCGCGGATGGCGGCGAGGGCGGGGTGGTCCTTCGTCGGGCTGGTGTTCTTCTTGGGCATGGGCCGGCTTCTCCTGTCGATCGATGCGCTCACGAGTCCTGCGGTAGTGGCTGCTCAGGCGCGGGTGGGCAAGCCGCTGCCGCGCAGCTGCGGCGGTCGGGCCCCGAGGGCCCGACTTCCCTGCGCTGCTCGAACTCT
>JAHCKS010000106.1 GCA_026125665.1 Rubrivivax sp.
GCACGGCCACGCCGAGCGGCAGCGCGGTGCACAGCACGCCCACCGCGGACGCCAGGCCCACCATCCAGGGCGACACCGGCTCCAGCCAGGCGGCCAGGCCGAAGCCGAGCAGCGCCGCCACCGCCACCGAGGCGATCACGAACAACAGCGCCAGCGCGCCGATGGGCACGCTGAAGCCCATCTCGGTGCCACCGGTGCCGGCACCGCCGGCAGCCGGCAGCGCAGCAGGCTGGGTGGTGCGCTGCCCTGCCCGCGCGGCGGGCATGTTCGACGGGACAGGAAGGCGTTGCGGCATGAGGCCAGGAGAACCGTGGCGCCGGCCTGGCGGGCGCGCCCGTGCATCGGCGGGGTGAGAGGTCGTGCGGCGGCCCGGTGCCACGTCTCTTCGCGCGAAGCGGACGGGCCCAGGGCCTCCGTGGTATTCGACCACAACCGCCTGGACTTTTGCCCTGGCGTTGTTGCACATCGTGACGCACCCCCCGGAAAACAGGGCGGCGTCGACGCGACGAGGCCGGCGGGCAACCACCGGCGCGCGGCCGGCCGCCGCGGGCGTTCGGCCGCCGGCGCAACCGTAGACTCCCGGCCCATGCCCCCTTCCGAAGCACAGCGCGCCGCGGCGGCCACGCCGCGTTCGCTGGCCGGGCTGCTGCCCTACCTGAGCCCCTACCGCGGCCGCATCGCGTTGGCCCTCGTCTTCCTCGTGCTGGCGGCGCTGGCCACGCTCGCCTTCCCGGTGGCGCTGAAGCTGCTGATCGACCGCGGGCTGGTCGCGGCCGACCCCGGTGAGCGGGTGCTCGCCCTGCGCGAGCACTTCCTGGCGCTGTTCGCCGTCGGCGCGGCGCTCGGCCTGTTCTCCGCGGCGCGCTTCTACATGGTCACCTGGCTCGGCGAGCGCATCACCGCCGACCTGCGCAACGCCGTCTACGCACACGTCGTGCAGCAGAGCCCGGAGTTCTTCGAGGCCACGCAGACCGGCGAGGTGCTGTCGCGCCTGACCACCGACACCACCGTCGTGCAGACGGTGGTCGGCTCGTCGCTCAGCATGGGCCTGCGCAACAGCGTCATGGGCGCCGGGGCGCTGGTGGCGCTGATCGTCACCAACCCGTACGTGATGGCGCAGGTGCTCGGCATCCTCGTGCTCGTCGTGCTGCCGAGCCTGTACTTCGGACAGCGCGTGAGGAAGCTCAGCCGCGCCAGCCAGGACCGCGTGGCCGACTCCAGCGCCATCGCCGCCGAGGTGCTGAACGCCATTCCCGTGGTGCAGGGCTTCGTGCAGGAGCGGCGCGAGGCGGTGCGTTTTGCCGACAGCACCGAGCGCGCCTTCGACACCGCGCGCAAGCGCACGCGCGTGCGCTCGCTGCTCGTCGCCTTCATCATCACCGCGACCTTCGGCACGCTGCTGTGGGGCCTGTACCAGGGCACGCAGGCGGTGCTGGCCGGGCAGATCACCGCCGGCCACCTGGGCCAGACGGTGGTGTTCGTCATCATCCTCGTCAGCTCGGTGGCCGTGCTGGCCGAGGTCTACGGCGACCTGCTGCGCGCCGCCGGCGCCACCGAGCGGCTGATGGAGCTGCTGGCCACGCGTTCGCCGGTGGCCGAGCCGGCCGCGCCGCGCCCCTTGCCGCCGGTGAGGCCGGGGCACGGCGCCGCCGTGGCGCTCTCGCACGTCACGTTCCACTACCCCTCGCGGCCGACCCAGCCCGCGCTCGTCGACTTCTCGCTGGTGGTGCGGCCCGGCGAGACGGTGGCACTGGTGGGACCAAGCGGCGCCGGCAAGAGCACGGTGTTCCAGTTGCTGATGCGCTTCTACGACACGACGCGGGGGCGCATCGAGGTGGACGGCGTGCCCGTGCGCGAGGCGTCGCTGGCGGCGCTGCGCGCCCGCATCGGCCTCGTGCCGCAGGACAGCACGGTGTTCTCGACCACGGCGCTGGAGAACATCCGCTACGGCCGCCCGGACGCCAGCGACGACGAGGTTCGCGCCGCCGCACGGGCCGCGTTCGCGCACGACTTCATCACGGCGCTGCCCGAGGGCTACGCCACCTACCTCGGCGAACGCGGCGTGCGCCTGTCCGGCGGGCAGCGCCAGCGCATCGCCATCGCGCGCGCCATGCTGAAGAACCCGCCGCTGCTGCTGCTGGACGAGGCGACGAGCGCGCTCGATGCCGAGAGCGAGCGCATGGTGCAGGCCGCGCTGGAGGCGGCGATGAAGGACCGCACGACGCTGGTCATTGCGCACCGCCTGGCCACCGTGCTACGCGCCGACCGCATCGTCGTGATGGAAGGCGGGCGCATCGTCGACATCGGCACGCACGACGAGCTCGTCGCCCGCGACGGGCTCTATGCGCGGCTGGCGGCGATGCAGTTCGACCTCGAGCCGGCGGCGTGAGGCTCGCGGCGCCGACTCGGCCGGCGCCGATAATCGCCGCCATGACGGCCCCTGCCCGCTCCACCTACGAAGACTTCATGCGCCACGTGTTCGAGCACGGCGTGGCGAAGACCGACCGCACCGGCACCGGCACCCGCAGCGTCTTCGGCTGGCAGATGCGCTTTCCGCTCGGCGAGGGCTTCCCGCTCGTCACGACGAAGAAGGTGCACTTCAAGAGCATCGCGCTCGAGCTGCTGTGGTTCCTGCGCGGCGACGGCAACGCGAGGTGGTTGCAGGAGCGAGGAGTCACGATCTGGGACGAGTGGGCCAAGCCCGACGGCGACCTGGGGCCCGTGTACGGCGTGCAGTGGCGCAGCTGGCCGAGACCGGCTCCCGACGATCCCGGCGGCCACGTCGACCAGATCGCCGAGCTCGTGCAGCAATTGCGTACGAACCCCGACAGCCGCCGCCTCATCGTCAGCGCGTGGAACGTGGCCGACATTCCGAAGATGGCGCTCGCCCCGTGCCACGCGTTCTTCCAGTTCTACGTCGCCCCGGCGAGCGAAGGCTCGCCTTCGGCCCGCGGGAAGCTCAGCTGCCAGCTCTACCAGCGCAGCGCCGACATCTTCCTCGGCGTGCCTTTCAACATCGCGAGCTACGCGCTCTTGACGCACATGCTGGCGCAGCAGTGTGAGCTCGACGTCGGCGACTTCGTCTGGACCGGCGGCGACTGCCACATCTACAACAACCACTTCGAGCAGGTGCAGACGCAGCTGGCGCGCGAGCCGCGGCCCTGGCCGGTGCTCGTCATCAAGCGGCGGCCGCCTTCGATCTTCGACTACGAGTACGAAGACTTCGCCATCGAGGGCTACGACCCGCACCCGGCGATCAAGGCGCCGGTCGCCGTGTGACGGCGATCAAGGCGCCGATGAAGATCACCCTCGTGGCGGCGGTGGCCGCCGACGGCGGCATCGGCCGCGGCAACGAGCTGCTGTTCGGTGACGCTGCGGACCGCCGCCACTTCCGCGACGTGACGATGGGCAAGCCGGTGGTCATGGGGCGCAGGACGTGGCTCTCGCTGCCCGAGCGCTTCCGGCCGCTGCCCGGCCGGCGCAACGTCGTGCTGAGCCGCGACCCGGGCTTCCGTGCCGACGGCGCGGAGACCGCGGCCTCGCTCGACGCCGCGCTCGCGCTCCTGGCCACCGAGCCCGAGGTGTGCGTCGTCGGCGGCGGCGAGATCTACGCGCAGGCACTGCCGCGCGCCGACGAGCTGCAGCTGACCGAAGTGGCGCGCAGCTGGCCCGAAGCCGACGTGCACTTCCCGCCGCTCGACGCCGCCCTGTTCGAGGAAGTGGGGCGCGTGCCGCAGCGCGCCGCCGACGGCACGCCGTTCGCCTTCGTCACCTACCGCAGACGCCGCCGATGAGTGCAGCGCACGCCACGGGCACGGCCCCCCGCCACGGCACCGACTCGCGCTACGCCTGGATGCGCCTCGGCGTGGTGCTCCTGCTGATGACGCTGGGCAGCAGCGCGATGTACGTCGTCTCGGTCGTGCTGCCCACGGTGCAGGCCGAGTTCGGCGCGGCGCGCGCCGACGCGTCGCTGCCGTACACGCTGCTGATGGTGGGCTTCGGCCTCGGGGGCGTGTGGCTCGGCAAGGTCGCCGACCGGCGCGGGCTGATGACGGTGGTGATGATCGGCGCCGGTGGCCTGGGCGCGGGCTACGTCGGTGCCGGGCTCGCCGGCGACCTGATGGTCTTCGCGCTGATCCACGGCGTGCTGCTCGGCGCGCTCGGCAGCGCCGCGACCTTCGCGCCGCTCGTCGCCGACACGTCGTTGTGGTTCGTGCGCCGGCGCGGCATCGCCGTGGCCGTGTGCGCCAGTGGCAACTACATCGCCGGCACGATCTGGCCGCCGATCGTGCAGCACTTCGTCGGCACGGTCGGCTGGCGAGCGACGTTCATCGGCCTGGGCGTGTTGTGCGCGGTGGCGATGCCGCTGCTGGCGCTGCTGCTGCGCGAGCGCCCACCGCTGGCGCAGGCAGCGGGCTCGCCGCTGGCGCCGCGCGTGGCCGGCGCGGCGTTGCCGTCGAGCCGGCCGTTCGGCCTGTCGCTCAACCAGGCGCAGGTGCTGCTGTGCATCGCCGGCGTGGCGTGCTGCGTGGCGATGAGCATGCCGCAGGTGCACATCGTCGCCTACTGCACCGACCTCGGCTACGGCGCGGCGCGCGGCGCCGAGATGCTGAGCGTGATGCTCGCCTTCGGCATCGTCAGCCGACTCGTCAGCGGCGCCATCTGCGACCGCATCGGCGGCCTGCGCACGCTGCTGCTCGGCTCCATCCTGCAGGGGCTGGCGCTCGTGCTCTTCCTGCCCTTCGACGGCCTCGTGTCGCTGTATGTCGTCTCGGCGCTGTTCGGCCTGTTCCAGGGCGGCATCGTGCCCAGCTACGCGATCATCGTGCGCGAGCACTTCCCGGCCGCCGAGGCCGGCACGCGCGTGGGCATGGTGCTGATGAGCACGCTGCTCGGCATGGCGCTCGGCGGCTGGATGAGCGGCAAGGTGTACGACCTCACCGGCAGCTACGAGGCGGCGTTCGTCAACGGCGTGGCGTGGAACCTGTTGAACGGCGCCATCGCCTTCTGGCTGCTGATGCGCACGCGGCGACCGGCGCCACCGGGGCCGCCGCAGGCGGCCGCGGCGGCGGGACGCTGATGACGCCGACGACCGGCCCGCCGTGGCGGCGCGGCGCCGCCGGCGTGCCGGTCCGCCACGCCCTCAGTGGCCGTGGTGGTGATCGTCGTGGTCGTCGCGACCGCCGCGCTCGTCGCAGACGAAGCTCGACGCCGACTCGAGGCTGCCGTGCCCCTTGTAGCGCGCCACGCTCGGGTAGGGACACAGCGGCCGCGTGCGGTTCGCCGCCCAGCCGGCCGGCAGCTCCGCGTTGACGCCTCCAGGGTTGCCCGCACCGCGGGCGCTGGCGACGATGTGCGCCGGCGCCTTGCCCTGCTCGACCCACTGCACCAGCGGCGTGATGAAGTCGGCCTGGTCGACCGCCGGGCCGCCCGAGCAGTGGCCCATGCCCGGCACCGGATACAGCCGCGCGAACTGCCCGGCGCGCCCGCCGCTCTTGCGGTCGACGCCGCGGTACCAGGCCTCGCTGTCCTCGACCGAGAAGATCGGGTCGCTGACGCCGTGATAGACGATGACCTTGGCGCCCCGCCGGCGCAGGTCGTTCAGGTCGAAGGCGTCGGGCGGCGTCATGAAGCTCATCGCCGACTCGGTGTACAGCGCATCGGTGGCGAAGAGCTCGGCCAGCGCCTGGTCGATGTCCAGCGTCAGCGAGAACTGCGCGCCGTTGCTCAGCGCCAGCGCCGACGGCGGCACCTTGAAGATCACGCCCACCGCGCCGGAGTCGAGCACGAGCGGCGCCGTGAACTCCCAGAACGGAATGCCGTTGGCGCCGAGCCCGCTGTCGTACGGGAAGCCGGCGTAGAAGCGCTCGCCGTTGCTCGTCGTCGCGCCCTTGAAGATCGGTGCGATGGCCAGCTTCTGCGCCTGCGTGAGGCAGGTGCCGTCGCGCGCGCCGGCGCAGGTGGGCACGTCGCGGAACAGGTTGAAGCGCTGCTGGCACCTGCGCGTGTCCTGGATGAGGCCGTCGACGGCGCCGTCCAGCGCGTCGCAGCGGCCGAGCACGGCACCGGCGACGAGCTTGCGCTCGGTGGCCGTGAAGGCCGTCTCCAGCCCCGGCGGCGTCGACGGGTCGCCCGTGGCCACCGTGGCGTAGCGCTGCGCACCGAAGATGTTGGCCAGCGCCGCGAGCGGCAGGTTGTAGCCCGGCGCGCCGGCGAGGAAGCCGTCGTACTGGTCGGCATGACGCGCCGCGGCCACCAGCGTGTGCCGCCCGCCGTTGGAGCAGCCGCCGAAGTACGAGCGGTCGGGGCCCTTGCCGTAGGCGATGGCGATGGCCTGCTTGGCCATCGGCGTGAGCTTGCCCACCGCCTGGTAGCCGTAGTCCAGGCGCGCCTGCGGGTCGAAGCCGAAGGCCGGCCCGCCCTGTGCGTTGCTGTGTCCCGCGTCCGAGCTGAGCACCGCGAAGCCCTGCAGCAGCGCGCTCGTCAGCGGGCCGCCGCCGCCGGTGTTGCCGGTGGCGGGGACGACGTTGCCGTCGATGCCGCCGTTGCCCTGGTGCCAGAAGCGGCCGTTCCACATCACCGGCAGGCGCATCTCGAAGGCGATGGCGTAGGTCTTGCCGTCCACCGGGCTCGTGTGCTCGAACGCGCGGCCGGTGACCCGGCAGTGTTCGGCCACCGGCTGGCCGGCCAGCATCAGCGTGCCGGCGGCCACGTGCGTGGCCGACGTGATGGTGGTGTTCGCCAGGCCGGCCAGCCGCGTGAACAGCGACTCGCACGTGCCCACCAGCGCTGCCGGCGTGGCCGGGCTGAGTTGCGGCAGGCGGTCGTCGTGGCGGCCGCGCCGGTCGGGCCCGTCGCCGTGCGCGACGGCGGCCGCGCAGAGCACGGCGGTGGTCATCAAGGCGCCGGCGCGGGCACGCGCGAGGCTCCGGCGCGGGGCTCTTGGTGGCGAAGCCATGTCATCTCCTTTGGTTGTGTTCCGGAATCAAAGCGCCATGGAAGCGGGATTCGTTGGCTTGGATCGCGCGCCCCAGATAGTTATCCCAGTTAACTAGCTCGGGGCGGAATCCGGGCTTTCCCCGGTGCCCGCGCGAATCAGGGGGCCGCCCGGCCGCCCGCGCGCCATCCCCGAGGGCGCCGTCAGCCTCGTTGGCTACAGTGCGCCGCCACTGGCTGCATCACCGACGACATGGCGCGCCGATCCCCTGCCCCGCCCCCACCGCGCGAGCACGCGCCGCTGTCGCGCCTGGACGAGGCCGACCTGCACGGCGTGCTCGGCTACCAGATCGCGCAGGCGGCGATCGCCACCACCGCCGTGTTCGACCGCGAGGTCGGCCAGCCGGAATCGCTGCGGCGCGTCGAATACACGGTGCTCGCGCTCGTGCAGGCGAACCCCGGCTGCACGGCGCGCCAGCTGGCGCGCGGGCTCGCGGTGACGCCGCCCAACATCACCGTCTGCCTGGACCGGCTGACGGCGCGCGGCCTCGTCGAGCGCAGCCGCGGCGAAGCCGACGCGCGCGTGCAGCACCTGCGCACCACGGCCTCGGGCAGCGCGCTCGCGCGGCGCTGCACGCAGCGGCTGCTGGCTGCCGAGACGACGACCTTCGCGGCGCTCAGCGGGGCCGAGCGCGCGATGCTGGTCGAGCTGCTGCACAAGGCGGCGCTGACACGCGCCGCGGCATCGGCGCGGCCGCGCGGCGAGGCGCGCTGAACTGCGGCGCGTTCGCCGGCTTACTCGAGCTTGATGCCGCGCGCGGCGATGATGTCGCCGAGGATGCGCGTCTCGTCCTTCACGCGCAGCGCCAGGCCTTCGGGGCTGGTGGCCACCACGTCCCAGCCCGCGGCGAGCAGCTTGCCGCGCGCCTCGGCCTCGCGCAGCACCACGGGCACCTCGCGCGCCATGCGGTCCTGCGCCGCCTTCGCCAGCCCGGCCGGGCCGACGAGCGCCACCCAGACCTCGAGCGGATTCATCTTCACGCCGAGGTCCGCCAGCGGCGTCACCTCCGGCGCCAGCGGGCTGCGCGGGCCGGTCAGGCCCACCGCCTGCAGCTTGCCGGCCTTCACCTGCGGCAGCGCGATGCCCGGCGGCATCAGCGCCAGCTGCACCTGGCCGCCGAGCAGCGCCGTCACCACCGCCGGGTTGCCGTTGTAGGGCACGTGCACCGCCTGCAGGTTGCCCACCGCCGCCTTCACGACCTCCATGCCGAGGTGGCCCACCGAGCCGATGCCCACCGAGCCGTAGCTCCACTTCTCGCCCGCGGCGCGCATGGCGTTCACCCAGGCGGCACCCGAAGGCTGGTCGGGCGGCGCCACCAGCACCAGCGGCGCCGTGGCCAGCAGCGACAGCAGCGTGAAGTCCTTCGCCGGGTCGTACGGCAGCTTCGGGTTCAGCAGCTTCGCCGACGTGAGGTTGCCGTTGATGACGACGCCGAAGGTGTGGTCGTCGGTCGACTTCGCCACCGCGTCGGCCGCCACGTTGCCCGAGGCGCCCGGGCGGTTCTCCACCACCACCGGCTGGCCGAGCGTCCTGCCGAGCGCCTCGGCGAGCACGCGCGCGGCCATGTCCGGCGTCGAGCCGCCGGGAAAGCCGACGAGGATCTTCACGGGCTTGGTCGGCCAGGCGGCGGCCTGGGCGGCCGCGGGGCCGGGCAGCCAGGCCGTCGCGCCGGCCAGGCCGAGGGCGGCGAGGGTCAACAAGGCACGGCGGGTCGGTCGTGTGGAACGGGACATCGTCGGCGTCTCCTGCGGCTGGTTCGAGGGCGCGAAGTATCTCAGCGCGGCAGCCCCGCCAGCAGCAACTGCAGGAACACCTCGGGCTTCATGAAGCCCTTGCCGTAGCGTTCGTCGAAGTCGGCCAGCGGCCTGGCGCCGCGGATCTGCTCGTCGCTCTGGCCGCCGCGCCGCAGGTCCTTCACCCGCTGCACCACGGTGACGAGCATGCGGCGGTACTCGGCGAGGTCGGCCTTGGTCGCGAGCGGCCCGTGCCCGGGGATGATCTTCGTGGCGTCGCCCACGAGGGCGAGCACGCGGTCCACCGCGGCGACGAGGCCCTCGGGCGAGCCGCCGCTGCCGACGTCGATGAACGGGTAGAAGCCGTTGAAGAACGTGTCGCCCATGTGCACGACGTCGCCCTTGCGGAAGTGCACGACGAGGTCGCCGTCGGTGTGTGCGCGCGGCACGTGGAAGGCATGCACCTCCTCGCCGTTGATGTGGAACGTGATGTCGCCCGACACCGTCACCACCGGCAGCGCCGCCTTCGGTGCGGCGGCCTGGCGCATGCTGCTGGCCACCAGGCTGATGAGCTGCTCGCTCGTCATGCGCCGGCGCGCGTTGTCGTGCGCGACGATCAGCGCGCCTTCCTTGCCGAAGGCCTCGTTGCCACCGGTGTGGTCGAAGTGGAAGTGCGTGTTCAGCACGAACTGCACCGGCTTGGGCGTCAGCCTGGCGATCGCCTCCTTGATCTTCGGCGCCAGCGGCGCGAACTGGTCGTCGACGATGAACACCGCGTCGTCGCCGATGCAAAGGCCGATGTTGCCGCCGGCCCCGGTGAGCATGTGCAGGCCGCCGCCGAGCGGCTGCGAGCGCACCTCGACGCGGCTGAAGTCCTGCTGCGCACGCGAGCGCCGCGGCACCAGCCCGCCGGCCAGCAGCACACCGCCGGCCAGCGCAGCCAGCGCCGAACGGCGGTGCACGTCGTTGCCTGTGATCATGATCGGGTCTCCTCGTCGTCGTTCGATGCGCGGCCGGGCCGCGGCGTCGCAGGCGCCTCGGTGCGGCGGGGGCGCACCGCGCTCTCCCGCGAACCTTCCCGCCGCACCGCAGGCCGCTCGGCCGCTCGGCCGGCGCGAGAATAGCCGCAGCACGACGACCCTTCCCGCCCATGATCATCGACGCCTGGGTGCAACACCCGACGCTGCGGCTGCTGCAGGACCCGATCTTCGAGCCCCTTCGCCGCTGGACGAAGGACGCGTTGCCGGCCGAGGCCCCGCCGGTGGCCGCGACACTCGCCGCGATGGACGCCGCCGGCGTGGCACGCAGCCTCGTCTGCGCCTGGGCAGCGCCGCACCGCACGCTGATCTCCAACGACGAGGTGGCCGGCTACGTGGCCGAGGCCGGCGGCCGGCTCGTCGGCGTCGGCTCGGTGGACATCTCCCGGCCGATGGGCGCCGTGCGCGAGGTGCGCCGCTGCGTGCGCGAGCTCGGCTTCAAGGCCATCCGCGTGCTGCCGTGGCTGTGGGAGGCACCGCCCACCGACCGCCGCTTCTACCCCGTGTATGCCGCGTGCTGCGACGAAGGGGTGCCGTTCGGCACGCAGATCGGCCACACCGGCCCGCTGATGCCCAGCGAAGTGGGCCGCCCGATCTACCTCGACCAGGTGGCGATCGACTTCCCCGAGCTCACCATCGTCGGCGGCCACATCGGCTACCCGTGGACAGACGAGGCGATCGCCGTGGCCACGAAACACGAGCGCGTCTTCATCGACACCTCGGCCTACACGGTGAAGCGCTACCCGCCGGCGCTGGTGGAGTTCATGCGCGGGCACGGCCGGCGCAAGGTGCTGTTCGGCAGCAACTGGCCGATGATCGCGCCGGCGCACGCGCTGCAGGGGCTGGATTCGCTCGCGCTCGACGACGAGGCGAAGGCGCTCTTCCTGGCCGGCAACGCCGAGCGCGTGTACGGGCTCGCGCCCGCCTGACGAGCCACGCGCGGCGCGCTACGCGCCCGAGCGCTCCAGCTCGCGCAGCTTGCGGTACAGCGTGTTGCGGCTGATGCCCAGCCGCCGCGCGGCGTCCGACAGGTTGCCGCCGCAGGCCGCGACGACCTCGCGCACGCAGCGGCCGGCGCGTCGGCGCAGGTCGGTCTCGGGGTCGCGGTGGTCGGCGGGGGCGCGCCCGCGCTCGGCCGCGGCGATCTCCTCGGCCACGTCGTCGGGCAGGTGCTCACGGCCGATCAGCGTCTCGTCGTCGTCGAGCAGCGCGCAGGCGGTGCGCAGCACGTTGGCGAGCTGGCGCAGGTTGCCCGGCCAGCGGCAGCGCGCGAAGGCGGCCATCGTCTGCGGTGCCAGCGCCAGCGCGCGCCGCGGCTCGATCTCGCGCAGCAGCGCGGCCACGAGCGCGGCGAGGTCGCTGCGCTCGCGCAGTGGCGGCAGCTGCAGCACGAGGCCGTTGACGCGGTAGTAGAGGTCTTCGCGGAAGCGGCCGGCGTCGACCTCGGCGCGCAGCTGGCGGTGCGTGGCGCAGACGAGCGCGAAGTCCACCGCCGCCGGCTTGCCGCCGCCCAGCGGCAGCACCTGCCGGTCCTGCAGCACGCGCAGCAGCCGCGCCTGCAAGGCGAGCGGCATGTCGCCGATCTCGTCCAGGAACAACGTGCCGCCGTGCGCCTCGCGGATGCGCCCGGGCGCCCCTTCGCGCGCCGCGCCGGTGAAGGCGCCCGGCCGGTAGCCGAACAGCTCGGCCTCGATCAGCGTCTCGGGCAAGGCGGCGCAGTTGACGGCCACGAACGGCGCGCCGCGCCGCGGCCCGCTGGCGTGGCAGGCACGCGCGAAGACCTCCTTGCCCACGCCCGACTCGCCTTGCAGCAGCAGCGCGATCGGCTTGTCGAGCACGCGTCGCGCGCGGCCGATCACCGCCTGCATCGCGCCGTCGCCGGTGTCCAGTGCCGCCAGCGCATCGGCCGGCGCGCGCGGCACGGTGCCCGCCATGGGTCGCGACACAGCCGACGACGACGCCCCCGCCGCCACGCCGGACAACGGCATGCCGACCGACGGCACGCCATCCAGACGCAGCCACAGCGGCGCGCCACCGGCACGCGGCAGCGCGCGCGGCTCGCCGTCGCGGCGCTCGCGCAAGAGCGTCGCCAGCTCGACGCCGAGCACGCGCTCGAGTGGCATGGCAGGCAGCACGCCACGCGGCAGGCCAAGCATGGCCAGCGCCGCCGGGTTCGCGCCGATGACCCAGCCGTCTTCGGACACGGCCACCAGGCCCTCGGTGAAGGTGCCGATGCCCTCGGCACGGCCGTGCAGGCGCAGCTGCAGCGCGCCGCGATGGCGCACCTGGAACAGCTGGTGCTCGACCATGCATGCCGCCGAACGCACGAGGCCGAGCGCGTGGCGGTGGTCACCGCGCCGGTCGCCGGAGATGTCGAGCACGCCCGAGAGCGTGCCGCCGGCGTCGAAGATCGGCGCCGCGGCGCAGCTGAGGAAGGCGTTGCGCTCGAGGTAGTGCTCGGCGCCGAGCACGGCCACGGCGGTCTGGGCGGCGATGGCCGTGCCGATGGCGTTCGTGCCGCGCCACCGCTCCAGCCAGACAGCGCCCGGGCGCAGCGCCACGCGCGCCGCCTTGTCGGCGAACCCGGTGTCGCCGATCGACTGCAGCAGCATGCCTTGTGCGTCGGCCAGGATGACGATGTGGCCGCTGTCGCGGATCTGCTCGACCACGAACTCCATCACCGGTCGCGCCTGCGCCACCAGCACGCGCCGGCGCTCGAGAGCGCGCGCCAGCTGTGCGCCGGACGCATGTGGTGCCCCAGGCGGGCGGCCCGCCGGCACGAGGCCGTGTTCGCGGCTGCGCTGCCAGCTCTCGCGCAGGCCGCGCGCCAGCACGGCATCGATGACCGGGGCGACTTCGCCCGATTCGAGCCAGCGGCTGCGCGCGCGGCGCAGCGTGCCGGCCGAGGCGTGCAGCGCCGAACCGTGCGGCGCTGGATCGTGCTGCGCTGGAGCGTGCGGAACGACGGCCGTCGGCTGCATGCGGGTTGTCTCCGGTGTGGCGCGCATCGATCTCGGGGCGGATGGTCGGCCACCGCCTCGTTCGCCCGGCTGCGCGTTTTCCCGGCCGAGCGGCCGGGTTGCGCGCATCCGCGCCACCACCTGTCCTCTTTCGTGACAGTGCTGCGCCACGGCACGCCGCGGTGCACTGTGCACGCCGGCGGCGCGCGCCGCTTTGCGCCGGATCAAGCCCGTTCCGTGGCGAACCGGCCGCGGCACGCGCCGTGCAATGGGTGCGCCCCGGATGCACGCGCCGGCCCGGCGCGCGGCCTTCGCCAACCGCCCCCAACCGCCCCCAACCGCCATTGAGCCACGACAGGAGACCCGACATGCTCTACGCCCTGCCCCACGCCGCCGACGCCAAGGTGGCCTTCAAGAAGCAGTACGACAACTTCATCGGCGGGCGCTTCGTGCCGCCGGTGAAAGGCCAGACCTTCGACGTGATCACGCCGATCACCGGCCAGGCCTACACGCGCGCGGCGCGCTCCACGGCCGAGGACATCGAGCGCGCACTCGACGCCGCGCATGCGGCGGCCGCGAAGTTCGCCGCCACGCCGGCGGCCGAGCGCGCCCACCTGCTGCTGAAGATCGCCGATCGCATCGAGGCCAACCTCGAGCTGCTCGCCTACGCCGAGACGGTGGACAACGGCAAGCCGATCCGCGAGACGCTGGCCGCCGACATCCCGTTGGCGGTGGACCACTTCCGCTACTTCGCCGGCTGCGTGCGCGCGCAGGAAGGCACGCTGTCGGAGATCGACGCGAACACCGTCGCCTACCACTTCCACGAGCCGCTGGGCGTGGTCGGCCAGATCATCCCGTGGAACTTCCCGATCCTGATGGCGGCGTGGAAGCTCGCGCCGGCACTCGGCGCGGGCAACTGCGTCGTGCTCAAGCCGGCCGAATCGACGCCGGTGAGCATCATGGTGCTCGTCGAGCTGATCGCCGACCTGCTGCCCCCGGGTGTGCTGAACGTCGTCAACGGCTTCGGCAAGGAAGCCGGCACGCCGCTGGCGACGAGCAAGCGCATCGCCAAGATCGCCTTCACCGGCTCCACCGCCACCGGGCGCGGCATCGCGCAGGCGGCGGCGGCGAACCTGATCCCGGCCACGCTGGAGCTCGGCGGCAAGAGCCCGAACGTCTTCTTCGACGACGTCATGGCCGCCGACGACGCCTTCCTCGACAAGGCGCTCGAAGGCCTGGTGCTGTTCGCCTTCAACCAGGGCGAGGTCTGCACCTGCCCGAGCCGCGCGCTGATCCAGGTGTCGATCTACGAGCGCTTCATCGAACGCGCACTGAAGCGCGTGGCGAAGATCAGGCAAGGCAACCCGCTCGACACCGAGACGATGATGGGCGCGCAGGCCTCGGCGATGCAGATGGACAAGATCATGTCCTACCTCGACGTCGGCCGGCAGGAAGGTGCGCAGGTGCTGGCCGGCGGCGGCCGCGCGCAGCTGGCGGGCGATCTCGCCGGCGGCTACTACATCCAGCCCACGCTCTTCAAGGGCCACAACCGGATGCGCATCTTCCGCGAGGAGATCTTCGGCCCGGTGCTGGCCGTGACAACCTTCAAGGACGAGGCCGAGGCGCTGGCCATCGCCAACGACACCAGCTACGGCCTCGGCGCGGGCGTGTGGACGCGCGACGGCAGCCGCGCCTACCGCATGGGCCGCGCCATCCAGGCCGGGCGCGTGTGGACCAACTGCTACCACGCCTACCCGGCGCACGCCGCCTTCGGCGGCTACAAGGAGTCGGGCATCGGCCGCGAGACGCACAAGGCGATGCTCGACCACTACCAGCAGACCAAGAACCTGCTCGTCAGCTACGCGCCGGGGGCGCTCGGGTTCTTCTAGAGGGCGGTCCAGGCGGACCGGGCGGTCCGGGCAGCGTCGGCGCGGCGGCGCGCCGAGGGCCTGGCTTCAAGGTCACCCGCTCACACCCCCCGTCGTCGCCACGAGCGACGGGGCGCGTGGACGTGTTCGGTGTTCACCGCCCGGTGCGCGGTCGCGGATCGACGAAGCGCCGTCAGCGCGTCACCGTGAAGGCGTTGCGCAGCACGCCGCCGGTGCCCACGCGCAGATCCCACACCGGGTCCTTGCCGGGGTTCTTCCTGTACGGCACGGTGACCGTGGCGGTGAGCGTGTCCAGTCCCTCCGTGTCGGTGGCCAGCTGCACGTTGCTGGCCACCGGCCTGGGCCCGTTGCCGGCCTCGAAGGAAACCGCCATGCCGGCGGCGAAGCCGTAGCCGGTGATCGACACCTGCACCGTGCTGCCGACGCTGGCCGTGGCCGGCGAGATCGACACCACGGTCGAACAGCTGCCGCTGCCGTCGAGCAACGTCACGGTGCTCGGCTTCCTGATGCTGACCAGGGCGCAGGAGACGTTGTCGGTCCTGTCGCTCTCGATCATGACCTTCTTCGGGTCGATCTCGATGCGCACCTGGTAGATCCCGTCGGCGTTGTCGGTGAAGTCGAGCTCCTGGCCCGCCAGGTGTGCGCCGTAGGTATCGCCCCAGCCCACCGACATGCCCTGCAGCGCGACGCCGCAGCTGCTGTAGACGGCCTGGCTCGACGCACCGGGCAGCGACAGGTTGACCGGGGTCGTGTCCATGACGCAGAAGGTCGTCTTGGAGCCGGTGCGGGCCGAGCCGCCGGGCGCGTTGATCGGCTGCAGCGTGTAGAGCGCGAAGTCGTCGAAGTGGAAGTGGTTGTGGCCGTTGTGCCACTGGAACCAGCCGGCGAAGAACAGCGCCGAGCTGCCGTCGCTGTTGAAGACCCGCTGGTAGACCTGCTGTTTGCCGCCGCCCGTGTCCACGGCCCCGGCTTCCAGCTGCAGCGCGCCGGTGCCGCTGTTCCAGCTCGTCGTCGCAAAACGCAGCGTGGTCGTGCCGGCGGCATTGTTCGTCACGAGCGAGAAGTTCGATGCCGGAAGCGGCTTCAGGTTGGGCGGCCGGGCCATGACCGACTGTGCGCTCGCCCCGCCGGCGAGCGCGAAGGCAGCGATCACGGCCAGCGCTCCGAGCGCGAGACCGGCGGCGGCGCGCAGCAGCCGCAAACGAGCGTCGTTTCTCATCGGCGGGTTCTCCTGTCCGTCGGCGGTCTCTCACGCGCCCGGCTCGGGCGCTGCCGCTACTTGCAGTACGGGTCCTTCTTCGGGTCGCAGGGCGGCGGGGGCGGCGGCTCCTTGGTGCTGCACGAGAAGTCCGACAACACGAGCTTGCCGGGCAGGTTGGTGCTGGCGCTGAGCAGCGTGCCGGAGGCGGTGCAGTTGAAGTGCTGGTTCGACCCGCTCACCTTCGAGGCGCTGACCACGCACGAGTCACCCGACGACCAGGTGGCCATCAGCTGGCCGGGCGCGGCGCCACCGGTCTGGTTGTTGACGAAGTGCCAGGTGCCGGTGAAGGCGCCGCACGACTGCCCGCTCAAGTTGCTGATGTTGGCCGCGTAGGCGGCGGTCGTCACGACCACGGCGACGGCGCCGGCGACGCCCAGCCAATGCAGTTTCTTCACCTTCGATGCTCCTTGACGAGGTGGCCGCGCCGCGTGCCGCTGGCGCCGCCGGGCTGATGGGACTGAACCACCTGCGGCCGGCTCACAACTGCAACCAACCGTAGGCGTGGGCACGATCGCAGATGCGCTGGCGACACGCCATTCCACTTTCGAGGAAGGCTGCGGCGCGTCACCGAGTGACCGTCTGCAGTCCGGCCAGCGTCAACGCGAGCGGCGCACGCCGGCGCACGCCGACCTTGCCGTACACGCTCTGCAGGTGCTTCTTGACGGTGTCCTCCTTGATTCCTAGCTCGCGCGCGATCTCCTTGTTCGTGCGGCCGTGGCACAGGCGGGACACGACCTGCAGCTCGCGCTCCGTCAGCGTGGCAGTGGTCGACGCCGGCGCTGCCGCGGCCTCGCCGAGCCACGAGGGAAGGTGCATGCACAACGCCGCGCAGTGCGGCGAGCTTCGGAGGGCCGGGCGAACCTGACCGAGCAGCCACGCCACCGCGTTCGTCACGTCGACGGGCTCGCCGGAACCGGCGTGCAGGAAGACACGCGGGAGCACGGGCGGCATCGCCGCAGGGCCAAACACCGCCGATGACCTGGTCTGCAACACTGCACCAAAATGTACGGTCTGCACATTTAGCGAACACCCCCCGCGTTGAGTGGTTCTCCCGCCGGCGCCCTGCGGGTGCCCGCACCGGCCGGCCGCCGCCGCCGTGGGGCATCATTGCCGCCGCAAGGAGTGCCCCGCATGCCGCCGAACCGCACCCAGGTCGCCATCGTCGGCGCCGGCCCGGCCGGCCTGCTGCTCGGGCAGCTTCTGCTGAAGGCCGGCATCGACGCCGTCATCCTCGAGCGCCAGAGCGGCGAGTACGTGCTCGGGCGCATCCGCGCCGGCGTGCTCGAACAGGTCACGGCCGACCTGCTGGACGAGATCGGTGTCGGCGCGCGCATGCACGCCGAAGGGCTCGTGCACCACGGCTTCGAGATGCTCTACGGCGGCACGCGGCACCGCATCGACCTGCATGGCCTGACCGGCGGCAAGACGGTGATGGTGTACGGCCAGACGGAGGTCACGCGCGACCTGATGGAGGCGCGCGCGGCGAGCGGCGCGCCGACCGTCTACGAAGCGAAGGACGTCGCCCTGCACGGCTTCGACGGCACCACGCCGCGGCTGAGCTACACGCTGAACGGCATGCGGCACGAGCTCGCCTGCGACTTCATCGCCGGCTGCGACGGCTTCCATGGCGTGTGCCGCGCCAGCGTGCCGAGGAGCGCGCTCACCGAGTACGAGAAGGTCTACCCGTTCGGCTGGCTCGGGCTGCTGGCCGACACGCCGCCGGTGAATCACGAGCTCATCTACGTCAACCACCCGCGCGGCTTCGCGCTGTGCTCGCAGCGCAGCCTGACGCGCAGCCGCTACTACCTGCAGGTGCCGCTCACCGACAAGGTCGAACAGTGGAGCGACGAGGCCTTCTGGGACGAGCTGCGCGCCCGCCTGGACGACGCCGGCCGCGCTGCGCTCGTCACCGGCCCTTCGCTGGAGAAGAGCATCGCGCCGCTGCGCAGCTTCGTCTGCGAGCCACTGCGCTTCGGGCGCCTGTTCCTCGCCGGCGACGCCGGGCACATCGTGCCGCCCACCGGCGCCAAGGGGCTGAACCTCGCCGCCACCGACGTGAAGTACCTCGCCGAGGCCTTCATCGCGCACTACAAGCAGCGCAAGGACGCCGCGCTCGATGCCTACTCGCACCGGTGCCTGCGCCGCATCTGGCGCGCCGAGCGCTTCTCGTGGTGGTTCACGTCGCTGATGCACCGCTTCGCCGAGGACGACGCGATCGTCGCGCGACTGAAGGACGCCGAGCTCGACTACCTCATGCACTCCGAGAGCGGGCTGCGCACGGTGGCCGAGAACTACGTCGGGCTGCCGCTCGACTTCGGCGAGTGAGGCGCGTGCACACGAGACCCGCAGAAGGACCACCATGAACGCCGACGACCTCATCGCCATCGACATGCACACGCACCTCGAGGTGTCGTGCCGCAACCCGTTCGACAACTACGGCGAGGAGTACGACCGCGCCGCCGACAAGTACTTCCGCTCCTCCAAGCGCCCGACGATGGACGAGACGGTGGCCTTCTACCGCGAGAAGAAGATCGGGTTCGTCAACTTCACCGTCGACGCCGAGGCGCAGCTCGGCCGCCGGCGCATCCCGAACGAGGAGATCGCCGACGCGGCCCAGGCCAACCCGGACATCATGATCGCCTTCGGCAGCGTCGACCCGCACAAGGGCAGGTTCGGCGCGCGCGAGGTGCGGCGCCTGATCGAGGAGCATGGCGTCAAGGGCTTCAAGTTCCACCCCACCGTGCAGGGCTTCGAGCCGGCCGACAGGATGGCCTGGCCGCTGTACGAGGTGATCGCCGAGCACAGGCTGCCGGCGGTGTTCCACAGCGGCCACTCGGGCATCGGCAGCGGCATGCGCTGCGGCGGCGGCCTGCGCCTGCAGAACAGCAACCCGATGCTGCTGGAGGACGTGGCCATCGCCTTTCCCGACATGCAGATCATCGTCGCGCACCCGAGCTGGCCCTGGCAGGACGAGGCGCTGAGCCTGGCCATGCACAAGCCCAACATCTGGATCGACCTGTCGGGCTGGAGCCCGAAGTACTTCCCGCCGCAGCTCGTGCAGTACGCCAACACGCTGCTCAAGGACCGCATGCTCTTCGGCAGCGACTTCCCGCTCATTCAGCCCGACCGCTGGCTCAAGGACTTCGACGAAGCCGGATTCCGCGACGAGGTGAAGCCGCTGATCCTGAAGAAGAACGCGATGCGGCTCCTAGGGCTCGCCGGCGCGGCCCCGGCAGGGTAAAAGGGCCGTCGCGGCCTGGCGAGGCACCCGCACCTGGGCCGCGGGAGTCGGGCCGCGGCGAGCCTGCGCGGCCCGGTGCACGCAGAGTCCCTGCCGGGCCCGGGGCGGGCAGCGGCGTACTGCCGAGGAGTCCTTGCGATGAAGGACAAGCGTGGCCCGAGGCGCCCGCCGGCGCCCGATGCCTCGAAAGCGACGCAGGCGCCGGCCACGCCGCCGACGGGTGAGGCGGGGTTGACGCTGCGCGCGCTCGGCCCCGGCACGCCGCCCTGGCCGCCCGCGCCGGCGCAAGCACGCGACGAGCCACCCGCGCGCCCCACCACCACGACGCTGAGCGGCGTCGATTGGCTGGACACGATCATCGACGAGATCCTCGAGCACGGCGCGGCGCAGCGCGGGTCGGCGGCGCCCCCGCCTTCGCTGGCACTCGC
>JAHCKS010000107.1 GCA_026125665.1 Rubrivivax sp.
CCGGCGGCAACAGCGCCGGCACCGGGCCGGCCGGCGTGGCCACCTCGCGCCAGCGGCCGCGCGCCGCGAGCTGCTCGTGCTGCCACAGGCCGGCCACGTCGCGCAGCCGCGCGTTGGCGATCTGCGCCGCTTCGAGCCGGCGCTCGACCTCCGGCGCACTGAGGGCGGCGAAGGCGCGCACGATGACCTCGCGCAGCGCCTCGCGGTGCGCGTTGCGCGCCGCGTTGTCGGCGAAACGTTCGTCGCCGGCGAGCTGCGGCTGCTGCAGCACGTCGGCGCAGAAGCGCTGCCACTCGCGTTCGTTCTGCAGGCCGAGCATCACCGTCTGGCCGTCGCCGGCCGGGAACGGCCCGTAGGGGTAGATGGTGGCGTGCGCGGCGCCGGCGCGCGGCGCGGGAGCCGCGCCGTCGAACGCGTAGTACATCGGGAAGCCCATCCACTCGGCCATCGCCTCGAGCATCGACAGGTCGATGCGCCGGCCGCGCCCGTCGATGCGCCTTTGCAGCAGCGCGGCGAGGACGCTCGAGTAGGCGTGCATGCCGGCGGCGATGTCGGCGATCGAGATGCCGGCCTTGGCCGGCTCGGCCGGCGTGCCGGTGGTCGAGACGAAACCCGACTCGCTCTGGATCAGCAGGTCGTAGGCCTTCTTGTCGCGGTAGGGGCCCGGGCGTTCGGGGTCGTCGCCGTAGCCGGAGATGTCGCAGACGATCAGGTCCGGCCGCCGCTCGCACAGCGCCGCGTGCGAAAGGCCGAGCCGCGCCGCGGCGCCCGGCGCGAGGTTCTGCACCACGACGTCGGCCCTGTCGAGCACGAGCTGCCGCAGCAGCGCCGCGGCGCGCGGGTGCTTCAGGTCGAGCGTCAGGCTCTCCTTGCTGCGGTTGGTCCACACGAAATGCGAAGCGAGGCCGCGCACGCGCCGGTCGTAGCCGCGCGCGAAGTCGCCCACGCCCGGCCGCTCGACCTTGATGACGCGCGCGCCGAGGTCGGCCAGCTGGCGCGTGCAGAACGGCGCGGCGATGGCCTGCTCGAGCGCGACGACGGTGATGTCCTTCAGAGGTTGCATCGGTTCGCGGCCCTCCTCTCAGCGCAGCGTCGCGTGCGCATCCATCGTCAACCAGCCTTCGTGGTCCTCGGCCCACAGCTTCACGTCGCGGCCCTCGAGGCGGCCGTGCACCTTGAACGGGTGGCCGTCGAAGGTGGGGCGCACGGCCTTGAAGCGGAAGGCGGCCAGGTCGGCGTCGGGCCGGTGGCGCACGAGCAGGTCGGTCAGCAGCGTGGCGATCAGCGGCCCGTGCACGACGAGGCCGGGGTAGCCCTCGACCTCGGTGACGTAGCGGCGGTCGTAGTGGATGCGGTGGCCGTTGAAGGTGAGCGCGCTGTAGCGGAACAGCAGCACGTCGTCGGGCACGATCTCGCGCGTCCAGTCGGCGCCCTCGGGGGCGCGTTGCGGTTCCGGCGCGGGCTCGCCCGGCACGGGGTCGCCGCGATAGACGATGTCGTGGAGCTCGACCAGCGCCGGCGGCGGCGGCACCGCGGCGGCCGCGCCCTCCGCGCCTTCCGCGCCTTCCGCGCCCCCGGCGCCGAGCACGTGCACCTCGTGCCGCACCTTCACGAAGACGAGCGCCCCGCTGCGCCCCTCCTTCAGCGACACGTCGGCGATGGTCGAGCGGCGCGGCACCGCGTCGCCCACGCGCAGCGGCGCGCGGAACTCGAGCTGGCCGCCGGCCCACATGCGCCGCGGCAGCGGCACCGGCGGCAGGAAGCCGCCGCGCTTCGCATGGCCGTCGGGGCCGATCTCGCTGGCCCGGGCGAGCGGCAGGAAGTACAGCCAGTGCGCCAGCGGCGGCAGCACCAGCCCCGCGGGCACCGGCCGCTCGGCGTGGTCGAGCGTGGCGGCAAGCGCCCGCACCGGGGTCGGGCCGATGTGGTCGGTGCGCATCTCGCTGCGGCCGACCCACCTGCGCAGCGGTTCGAGCTCCATCGCCATGCCCGGCTCCTCGTGGCGGCCCCGGCCGCGCCCCAGGGGCCCATTCTCGGGCCACCGCACGTGCCGCCCGCGCGCACGTATCGCCGCCGCAGCCGCGGCGTCACAAAGGCGCAGCACAACGCCGCGGCCGCGGATACATGCCGCGCCAACACTCCCGCGCCATGCCCCGGCGGCCCTTGAGCTGCCGCCGGTGCAGGCGGCCCCGGGGGGACTCCGGGGCCGCTTCCCTCCACCCTTCATGTGAAAGAGGAAGGCAAACCATGTCCACCCCCGCCACCATCGCCGCGAACGACCGCTACGGCCGCGTCATCGAGCTCTCGCGCCGCGCGCGCTGGGAGATCGAGCGCGACGTCATCCGCGGCCGCCGCTTCGACCTCGACAAGCCGTTCCTGCCCGCCGGCCTGTCGCTCGTCAACGAGCTCGACTTCCTGAGCGCCGCCGAGCAGCGGCTGCTGAGCCAGGTGCAGGGCCGCACCTACGCCTACATCTTCGGCCTCGTCGAGCGCTTCATCGCCGCCAAGGTGCTGGACCTCGGCCGCGAGCACGCCTTCGGCGACCAGGTGGCGTTCGAGGCGCTGGTGCGCATGACCGACGAGGAGGTCAAGCACCAGGAGCTGTTCCGCCGCCTGGAGACGATGATGGCCGCCGACATGCCCGCCGGCTACGAGCTGACCGCCGACGGCAACGCCGTGGCGCAGGCCGTGCTTGCCGCGCGCACCTGGGCCGTGCTGGCGCTGACGCTGGACATCGAGCTGTTCACGCAGGCGCACTACCGCGCCAGCATCGAGCCGGCCGCCGACATCTGCCCGCTGTGGAAGGACGTGTTCCTGTTCCACTGGAAGGAGGAGGCGCAGCACGCGGTGCTCGACGAGCTCGAGCTCAAGCGCGAGGACGGCAAGCTCGACAAGGCGGCGCGCGACGCCGCCGTCGGCGACCTGATCGCCCTCGTCGGCGCGGTCGACGGCATCCTGCAGGGGCAGGCGAAGGCCGATACGCGCTACTTCTGCGCCATCTCCGGCCACCCCGGCGACGCCGCGTTCGCCGAGCGCGTCGGCGAGGCGGTGCTGAAGGCCTACCGCTGGCAGTACATCGTCTCGGGCGTGATGGAACCGCGCTTCAAGAAGGTGCTGTTCTCGCTCGTCGACGAGGCGCAGGGCGCGCGCATCCAGCAGGCGCTGGCGCCGCTGACCTACGCGGTGCCGGCGAAGCCCGAGATCACGCTGCCGATGGCGGCATGAGACCGCGCGCAGCGGCGAAGTGAAAGGGGCCGGCGAACGCCGGCCCTTCTTCTTGCACGGCGAGAACACGGGCGCGCGCGGCGCCGCGCACCTTCAGCCTTCCGGCACGTACATGTACCCCGCGTTGCGCACGGTGCGGATGCAGCGCGGCTCGCCGGTCGGGTCGGGCTCGACCTTGCGGCGCAGGCGGCCGATGCGGATGTCGATCGAGCGGTCGAACGGCTCCCACTCGCGGTTGCGCGTGTGCATCAGCAGCTGGTCGCGCGAGAGCACGCGGTTGGGGTTGGCGAGGAACACGCGCACGAGGTCGTACTCCATCGCCGTCATCGCGAGCTCGGCGCCGCCCTGCTCGAAGAGGCGGCGCGAGTCCAGATCGATCTCGCAGCGGCCGAAGCGCTGGCGCGCCGGCTTGCCGGCCGCGGCGGGGGCCGCCACGGGGGTCGATGCGGCCGGGGCGGCGCCACCCGATGCCGCCGGCGGCCGCGCCTGGATGCGGCGCAGCACGCTCTTCAGCCGCGCCAGCAGCTCGCGCGGGTCGAACGGCTTGGCGATGTAGTCGTCGGCACCGACCTCGAGGCCGACGACGCGGTCGATCACGTCGCCCGATGCGGTGACCATGATGATGCCCACGTCGTAGCGCTCGCGCAGGTAGCGTGCCAGCGTCAGGCCATCCTCGCCGGGCATGCGCAGGTCCAGCAGCACGACGTCGGGCAGCTCGCGCTCGATGGCCTCGCGCATCTGCGCGCCGCCCGCCGCCTCGGCCACGGCGTAGCCGTGCTCCTGCAGGTACTCGCGCAGCATCGCGCGCACCGACGTGTCGTCGTCGACGACGAGCAGGCGGGCCCCCTGTTCCATGGACGGCGATTCTGCCGCCCGGCCCCGGCGCGCGGTAGCGGCGAATACAAAACGGCAACGAACGCGCGCCGCGCGACACCGGCCGGTTGCACGGGCTCGCCGCGCGGCGCGCCGGCTGACGCCGCGGCAACGAAGGTGGACAAGAGCGGCGACAGCGCGACATCGGCGCGACATCGCCCCGATACCGCCGCCCGCGACAGTGGCCGGACTTCCTTGCGCAACCGGAGCCTGCCATGTCCACCGTGATCGCGACGCGCCCGTCGCCACCCCCCACCCGAAGCCGCCGGGGGCCGAACGCCCTGGCCCGCCTGTGGCGCGACCTCGTCGGCTCGTGGCGCTGGGCGCTCGCCCGCGCGCACGAGCCGGCGATCGACGCGGCCACGCTGCGCGACCTGGGCATGAGCCGCAGCGAGCTCGCCTCGTTCGAGGCCGAGGCGCGCGGCGACGTGGAGGCCACGCGCCTGCGCGTGCTGCGGCATCGCACCGGCGTCTGGTGATGGATGCGCGTGCCTGGTGCGTCACGCTCGCCGCCGCCGCGCTGATGGCGCTGGTCGTCGGCGGGCGCAGCAGCTTCGGCCTCTTCGTCTCGCCGCTGAACGGCGCCTCGGGGCTCGGCCTGGCCAACCTGAGCCTGGCGCTCGCACTCGGCCAGCTGGCCATCGGCCTGGCGCAACCGGCGATCGGCGCGCTCGCCGACCGCCTCGGCGCGGCGCGCGTCATCGCCTGCGGCGCCGCGGCGCTGGCCGCGAGCACGGCGCTGCCGGCCTGGTGGCCGCACCCGGCGGTGGTCGCCGCATCGATGGTGCTGGTGGCGCTGGCCGGCAGCGCCGTCGCCAGCAACGGCCTGCTCGTCGGCGAGGTGCAGCGCGCGGTGCCCGCGGCGCGGGCCGGCTTCGCGATCGGGGTCGTCGGCGCCGGCATGTCGGTGGGGCTGCTCGTGCTGGGGCCGCTGACGCAGTGGGCCATCGACGGCTGGGGCTGGGCGCGCGCCCTGCTCGCCACCGCCGCCATGAGCGCCGTGGCGTGGCTGCTGGCACCGGCGTTCCGGCGCCGGGCGCCCGGCCCGACACGCCGCGGCCCGGGCGACCACCCGGGCACCGGCGGCGGCATCGTCGCCCGGGCGCTGCGCCGCGCGAGCTTCTGGCGCGTCGCGGCCAGCTTCGGCGTCTGCGGGTTCCAGGTCACGTTCCTCGCCGTGCACATGCCCGGCGTCATCGAGCGCTGCGGCCTGCCGGCGCAACTGGCCGGCCAGTGGGTGGCGGTCTACGGCGCGGCCAACGCCGTGGGCAGCCTGGCCATCGGCTGGGCCCTGCGGCGCGGCGACGCGGCGCGCTGGCTGGCCGCGATGTACGGCGTGCGTGCACTCGGCGTCACGGCGATGCTGCTGCTGCCGGCCTCGCCGTGGTCGATGTTCGCCTTTGCCGTGCTGATGGGCGCCAGCTTCATGGCCATCCTGCCGCCCACCGCGCAGCTCATCGCACGCGAGTTCGGCGCCGAACGGCTGGGCACGCTGATGGGCGTGGTGATGCTCGTGCACCAGGTGGGCGGCTTCGTCGGCGTGTGGCTGGGCGGCTGGGCGGCCGAGGCGACCGGCAGCGACCAGGCGCTGTGGGCGGCGAGCCTGGCGCTGGCGCTTGCCGCCGCGGCGCTGGTGTGGCCCTGGGGCGCGCGGCGTTGCGCGCTGCCGGCGGCCGGGGCACCAGCCTGACGCCGCGCGCCGCGCGCGCAGCGGCGTCGTCGATCACCGCCAGCGCCATGCGGTCCTTCACCGAGCCCATCGGGTCGAACGACTCGAGCTTGGCGTGCACTTCGACGCCGGCCGGGGCCAGCCGGGCCAGGCGCACGAGGGGTGTGCGGCCGATCGTCTGCAGGGGGTGCAAGGTGGGTGGATTCGGGCAAGGAGAACGGGCGCCGTGCCACACCGGCACGGCGCCCGCGCTGAGGCCCGGGGAGGCCCGGGGAGGCCGGGCGGGCCGGGGTCAGGCCGGGGCCAGGCTCGGGTCGATGATCGTCTTCACCGGCTCGATGCGGTCGGCCGGGAAGCCCGAGCGCTTCGCGTGCTCGCGGATGATCTCCTCGCCGTCGGCGAGGTAGACGCAGTAGGTCTTGTCCTGCACGACGAACGACTCGAGCCACTGGATGCCCGGGCCTTGTTTGACCAGTACGTCCTTGGACTGCTGGGCGATGCCGCAGTAGGCCTCGGCGGGGTGGTTGCCGATGCCCGGCACGTTGCGTTCGATGATGTACTTGCGCAGCATGGTGCTCTTCTCCTTTGCTGTGAGGTGTCCGCGGTGCGGACGGGTGGGGGGAAAGCGGAGGGTGCGTGGCGGCAGCGCGCGACTCGGCGCGGCTCAGCCCGGCTTGCGTGCCGCGAGCGTGAGCGACGACAGGCCCACGGCACGGCCGAGCTTGGCGCCGAGCGCCGTGCCGGCGAAGGGGTCGTGGCGGGCCGCCACCTGCACCGACACGAAGCCGGCTGCGGCCAGCAGCGGGCCGAGCAGCGGCTCGTGCAGCGCGCCGCCGATGCACGCCGCCCACAGCGCCGGGTTGGCCCGCGCCAGCTCGTCGAGCGGGCGCGCCAGGACGACGTCGGCCAGGTACAGCGCACCACCCGGGCGCAGCACGCGCCACGCCTCGGCGAGCACGGCGAGCTTGTCCGGCGCGAGGTTGAGCACGCCGTTGGAGAGCACGACGTCGACGCTGGCGTCGGGCAACGGCAGCGCCTCGAAGCGGCCGTCGACGACCTCGACGCGGCCGGCGAGCCCGGCTTCCTCGGCGGCGCGGCGCGCGCACTCGCGCATGCCCGGCGTCATGTCCACGCCGATCGCGGTGCCGCGCGGCCCGACGCGCGTGGCCGCGAGCAGCAGGTCGGTGCCGGCGCCGCAGGCGTGGTCGAGCACGGTGCCGCCGTCGGGCAGCGGCCCGGCGAGGAGCGGGTTGCCGACGCCGGCGAAGCGGTCGGTGGCGGTGAGCGGCAGCCGCGCGATCTCGCCGGCGTCGTAGCCGAGCGCGCGCACGGCGAACTCGCCGCCGGTGTGGAAGTGGTGTTCGCCGTGCGCCGGCGCGGCAGCGACGCGTTCGTACTGGGCCACGATCTCGCGGCGCAGCCGCTCGGTGTCGAAGCCGGCGGGGCAGGCGTGCGCCGGCGCGTGAAGCTCGGTCGGTGCGGCGGCGGCAGCAGCGGTGGCGACGGGAAACATGCGTGTCCTTCGTGAGGCGATGGCCGAGGGCGAGGGCGCGGGTGGCCCGCGGGCAGCCGGCAGTGGCGCCGGCACGCTGCGCAGTCTTGCGGCGTGCCGTATCCACCGCATGTCGCGCGGGCGCGGGCTTGTATCGATCGCGTTGCGCGATCGCGCCGCACGATCGCGGGGCTCGATCGCGGGGCTCGATCGCATGGCTCGATCGAGTCGCGGGCGCTCGCTTCGTTGATCGCGTCGTGGCCGATCGCGCCGGCTGATCGCGCAGGCCGGGCGCGCCGGCCGAGCGGGCGCCAGGCGCTGGCTAGGCGCGTTCGGCGCTCAGGCAGCGGCGCAGCGCGCTGCGCAGCACGTCGGGGTCGACCGGCTTGGCGAGCAGTTCCTGCACGCCGGCGCGCGCGCGTGCCGTCGGATCGATGGCGCCGGGGTTGCCGGTGTACAGCAGCACCGGCAGCCCCGGCCGCAGCGCTCGGCAGCGGTCGGCGAGCTCGATCCCCGTCATCTGCGGCATCGTCTGGTCGGTGAGCAGCAGGTCGGGCGGCGCGCCATCCTGCCCGAGCTGCCGCTCCACCCAGGCCAGCGCCGCCGCGGGCTCGCGCATCAGCACCACCTCGAGGCCCCAGTCCTCGAGCAGCTCGGCCATGAAGTCGCCGACCATCACCTCGTCCTCGACCACGAGCACGCGGCCGGCCAGCGCCGCCGCTTCGCGCGGCACCAGCGCATCGCCGGCGTGCGCGGCGCCGGCCTCGGCCTCGGCGGCCGGCAGCAGCACGCGGAAGGTCGTGCCCTGCCCGAGCGCCGTCTCGACGACGACGTGTCCGCCGTGCTCGTGCACGATGCCGTGCACCATCGCCAGCCCCATGCCGGAGCCGCGGCCGACCTCCTTGGTGGTGAAGAACGGCTCGAACATGCGCCGCAGCACCTCGGGCGGGATGCCGTGGCCGCTGTCGGCCACCACCAGCTCGACCCAGCGGCCGGGCCCCGGCATCTCGCCGCAGGCGGCGCAGCGCAGCCCGCCGCCCTCGTGCTCTGCCGCGGGCTCGCCCACCTGCACGCGGATGACGCCGCCGCCGGGCATCGCGTCGCGCGCGTTGATGCACAGGTTGAACAGCACCTGCTCGACCTGCACCGCGTCGGCCAGCACCGCCGGCAGCGCGCGCCCGTCGGGCTCGTCCAGCACGACGGCGTCGAGCACCACGGTGGCCGGCAGCGTCGGCCGCAGCAGCTGCAGCGTCTGGCGCACCAGCGCGGGCAGCGCCAGCGCGCGCCGCTCGCCGCGCTGGCGCCGCGCGAAGGCGAGCATCTGCGCCACCAGGTCGCGCGCGCGTTGCGCCGCCAGGTCGGCCTGCCCGAGCTGGCGCACGAGCTTGGCGTCGCCGAGCGCCTGTGCGCGCTCCTGGCCGAGCGTCAGGTAGCCGAGCACGCTGGTGAGGATGTTGTTGAAGTCGTGCGCGATGCCGCCGGTGAGCTGGCCGATCGCCTCCATCTTCTGCGCCTGGCGCAGCTGTGCCTCGAGCGCGGCGCGTTCGGCCTCGGCGGCGCGGCGCGCGCTGATGTCGCGCACGTGGCACACGAAGATCGTGCCTTCGGGCACCGCGGCCACGCTGATGGCCAGCTCGACCGGGATCTCGGTGCCGTCGGCGCGCAGCGCCGTGGTCTCGATGAGGCGGCCGACCATCGGGCTGCCGCCGCTCGGCCTGAAGGTGCGCAGCATCTGCGCGTGCGTCTCGTGGAAGCGCGGCGGAATGATGACGTTGGCCAGCGAGCGCCCGAGCACCGTCTCGCGGCGCCGGCCGAAGCAGCGTTCGGCGGCGGCGTTCCACTCGACGATGCGGCCTTCGCCATCCATGCCGATGACGCAGTCGAACGCGGCCTCGACGGTGGCGCGCAGCCGCACCTCGCTGCGCTGCAGCGCACGCTCCTGCTCCAGCCGCACCGTGACGTCGCGGCCGATGCCCAGCGCGTAGGGCTCGCCGCCCAGGCGCACCGGCAGGTAGCGCAGCTCGATGTCGAACGGGCTGCCGTCGGCACGGCTGACCGACTCGACGCGGTGCACCAGCTCGCCGGCCAGCGCCCGCTCGATGCTCGGCAGCAGCCGGTGCATCTCGGCGGCGTCGGGCCGCTCGCTCCAGTGGCGGCCGACCACCTCGCTGCGGCTCATGCCGGTGGTCTGCTCGAACGCGGCGTTGACGTCCACCACCTGCAGCGAGCGGTTCCACAGCACCATCGGGTCGACGCTGCCGTCGAAGATGGCGCGGTACTGCTCCTCGCGGGCGCGCAGCCGCTCCTCGGCGCGCCGGCGCTCGGTGATGTCGCGGGCGATGGCCAGCACGTGCGGCTCGCCGCGGTGGCGGAATGGCGTCGCGTGCACCTCGATCTGGATGATCGAGCCGTCCTTGCAGCGAGAGGCCAGCTCGCGGCGGCAGGTCTCGCCGGCGAGCGCGCGGCGCACCAGGTCGCGGCGCGGCGTGCCGTACTCCTCGCCGTCGTCGGGGCGGTCCCAGCTGCGGCCGATCACCTCCTCGCGTGTCCAGCCGAACAGACGCTCGTAGGCCGGGTTGACGTCGACACGCCGGTACTGGCTGTCCCACAGGATCAGCGCGTCGGCCGAGGCGGCGAAGATGGCGCGGTACTGCTCCTCGCTCGCGCGCAGCGCCTCCTCGGCCCGCTTGCGCTCGGTGATGTCGCGGGCGATCGACAGCGCGTAGCGCCGCTCGCCGAACTGCACCGGCACGTAGCGCGTCTCCACGTGCATGCGGCTGCCGTCCTTCTTCGGCACCTGCACTTCGATGCGCCCTTCCTCGCCGGCCAGCGCGGCGCGCATCAGCGCGGCGCGGCGCTCGAGCTCGGGCTCGCCGGCACGCTGCTGCAGCGTCTTGCCCAGCACCTCCTCGCGCGTCCAGCCGCTGATGCGCGTGAAGGCGCGGTTCACGTCCACCAGGCGCAGCTGCTCGTCCCACAGCCCCATCGAGTCGGCGCTGGAGTCGAAGATGGCGCGGTACTGCTCCTCGCGCGTGCGCAGCGCTTCCTCGGCCCGCTTGCGCTCGGTGATGTCGCGCGCGATGACGAGCGCGTGCGCGCGCCCGTGCTGCCGGAACGGGATCGCCAGCACCTCGGCCTGGCGCCGCCCGCCGTTCTTGGCCACCACGTCGTGCTCGGCGCGCACGGTCTCGCCGGCCAGCGCGCGGCGCACGAGGTCGCCGCGAAACCGCACGTGGTCGGCGGAGAACGGCGGGAAGTCGAAGCCGCGGCCGATGACCTCGTCGCGCGACCAGCCGTACAGCGTCTCGTAGGCCGGGTTCACGTCGACGCGGCGGCAGTCCGAGTCCCACAGCGTCAGCGCGTCGGCCGAAGCGTCGAACACCGCGCGGTACTGCTCCTCGCGCGCGCGCAGCGCCTCCAGCGCCTGCTTGTGCTCGGTGATGTCGCGCGTGAAGGCGAGGATGTGCGGCCGCCCGTCGATCTGCGCCACCTTCAGCCGCACCTCGTCCCAGTGCAGCGTGCCGTCCTTGTTGCGACGCTGCCACTCGAAGGGCGGGCAGCGGCCGATCTTGGCCAGGCCGATGTAGTACATCGCCTGCGCCGCGGTGTACGGCGGCACGCCCGAGCTGACGTCGGCCACCGACAGGCGCTTCATCTCCTCGCAGGTGTAGCCGTAGGTCTGGCAGGCCTTGGGGTTGACGTCGACGATGGCGCCGGTGTCCCAGTCGTGCACGAAGATGGCGTCCTCGGCGCTGTCGAAGATGGCGCGGTAGCTGGCGGCCGAACGCTCGAGCGCCTCGCGCCCGGCGAGTTGCTCGATCTCGGCGGCGGCGCGCATGGCGAAGATCTTCAGCATCGACTCGATGCGCTCGAGGTGCACGAGCGGCCGGCGCGAGGCGATCGAGATGTTGCCGAGCGCCCGGCCGTCCAGGCCGCGCATCGGGTAGCCGGCGTAGCTGACGGTGCCCTGCAGCTTCGCGTCGTGGTCGGCGGGGAAGAGCTCCTGCAGGCCCGACGGATAGGCGCGGAACTCCTGCCCCAGCACGGTGGCGCACGGCGTGCCGGCGAGTGCGTAGCGCTGGCCCTGCAGCACCTCGCCGTCGTAGTGCATGGCCAGCATGCGCATGGCCTGCGGGTCGTCGGGCTCGACGCGCGCGATGAAGGCGACCTCGACGCGCAGGATCGCCGCGAGGTAGCGCACGAGCTCGGCGAACACCGACTCGCCGCGCGCGCTGGAGACGGCCAGCGCCGCGGTGCGCAGCGCCTCGTCGGCGCGTCCGCGCTCGATCTCGGCGACGATGCGGCCGGCGAAGATCTTCAGCAGCGCCTCGGCCAGCGCCGCATCGGCGATCGGCCGGCGGTCCATCGCCGCCAGCAGGCCGAGCGGCGCGCCGCTCGCGTCCTCGATCGGGAACGCGGCGTACGAGTCCATGCCCTTGGCCGCGAAGATGGTGTGCGGCGCGAACTCGCGCGCCACGCCGCTGGCCACGTGGCGGTAGGCGCGGCCCACCACCTTGGCGCAAGGCGAGCCGGCGAGCGGGTAGTCGAAGTTGCGCAGCGTGCGGCCGTCGAGCACCGCGGCGAGCGTGCGCATCTCGGTGCGCTGCTCGTCCTTGAACACGGCGACGAACACGGCGGCCGCGCCGAGGATCTCGGCCAGCGCGCGCACGAGGTCCTCGAACAGGCCCGGGCCGCCCGGGTGCGACACCGCCTGCGCGGCGCGGAACATGGCCTGCGCCGCATCGCCCCAGGAGGGCGCGACCTCGTCTTGCTGCGCCTTCGGGCTTCGTTGCGCCGGCATGGCGCCAGTCTAGGCCGGGCATGCCTTCGCCGGGTGGACATTGCCCGGTCGATACGCCGCGGATACGCCGGCGATACATGCCGCCCGCGGCGATACGCAGTGCCGACATTCGGCGCGGCGGCGGACACGCAGGGACGTCGGGCCGATACCGGTGGCGGGGATGCTTCGGCTTCGCGGCGCCCTCGCGGGCCCGCCCACCCCACTTCCACGTCCCGGCCCGACGCCAAAGGAGATCGCCATGACCGTGCACCCCCTGCCCAGCCGCCCGGCCGCCCGGCCGACCCTCGTGTGCCTGCATGCCAGCGCCGGCTCCGGCCGCCAGTGGGCCGCGATGACACCCACGCTCGGCGAGCGCTGGCGCGTGGTGGCGCCGGACCTGCTGGGCTACACCGAACCGCGCGCCTGGACGAGCGGCCGGCCGGTGTCGCTGGACGACGAGGCGCAGGCCCTGGCGCCGCTGCTGGCCCTGCAGCCGGTGCACCTGTTCGGCCACTCGTACGGCGGCGCCGTGGCGCTGCAGCTCGCGCTGCGCTGGCCCGAGCGCGTGGCCAGCCTCACCCTGTACGAGCCCGTGCGCTTTGCGCTGCTCGCCGGCCGCGCGGCCACGCAGGCGGCTGGCGAGGCGATCGTCGCGGTGGGCCGGCGCATCGGCTGGGAGACGCTGTCCGGCCGCCACGAAGCCGCCGCCGAGCGCTTCGTCGACTACTGGTCGGGCGAGGGCACGTGGCAGCGGCTCGACGCCGACCGCCGCCGCGCCGTGGCCGCGCGCATGCCGAAGGTGCAGGCCGAGTTCGAGGCGCTCTTCGCCGACCGCGTGCCGGCCGCGGCGTACCGCGCATTGACGATGCCGGTACGGCTGCTCGGCGGCACGCGCTCGCCGCTGCCGGCGCGGCAGGTGCTGGACGTGCTGCACGACGCGCTGCCGGCGGCCGAGCGCACCACGCTGCAGGGGCTCTCGCACCTCGGGCCGATCGAGGCGCCCGAGCGGGTGCTGGCGGCAGCGGGCGACCTCGCCGTGGTGGCGCTGCCCGAGGCGGCTTGACGGTCAGGCTGTCCGTGCCGCGCACGGCACGCGCAATCCCGCGCGGCCGGATCGGGGCCTGACCGGCACGCGAGCAGGCACCGATCCGGCACCGATCCGGCAGCGATCAGTAGCGGGGCAGGCAGACCGGGTGACCCCGCGTCCCGCCGCACAGGAAGCCGGGGCAGCACTCGCCGAAGCGCTCGCCGCACGCTTCGCCCGAAGGGACGCAGGCCGAAGGCGACGGGCGGGCAAGCGGCGCACCGGCGGACGGCGCGGGAGCGCGGGGCGAGGCCGGCCCGGCGGTCGAGGAGGGAGGCCCCGACGAACAGGCCAGCACGACGGCGGTGCTCGCGAGCAGCGGGCCAAGGCGCAGCGGACGCATCGCGGACATTGTCGCGGCTCACGACGCCACGACGAGCAGCACGAGCCCGAGCGCGGCGAAGACGATGGCCGGCAACAGCACGAAGGCGGTGAACCTCACCGGCGCGCGACCGCGGGCCGCCGGATGGCGCGCCGCTCAGGCACGCACGAGCCCGCCGCCTACTTCCGGCACGAGCCTTCCCTGATCACGCGGCCGTCAGCGCACTCGGTGATGACGCCGGGCTTCGAGGCGCCGCCGGCCGGCGCGCTCGCGCTCCCGCCCGCGCCTGCGCCCGCGGGCAGCGGCGCCGGCTCGATGGCACGCAGGTACATGATCTTCTTGCGCCCGCCGCCACACGTGCCCACCTGCTTGCCCGGCGCCGAGGCGGCGAGGTCGACCGCCACCACGGTGAAGCTGGCCACGCCGTTCGCACGGATGCGGCCCTCGATGGAGGCGACCAGCTCCTCGCACGTGACGGCGCCCGCGGAACCCGAGGCCGCAGCAACGAGCAGGGCGGCGAGCGCTTGCAGTGTTCGCATGGCTTTCGTTCCCGGCCCGACGATAGACAACCGCGGGCGCCCGGGCAAGGCGGCATGTCATCGGCCCGGAGCCGCCGGCCCACGCCGGCCCCTGGCGGCCCCTGCCGGCATCGGGGCTACCCTGCCCCCGCAACCCGCCGCATCGGTGCTTCAATCGACTTCCACCCGAACTCGACAGGCGCGCATCCCCATGCTGTTTCCCACCACCCTCGTCGGCAGCTACCCGCAACCCGACTGGCTGATCGACCGCGAGAAGCTCGCCGGGCGCTTTCCGCCGCGCGTGCGCGCGAAGGAGCTGTGGCGCATCCCCGAGCCGTACCTGCAGGAAGCGTGGGAAGACGCGACGCGCATCGCCATCCGCGCGCAGGAAGACGCGGGGCTGGACATCGTCACCGACGGCGAGATCCGCCGCGAGAGCTACTCCAACCGCTTCGCCACGGCGCTGGACGGCGTGGACCTCGACAACCCCGGCACCGCGCTCGACCGCAGCGGCCACCCGAACCCGGTGCCGCGCATCACGGGCCCCATCCGCCGCCGGCACGCGGTGGAGGTGGAAGACCTGCTGTTCCTGAAGTCGCAGACGGGCAAGCCGGTGAAGATGACCGTGCCCGGCCCCTTCACGATGAGCTGCCAGGCGCAGAACGACTTCTACGAGACCGACGCCGAAGCGGCGATGGACTACGCAGTGGCGGTGAACGCCGAGATGCGCGACCTCTTCGCCGCCGGCGCCGACATCGTGCAGATCGACGAGCCGTACATGCAGGCGCGGCCGGAGAAGGCGCGCGAGTACGGGCTGGCGGCGCTGAACCGCGCGCTCGAAGGCATCACCGGCACGACGGCCGTGCACATCTGCTTCGGCTACGCCGCCATCATCCACGTGCGGCCGAGCGGCTACTCGTTCCTGCCCGAGCTGCGCGGCTGCTCGTGCCGGCAGGTCAGCATCGAGACGGCGCAGAGCAACCTCGACTGCAAGGTGCTTGGCGAGCTGCCCGACAAGCAGATCATGGTCGGCTGCATCGACCTCTCGGACATGAACGTCGAGACGCCCGAGACGGTGGCGGCGCGCATCCGCCGCGCCCTGCCCTACGTGGCCAAGGAGCGGGTGATCCTGGCGCCCGACTGCGGCATGAAGTACCTGCCGCGCGACGTGGCGGTGGGCAAGCTGCGTTCGATGGTGGAGGCGGCGAAGATCCTGCGGCGCGAGCACGGGGGCTGAGGCGCGCTTCGCGCTCGATCGCGGCGCGGAGGGACGACGCTGGGCGGACGCCGAAGGACGGACGCCAAATGACGGACGCCGAAGGACGGTGGCGGGATCGGGCCGACGGGGTGCCCTGCGCCGCGCATGTCCTCTTGCGGCGGCCCAGCTTCGCTGGTCCCCCGCATGCCCCCTTGATTGCGCCGCGCAGGGCACCCCGTCGTCCCGATCCGGCAACGCCGTGGCACTTCGCAGGAAGACCACCAGCGGCTCCGCTGAGAGGCTGGATGCTCCGCGCAGCGAATCACGGCTGCATTCGTTTCCATCGGAGACCACCGACGGTTCACGCCGAGGACGCCGGGTGGTCGGCTCCGCGAAATCAAGGATGCATTCGGGGGACCAGCGAAGCTGGGCCGCCGAAAAAGGACATTCGCGGAGCCGACCACCCGGCGGCCTCGGCGCGCGCGGCTCGCAGGTAGCAAGGGCGCGCGCCGCGCGGCCGCCATGGCCGTTGGTATCGTGCGACCAAGGAGACCTTGCCCATGAGCCTGCACGCCCAACTCCAGCAACGCGCCGCCGAAGGGCGGCCCATCCGCGTCGGCCTCATCGGCGCGGGCAAGTTCGGCTCGATGTACCTGGCGCAGGTGCCGCGCATCCCGGGCATGCAGGTGGTGGCCATCGCCGACCTCTCGCCCGCCGGCGCGCGGCGCAACCTGGCGCGCGTGGGCTGGCCGGAGGAAGCCACCGGCGCGAAGTCGATCGACGAGGCGGTGAAGCAGGGCCGAACGCACGTCGGCGAAGACTGGCGCACCCTCGTCGCGCACCCGGCGGTGGACGTGGTGGTGGAGTGCACGGGCCATCCGCTGGCCGCCGTCGAACATTGCCTGGCCGCGTTCGCGCAGGGCAAGCCGGTGGTCAACGTCACCGTGGAGGCCGACGCCTTCTGCGGCCCATGGCTCGCGCACCGCGCCGCCGAGTCGGGGGTCGTGTACTCGCTCGCCTTCGGCGACCAGCCGGCGCTCATCTGCGACCTGGTGGACTGGGCGCGCACCTGCGGCTTTCCAGTGGTGGCGGCGGGTCGCGGGCACAAGTGGCTGCCGCACTTCTGCCAGAGCACGCCCGAAACGGTGTGGGGCCACTACGGCCTGACGCCCGAGCAGGCCGAACGCGGCGGCCTGAACCCGAAGATGTTCAACAGCTTCCTCGACGGCAGCAAGCCGAGCATCGAGAGCGCCGCGGTGGCCAACGCCACCGGGCTGGCGGTGCCTTCGAACGGGCTCACGTACCCGCCGGCGAGCGTGGCCGACATCCCGCGCGTGACGCGCCCGAAGAGCGATGGCGGCGTGCTCGAGCGCAAGGGCATGGTCGAGGTGGTGTCGAGCCTCACGCGCGACGGCCGGGCCATCCCCTACGACATCCGCATGGGCGTGTGGGTCACGGTCGAAGCCGAGACCGACTACATCCGCCACTGCTTCGAGGAGTACAACGCACACACCGACGACAGCGGCCGCTACTTCACGCTCTACAAGCGCTGGCACCTGATCGGCCTGGAGGTCGGCGTGTCGGTGGCGAGCGTGGCGCTGCGCCGCGAGGCCACCGGCGTGGCGAACACCGCGCCCGGCAGCTGGCGCGCCGATGTCGTGGCCACCGCCAAGCGCGACCTGAAGGCCGGCGAGGTGCTCGACGGCGAAGGTGGCTGCACGGTGTGGGGCAAGCTGCTGCCGGCGGCCACGTCGCTGGCGCTGCGCCGCGCCGCGGAGGCGAACCCGGGCGCGGGCGCGAACGAACGTGGCGGCGGCCTGCCGCTCGGCCTGGCGCACGAGGTGACAATGCGCCGGCCGGTGCGCCAGGGCGAATGCCTCACCTGGGACGATGTCGAGATCGACACGCGCAGCGAGGCCTGCCAGGCGCGCCGGGCGATGGAAGACCTGCTTGCCCCCGCCACTCGCCGAGACCGAAGCGCCGCCTCTGGCTGACGACGGGGTCCTCGCGCGCCTGCGCCGGCGCGCCGCCGGCTGGAGCCCCACGACCCGCGGCCTGCTGTGGACCACCGCCGCCGGCTTCTTCTTCTGCGTGCTGAACGCGCTGATGCGCGCGCTGGCGCAGTCGGTGGAGCCGCTGCAGTCGCAGTTCCTGCGTTATGCCTTCGGCCTGCTGGTGCTGCTGCCGGTGGTGCTGTGGCGCGGGCCGCGGCACTACGTGGCCAGGGACATCCGCGGCCAGTTCTGGCGCGGCGGCGCGCACACCGCGGGGCTGGTGCTGTGGTTCCTGGCGCTGCCGAACATCCCGCTGGCCGACACCACGGCCATCGGCTTCACCGGGCCGATCTTCGTGATGATCGGCGCGCGGCTCGTCTTCGGCGAGGCGATGCACTGGGAGCGCTGGGTGGCCACGGTGCTCGGCTTCGCCGGCGTGCTGATCGTCGTCGGGCCGCGGCTCGGCCTGGGCGGGGGCGCCGGCCTGTGGCACCTGGTGATGCTGGCCAGCGCGCCGATGTTCGCCGCGAGCTTCCTCATCACCAAGGCGCTGACGAAGCAGGAGACGGCCGGCGTCATCCTCGTGTGGCAGTCGATCACCGTGAGCGTGTTCAGCCTGCCGCTGGCCATCGCCAACTGGGGCCCGGTGAACGGCGCGCAGTGGCTCGGCTTCCTCGTCTGCGGCCTGCTCGGCAGCGTGGGCCACTACTGCCTGACGCGCAGCTTCGCCGCCGCCGACATCTCGGCCACGCAGTCGGTGAAGTTCCTCGATCTCGTCTGGGCGGCGGCGCTCGGCTACCTCTTCTTCGCCGACGTGCCCACCGAGACCACGGTCCTCGGCGGCGCGCTCATCGCTGCGGCGACGCTGTGGGTGGCGCGGCGGGAGGGGCGGCGCGGCGCGGCGGCGGCCGGGGGCTGACTGGGGCGGCCCCGCGGCGCCGGGCGATACTTCGGACGGGCAACGGAGCCACGAGAACGCATGGACGCCTGGTACAGCGAGCACCACCAAGCCCACCAGGGGCACGACGAGCTGTGGGGCGGCAAGGTCATTCCGAGCTTCGAGCTGCCGGTGCGCGCCGAACGCGTGCTCGACGCCTTCCTCGAAGCGAACCTCGGCCGCGTGCACACGCCGCCCGACGCCGGGCTGGCGCCGATCCTCGCCGTGCACGACGCGGGCTATGTGGACTTCCTGCGCGGCGCCTGGGACGCCTGGCGCGAGCTCGGCCGCGCGCACCCGGCGCTGCCGCTCGTGTGGCACGCCGGCCTCGGCATGCCGGCGCACTGCCCGCGGCACATCGAAGGGCAGCTCGGCTACTACTCGATGGACGCCGGCTGCGCCATCGTCGCCGGCACGTGGACGGCGGCCTACTGGAGCGCGCAGTGCGCAGTGGCCGCCGCGGCGGCGCTGGTGCACGGCGAGCCGGCCGCGTTCGCCATCTGCCGCCCGCCCGGCCACCACGCCGGCCCGCGCACGATGGGCGGCTACTGCTACCTGAACAACGCCGCCATCGCCGCGCAGCACCTGCGCGCGCTCGGCCAGCCGCGCGTGGCCGTGCTCGACGTCGACTACCACCACGGCAACGGCACGCAGGCCGTCTTCTGGCAGCGCGACGACGTGTTCTTCACGAGCCTGCACGCCGACCCGAACGACGACTACCCCTACCTCAGCGGCCACGCCGACGAGCGCGGCGAAGGCGCGGGTTTCGGCGCCACGCTGAACCTGCCGCTGCCCGCCGGCACCGCGGCGCCCGAGTACATGGCCACGCTCGAGCAGGCGCTGGACGCGGTGGGCGGGTTCGGCGCCACGGCGGTGGTCGTCTCGCTGGGCGTGGACACCTTCGAGCGCGACCCGATCTCGCGCTTCCGCCTGCGCGAGGAAGACTACGTCGAGCTCGGGCTGCGCCTGCGCCGGCTGCCGCGGCCGGTGCTCTTCGTCTTCGAGGGCGGCTACGCCACCGACGAGGTGGGGCGCAACGTGGTGGCGGTGCTGCAGGGGTTCGAGACGGCGGGCGGCTGAGCGGGTGACGGCGTGCCGGTGCGCTCGCCCGGGTAGAGGAGAAGGGAGCGCGCGCGCCGCCGTTCGATCGCCGGCGGCTACGTCTTGCGCCGCCCGTCGTCGCGCCGCACGGTGACCTTGCGCCCGCGCAGCGTGGCGCCGCGCAGCGCGGCCACCACGCGGTCGGCGTCGGCCTCGGGCAGCTCGACGAGCGAGAAGGCGTCGGCGATCTCGATGTCGCCGATGCCGCGTGCGTTCACCTGCGCCTCGTTGGCGATGGCGCCCACAGATCGGAAGAGCGTCGTGGCGGGCAAGAGGGTGTGGCATGGGGGGGCGCGCGGGG
>JAHCKS010000108.1 GCA_026125665.1 Rubrivivax sp.
GCTGCCGCCTCGCGCTGCGGGCCGAGCGGCCGGTGCCCGGGCGCGCACACGGGCTGCTGGCGCTGGCCGACGGCGGCTTTCTCGCGGTGGCCAACCGCCCCGGCCGCTGGCTGCTGCGCTGCGACGCGCATGGCGGGCTCGTGCGGCAGCTGACGACCGATGAAGAGCGACCGCGGCGCACCTTCAACGGCCATGTCGTCGCCAGCCCCGACGAGGCCTGGCTCTTCACCACCGAAACCGACCCCGCCACCGGCGAGGGCTGGATCAGCGTGCGCGACGCGCGCACGCTGGCGCGCGTGGGCAGCTTCGCGGCCGGCGGGCGCGATGCGCACCAGGTGCTGCTCGCGCCCGACGGCTCGCTCGTCGTCGCCATCGGCGGCATCGTGCGCGACGGCAACGGCCGCAAGATCGAGCTCGAGCACATGGACCCGGCGCTCGTGCGCCTGGATCCGGCCAGCGGGCGGCTGGTCGGCCGCTGGCGGCTCGACGATGCACGCCTGAGCATCCGCCACATCGCGTGGTCGCAGGGGGTGAGCGAGCAGGGCACGATGCCGCTGCTTGGCGTGGCGCTGCAGGCCGAGCACGACCGCGCCGAGCAGCGACGCAACGCGCCGACGCTCGCGGTGTGGGACGGCAAGGCGCTGCGCCTGGCCACGCGCGACGCCGGTGCCGAGGGCTACGCCGGCGACATCGCCGCCGGCCCGGGCGGCGGCTTCGTCATCAGCGGGCAGAAGGCGCGGCGCGGCCTGTGGTGGCACCCGGCGCGGCCCGAGCGGCTGACGCTCGTCGCCGAGCTCACCGAGCCTTGCGGCCTGGCCACCTTCGATGCCGGTGCCGGCGTGCTCATCAGCGCCGGCCGCGGCGTGGCGCGCTGGCACGTTCACGAGGCGCCGGCGATGCTGCCGTGGCCGGTGGCCCTGGCGCCGGACAACCACTGGGTGGTGCTGCGCGGCGCCGGCTGAAGGACGGTGTGCCGGCGGCGGCACAGCCGCGCACCGTGAGCACCATGCACCACGGGTCTCGCGTGTGCCCGTCGCGCGCCGCGGATCGGTCGCAACCGGCGGCCGCCGCTACCTGGCACTCGCCTCGAAGAATTCCCAGATCACGTCGTTGGCAGAAAGCGCGCGCGACGCCCCCTCCTTGCCGCGGCGCACCGTGTCCGCACCGGGCCACGAGTGGCCGCCATCCTCGGTGACGCACAGCTGCACCGTCACGCCGCCGGCGCAGCCGGCATGCACCTCGCACCACGCGCCCTCGCGCTGCAGCGTGCGGCGCGGCGGCTCGGTGCACCGGTTGCGCCGCACCCATCGCGCCATCGTCTCGGGCACCGAGACGAAGTCCATCACCTTCGTCGAGTCGCGGAAGGCGTCGGGGCCGGCGCCGCCTTCGAACCGCACGTGCGTGTCGTTGCGCGCGTGGATCTGCAGCACCGCCACCGGCCGCGCGGGCCGGCAGTCGAAGGTGGCGTCGGTGCCGGCCACGGCAGCCACGGCACGGAAGAGGTCGGCCGCGTCGCAGGCGAGGCGGTGGCTCATCATGCCGCCGTTGGACATGCCGGTGGCGAAGACGCGCTTCGCGTCGACGGCCGCGCGCTGCTGCACCTGCGCCACGACGGCGCGCAGGAAGCCGACGTCGTCGACGCCGCGGTCGCGCGCCAGGCCGCAGCAGCCACCGGCGTTCCAGGTGGCGAGCCGGCCACGCGGAAACCGGCTGAAACCGTTCGGGAACGCGACGACGAAGCCGGCGGCCTCGGCCTTGCGCACGAGGCCGTAGCGTGCGTCGTCGGTCATGAACTCGGCGTGTCCGCCACCACCGTGCAGCGCGAGCACGAGGGGGGCCGGGCGCGCCGCGTCGAGTCTCGCCGGCACATGCACGAGCACGCGGCGCGAGTGGCCGGCGTGTTCCACCTGCAGCGCGTGCGCGCCGGGGCCGAGGTGGCCGGTCGCCTGCGCCTGTGCGGGTGCCGATGCCGGCAGCCCTGCCGCAGCAGCCGCCAGCGCCAGCAGGGCGCGAGCGGTCGCGAAGGCGCGAGGGGCGGTGCAGGCGCGCAGGACGTGGGGCCCGCACCGGCGGCCACGGCTTGCTTCAGGCAAGCAGCCCATGCCGCCTCGCCAGGTCCATCAGCCGCTCGATCTCGCGGTCGCGCACGCCGCGATCGCGCAGCGCCGCGGCGGTTTCGGCCAGGTACTCGAGCGTCGTGCCGTAGCGGCCGCGCGCGTGGCGCAGGATGTGCAGCATCTCGTTGTCGGCCAGGCGCGGCAGGCAGGCAGAGCTCGCGCGGGCCAGCGTGAAGGCCAGCGCCAGCACCGGCCCGGCGGCGGTGTGGCAGGGCACGAGGCGCGCGTCGTACACGCCGGTGGGCATCTCGCGCGCCCACAGGCGCTGTAGTTCGGCCTCGGCGCGTTCGGGGTGCAGGCGATAGACGGCGCCGCGGCAGGCGCCGCCGGGCAGCAGCGCGAACACGAGCCCGGGCTGCTCGGGCGTGCCGCGGTTGACGCGCGAGCGCATGCGCAGCGCGCGGTGCCAGCCGCGCAGCAGCGCCGGCCGGTGTTCGATGGCCTCGAACTCCGGCCGCCACAGCAGCGACGCGTAGCCGAACACCCACCACTGCGACTCGGCCTGCCAGCGGCGCCTGAGGTTCACCAGCTGCTCGGCCGGGTCGCGGACGATGAGGTCGGCGGGCAGGCTGCTTGTCATGGGTCGCACATTGTCGCCATGCGCGACGCGCGGTGCCCGGGGCGGGCCTCCGCGCACCGCCCTGTTCGCGGCCGGCACGGCCGATGATGCATGCGGCCACCCGGCACGGCGGACGATGGCGGAACTCGATTTGACCGTGTAACTCGGCACCTGAAGAATCGCCGGACCGGTCACGCCGGCCCGGCTGACCCATCGACGCAGGCCGGCCGCGCCCGCGCGCCGGACTCGACGCACATGACGCCCGCCCTGCACCCCACGCTGCACGCCGTCACCAGGCGCATCCGCGAGCGCAGTGCGGCGGCGCGCCGGCCGTACCTGGCGCGCATCGACCGCCTGCTCGCCCGGTCCCGGGGCAGCGACAGGCTGGGCTGCTCCAACGTGGCGCATGCCTTCGCCGCGCTGCCGGCCGATGACAAGCTGCGCGTCGTGGCCGAGCGCGCGCCGCACCTGGCGGTGGTCACCGCCTACAACGACATGCTGTCGGCGCACCAGCCCTACGAGTCCTATCCGGCGCTCATCCGCGACGAGGCGCGGCGCCTGGGCGCCACGGTGCAGGTGGCCGGCGGCGTGCCGGCGATGTGCGACGGCGTCACGCAGGGCCAGCCGGGCATGGAGCTGAGCCTGTTCTCGCGCGACGCCATCGCCATGGCCACGGCCATTGCGCTGTCGCACGACGTGTTCGACGCGGCGCTGCTGCTCGGCATCTGCGACAAGATCGTGCCGGGCCTCCTGATCGGCGCGCTGCACTTCGGCCACCTGCCTTGTGTCTTCGTGCCCGCCGGGCCGATGGCCAGCGGCCTGCCGAACGCCGAGAAGGCGAAGGTGCGTGAACGCCACGCCGCCGGCGAGGTGGGGCGCGACGCGCTGCTCGCCGCCGAGAGCGGCGCCTACCACGGCGCCGGTACCTGCACCTTCTACGGCACCGCCAACAGCAACCAGATGCTGCTGGAGGCGATGGGCCTGCACGTGCCCGGCGCCGCGTTCGTTCACCCGCACGCGCCGCTGCGCGATGCGCTGACGCGCGAGGCGGTGGCCACGGCGCTGCGCGTGGCCAGACACGGCGAGGGCTTCCGGCCCATCGGCCGGCTCGTCGACGAGCGCGTCATCGTCAACGCCATGGTGGCGCTGCTCGCCACCGGCGGCAGCACGAACCACCTGATCCACTGGGTGGCCGTGGCCCGCGCCGCCGGCATCACCATCGACTGGAGCGACTTCGCCGAGCTCTCGACCGTGGTGCCGCTGCTGGCGCGCGTCTATCCGAACGGCGAAGCGGACGTGAACCAGTTCCAGGCGGCCGGCGGGCCGGGTTTCGTCATCGCCGAGTTGCTGGCGGCGGGGCTCATGCACGGCGACGTGCTGGCGCTCGCGCCGGGGGGGCTGGCGGAGCACGCGCGCGTGCCGGTGCTCGGCGACGAAGGCACGGCCGCTTCGCCGCGCCTGCGCTGGCGCGCCGCGCACGAGGCGGCGGTGCGCGACGACGCCGTCGTGCGTCCGGCGGCGCAGCCCTTTTCGCCCACCGGCGGCCTGAGGCTGCTCACCGGCAACCTCGGCCGCGCCGTCATCAAGACTTCGGCCGTGCCGGCCGACCGCCAGCTCGTCGAAGCGCCCGCGCGCATCTTCACGAGCCAGGAGGCGATGCTGGCGGCGTTCAAGGCGGGGGAGCTGGAGCGTGACGTCGTCGTCGTCGTGCGCTTCCAGGGCCCGCGGGCCAACGGCATGCCCGAGCTGCACAAGCTGACGCCGCCGCTGGCGGTGCTGCAGGGCCGCGGCTTCAAGGTGGCGCTCGTCACCGACGGGCGCATGAGCGGCGCCAGCGGCAAGGTGCCCGCGGCGATCCACGTCTGTCCCGAGGCGCTGGCCGGCGGGCCGCTGGCGAAGCTGCGCGACGGTGACCGCGTGCGCCTCGACGCAGTGACCGGCACGCTCGCTGCACTCGTGGACGAGGCCGAGTGGGCGCGGCGCGACGGCGCGCAACGCGCCGGGGACGAGGCTGATGCGCATGGGCACGACCTCGGCCGCGACCTCTTCGCCGGCTTCCGCCGGCAGGTGACGAGCGCCGAGCAGGGCGCCGTCAGCTGGGGCTGAGCAGGCGCGTCGTTCCCGCCGCCAGTCCGCGAGCCTCGCCCGGCAACCGCAAGAGCCCACGAGCACACGAGCATGAACCACCCAACCGCCACTTCGCTGGTGCCCGCCGACCTGGCCCGCCATGGCCCGGTCATCCCGGTCATCGTCATCGAAGAGATCGCGCAGGCCGTGCCGCTGGCCGAGGCGCTGGTGGCCGGCGGCGTCAAGGTGCTCGAGGTGACGCTGCGCACGCCGGTGGCGCTGGCGGCCATCGAGGCGATGGCGCGCGCCGTGCCCGAGGCCGTCGTCGGCGCGGGCACGTTGCGTTGTGCCGCCGACGCGCACGCGGCGCGCGACGCCGGGGCGCGCTTCGGCGTCAGCCCCGGCTACACGCGCGAGGTCGGCGCCGCGTGCCGCGAGGCCGGCCTGCCGCTGCTGCCCGGCGTGGCCACTGCCGGTGAGGTGATGGCCGCCAGCGCCGACGGCTTCTCCTTCCTGAAGTTCTTCCCGGCCGGCGCGGCCGGTGGCGTGCCGATGCTGAAGGCGCTGGCCGGGCCGTTCCCCGACATCGGCTTCTGCCCCACGGGCGGCATCAGTGCCGAGACGGCGCCGCAATACCTGGCGCTGCCGAACGTGCACGTGGTCGGCGGCTCGTGGCTGACGCCGGCCGACACGCTTCGCGCGGGCGACTGGGCGCGCATCACGCAACTGGCGCGCGCCGCGAGCGCGCTGCGCCGATGACCCGCCGGGCCCGCCGGCGCGGCGCTACTTCTTGCCGCCGATCGGCTTGATGTCGCCGCAGTTGGCGCCGAGCCAGCGGCCCGCGCTCTCCATGTCCATGCGCATGGACTGGCCCTGCTGCGTGGTGTTGACGAACATCTTGCCGCGCGTCTCGGTGTCGCTGACGAGCGTGTACTCGCCTTCGCCGTTGGCCGTGCCGCGATCGTGCTCGCAGGCGAACTTGAAGCGCACGGTGTTGCCGCTGCGCGAAAACGACGTGCTCTTGCAGCGGCTGTCGCCGGGGTTGAACTCGTCGCGTGCCGCCATCTCGGGCGAGATGCAGGTGCGCACGGTGTTGGGCTTGCCGGCGGCCATGCCCACGCCCTGGCGCGCCATCATCGCCTCGACCTGCGCACGCTGCTCCGGCGGCATGCTGGCCAGCTGCGCACGCATCTGCGCCATCGCGGCCTCGACCTGGCCGCCGCTGGACTTCACCGTCACGGCGTTCTCCCACAGACCGGGGCGGATCTTCTGCGCCTGCGCGCCGCCGGCGGCGAGCACCGCGAAGGCGGCGGCGGCGAGCAGCCGCGGGGCGAGTTCGGCGAGGTGGCGCAGCATGGGGTCTCCTTCCGGACGGCGGCGGTTTCAGGCGGGCGGGTCGGCCACGAGCATGGCAGCCCGGTCACCCAGGCCGCGCGCGACGCCTTCGCGATCGGCCGCGCTGCGATTCTGGCTGGCCTTGAACTTGCCCACCAGCCGGGCCACCGGGATCTCGATGCCAACGATGGCACGCAACATCTGGCCCAGGTAGTCCGCGGGTGCATCGGCGAGCGACCACGGCCGGGGCAGGGACGCCTCGTGCCTCGCCGTGAGCTGCGTCAGGAACGCGCGCAGCCAGTCGGCGTCATCGTGCACCTGCAAGGTACCGTGCGCGTGCACGACGAGGTAGTTCCAGGTCGGCACCGCCTTGTGCGTGGCGGCCTTGCTCGGGTACCAGTTCGGGCTCACGTAGGCGTCGGCGCCGGTGAAGATGGCGAGCACCGGCTGCCCGGCGGCCACGCGCCACAGCGGGTTGGCGCGCGCCACGTGGCCGCGCAGCGTGCGCGTGGCGGCGTCGTGGAGCAGAGGCACCGGGTCGGCGTCGAGCCCGCCGTCGGCGCCGCGGTGCACGATCTGCGCCAGCGGGTGCGCGTCGATCAGCGCTGCCAGCGCCGCGTCGTTCCTGCTCTCGAAGTGCGATGGCACGTACATGGTGCAGTGCGTGCCGCGCTCAGGCGTCGCGCTGGATCAGCTCGATCTTGTAGCCGTCGGGGTCGGTGATGAAGGCGATCACGGTCGTGCCGCCTTTCACCGGCCCGGGCTCGCGCGTGATCGCACCGCCGAGTGCCGTGGCCTTCTCGCGCACCGCCCGGCAGGTGGCCGCCACGTCGGCCACGCCGATGGCGATGTGGCCGTAGGCGCTGCCGAGCTCGTACTTGTCGACGCCGTAGTTGTAGGTGAGCTCGATCTCGGCGTGCTCGGGGTTGCGCCCGTAGCCGACGAAGGCGAGGTCGTACTTCTGCTCCGGCCGTTCCGTGGTGCGCAGCAGCGTCATGCCGAGCACCTGGGTGTAGAAGTCGATCGAGCGCTGCAGGTTGCCCACGCGCAACATGGTGTGGAGGAGTCTCATGCGGCTATTTTGAGGGCATCTCGAACACCAGGCAGGTCGTCGTGCCGTGCGCGTACAGCGTGCCGTCCGGGCCGACCAGCTTCGCCTCGGCGGTGGCGAGCTGGCGGCCGCAATGCAGCACCTCGCCGATGGCGCGCACACGCGGCAGCGTCGGCGGCACGGCCCGCACCAGGTTCACGCTGAGCTCGGCGGTGGTGTAGGCGCGGCCCACCGGCATCCTCGTGTGCACGGCGCAGCCGAGCGCGCTGTCCAGCAGCGTCGCGTACCAGCCGCCGTGGATGCCGCCCATCGGGTTGAGCAGCTTCGGCCCCGGCGTGCCCTGGAACACCGCGCGGCCGGGGCCCACCTCGACGAGCATGAAATCGAGCGTGTGCGCGATGGCGGCGAACGGCAGCTCGCCGGCGAGCATGCGCTGCATCAGCGTGTGGCCGTCGAGGCCGAGCGCCACCTCGCGCGGCGCGACGCCGGGGCCGGGGCCGCGCTCGAGCAGCGCGCGCTGCGCGGCCTCGGCGGCCAGCCAGGCCTCGAGCTGCGAGGGAGGCTCGGCCGGTGCCGGTGCGGCGGGGTGCAGGGTGGCAGTCATCGGCGTGCGCGAAAGTTGCATATGCAACTATAGTACGCGGATGACCGCCCCCGTCGCCAGGTCGACGATCGCCGCGCCCGCGGCCGCTTCGGCGGCAGCGGCGCCGCAAGGCTGCACGAACCTCAAGCTGCGCCAGCTCGGCCGCCTCGTGGCCCGCCACTACGAGGCCCACGTCGGCCCCACCGGCCTGAAGAACACGCAGTACTCGCTGCTGTCCTACGTCGTCAAGCTCGGCCCGCTGCGGGCCGGCGAGCTCGCCGCGGCGATGAAGCTCGACGCCTCGACGCTGTCGCGCAACCTGCAGCCGCTCGTCGACAAGGGCCTGGTCGAGGTCGGCCTCGGCGATGACCAGCGCAGCCGCATCGTCGCGCCCACGATCGCCGGCCAGGCACTGCGCGACGAAGCGAAGCGGGCCTGGAAGCGCGCCCAGCTGGCGCTCAACCGGCGCCTCGGCGAAGCGCGCGTGGTGGCGCTGCACGCCCTGCTCGACGAGGTGATGGCCGTGCTCGAAGCGGGTGAGGCGGGAGAAGGCTGAGTTCACCCGGGGGCGCGCCCGCCCGGGCCGCGGCCCGTTCCGGTGTCAGCTTCCGACGCCGGCCAGCACGGCAGCGCCGATCGCCGCGAAGGCGACGGCTGCCAGCCGGTGCACCCACTGCACCGGCAGCACCTTCACCGCACGTTCGCCGAGCAGCACCGCCGGCACGTTGGCGATCAACATGCCGAGCGTCGTGCCGGCGGTCACGGCGACGAGCGCATCGAAGCGCGCCGCCAGCATGATGGTGGCGACCTGCGTCTTGTCGCCCATCTCGGCCAGGAAGAAGGCGAATGTCGTGAGGCCGAAGATGCCGAAGGCCCCACGCGCGCCGCGGCGCGGCGAAGGGCCATCGACGGCGTCGATGCGATCGGGCACCAGCAGCCACAGCGCCACGACGATGAACGAGCCGCCCAGCACCCAGCGCAGCCACTGCGGGTCGACGGCCCGCGTCACCCAGGTGCCCAGCGCCGCGGCGAGCGCGTGGTTGGCCAGCGTCGCGACGAGGATGCCGGCGACGATGGGCAGCGGGCGCCGATAACGTGCCGCGAGCACGAGGGCGAGCAGCTGCGTCTTGTCGCCGATCTCGCCGAGGGCCACGACGCCGGTGCTGACGAGGAAGGCTTCGGTCAACGCGGCGCGCCTCGATCCGGGGCCCGGCGCGCCGGCTGGGGACGCGGGCCCGCCGGGCGACCCGTCGCGTTCAAACGGGCACCGTGTAGTTCAGCGTCATGCGTCCGCCGTCGACGACGACGATCTCGCCGGTGACGTAGCTCGCGGCGTCGGAGAGCAGGAAGGCGACGACGTCGGCGACCTCGGCCGGTTCGCCCAGGCGCTTCATCGGCGTGCGGCCCATGATGCGGGCCTTCGCCTCCTCGCTCGTCAGCACGGCGCTCCTCGCCAGCTCGGTGGCGATGGTGCCCGGCGCCACGGCATTGACGCGCACGCCCTGGTCGGCAAGCGACAGCGCCATCACCCGTGTCAGCTGGTTGATCGCGCCCTTGCTGGCGTTGTAGCTGGCGATGGTCGGGATGGTGAGCGTGGCGTTGACGCTGCTCATGTTGACGATCGCGCCCTTGCGCTCGCCCGCGTTCTTCACGAGCTCGCGGGCCACCGCCTGGCCGACCAGGAAGCTGCCCTTCAGGTTCACGTCGAGCACGGCGTCCCAGTCGGCCTCGGTGATCTCGAGGAACGCGGCGGCCTTGAAGATGCCGGCGTTGTTGACGAGGCCGTCGACGCGGCCGAAGGCGGCAAGCGTCGCTGCGAGGGCGGCGTTGACCTCGGCCTTCAGCGCGACGTTGCAGTGCACGTAGGTGGCGCTGTCGGCGCCGAGGGCGACGAGCTCGCCGGCGAGCTTGCGGCCGGCGTCGTCGGCCACGTCCCACAGCGCCACGCGTGCACCGTCGGCGACGAGGCGGCGCGCGCACGCTTCGCCGATGCCCTGGGCCGCGCCAGTGACGATGAAGCAGCGCCCGGCCAGGCCGAAGCGGATGGGGGATGCATTCATGGGCCGCTCGCAGTTCGCTGCCGGGGCGGGCAGTGTAGTCAGGTGCGGCGCGCCGGGTCCCTGGGTGCGCCTGGCGTCTCGGGGCGGTCGAGCCAGAGGGCCATGCCCTGCGCGTTGAGCTCGAGATCGATGGCCAGCAGCTCGGCGATCTGCTCGCGCGGCAGGGCGCAGCCGTGCACCGCCAGGTTGGCACGGAACATCTCCAGCTGGCCTCGTTTCAGCGCTTCGTGCCGTTCCGCCGCCGGCAGGTGCTGCTCGCGCCGGCCGACGGCCACGAGCTGCGCCAGCTGCTCGAGCAGCAGCGCCCCGAGGCGCGGCACGTCGCCGACGCGGCTGTAGTGCGTGAGGTACATCCACGTCGGCTCGCGCGCCAGCAGCCGCCGCACCGAGACTTCGATCAGCTCGGGCTCGAACTGCGTGGGCACCGCCACGGGCTGGATCCAGGGCCCGCGCGCGGTGTCGAACTCGCGGTAGCTGATGCCGAAGGTGTCGCCGGTGAACCAGCCGCGCGAGGCTTCGTCCCAGATGCAGTGGTGGTGACGCGCATGGCCGGGCGTGTCGGCGAAGACGAGCGGCCGCTCCGCGAGATGCACCACCATGCCCTCGGCGGTGGCGAGCACGCGCTCGGCCGGCACCGGCAAGAGCCCGCCGTAGGAACGCGCCATCTCCTCGGCGCCGTAGACCGCGGTGGCAGCCTCCCACAGCGCGCTCGGGTCGACCATGTGCCGCACGCCGCGCGGGTGCACGAGTGCCCGTGCGCGTGGCAGCGCCTGCATCAGCTGGCCGACGGCGCCGGCGTGGTCCAGATGCACGTGCGTCGGGATGACCCAGTCCACCGCGTCGCGCGCCAGGCCGAGCGCATCGAGCGCGCCCAGCAGCCGCGGCATGGCCAGCGCCGTGCCCGTGTCGATGTAGGCCGCGCGGCCCTGCTGCACGAGCAGGTAGGCGGCGTCGAAGCTGGCGCGCTGGAAGCCGGTGTCGATGGCGAAGATGCCGTGCGACAGCGGCTGCAGCCAGGCCGGCAGCCCCGAGGCCGCCGTGCCCGGCTTCACTGCGCCGGCACGATCGTCCACAGGCGCGCGATCTCGGCCGCGCCGTCGGCGCCCTTGACGCCGCGCAGCGTCTGCACCGCCTGCGCCCTGGCCTTGCCCGACTGCAGCTGCGCCATGCCCAGGCGCAGCCGGGCCTCGTCGGGCCGCTTCAGGCCCCCCTTGGCCACCCCCTGCTGGATGAGCGCGAGGCCCTTGTCCACCTCGCCGGCGGAGACCATCGCGTATCCGACCTTCACGAGGTTGTCGCTGTTCTTCTCGGCCACCGCCTCGGCGGCCTGGCGCGCCATGTTCGCGGCGGCCTCGGCCACCTGCTTGTCGGCCAGGTCGCGCAGGCGCTGGTGGCGCGACGCCTCGGCGCCGGTGCCGAGCAGGCCGGCCTTGTAGCCCTGCTCGACGATGCGCTTGGCCTCGAAGGGCAGCTCGGCCTGCAGCGCGAGCTGCGCCATCTCCATGTACTCCTCGGTCTTGGCCAGCGTGCCGGTGGCCAGGCGCAGGCGCATCACGTCGAGCTCGTAGCGCGGCGAGAAGCCGCTCTTGCGCGGCAGGCGGCCGAGGTAGGCGCTCCAGTAGTCCTTCTTCGGGTGGTTGAGCAGCAGCTTCTCGAGCGTGTTGACATAGCCGGCCGTCTGCCCCAGGCGCTGCTGCGCGTCGGCCAGGCGCAGCAGGTCGCCTTCGTCGGGCCGGCGGCCGGCCGACTCGGCCGCTGCCACCGCCGCGGCGGCGTCCCTGGCGATGGCGTTGTAGTCGCCGCTGGCGGACTGCAGGTACTGCTGCAGCTGCCGCACGGTCGGGCCGTTGTTGCCCGCGGCCACCGCCTTCTGCACCCACTCGCTCGCCTTGGCGTTGTTGCGCAGCTGCGCGTAGGCCGAGGCGATCTGCTCGGCGTAGGACCCGAGCTGCGCCCCGCTGGCGCGTCCGGCCAGCGCCTCGAGCGCCTGGATGGCCGTGGCGTGGTCGCCGGCGCGCTGCGCCGCGGCGGCCTTCATGCCGTCGATCGTCTGCCGCTCGTGCGCCGTGAGGCCACCCACCGCCTCGGCTTCGCGTACCTTGGCCAGCGCCTCCTTCGCCTTGCCGGCGCGCAGCAGCTCGGAGGCCGCCTGCAGCGGCTTGCCGACCTCGGCACGCACGGTCTGCGCCTGGGCCGTGATGGGCAGCAGCGCGGCGAGCGCGGCCAGCACAACGGCAAACGCCAGGCCGAGCGCACGCGAGCGGGAACGGAACGAGAGACTCGGCGGATAGGTCATGACTGTGCAGGTTGCGGTTGCCGCAAGGCGCGCAGCAGGTTCATGCGTGCCATGTCAGAGGAACTGCTCGTTGCCGACGATGCCGATCTTCGTGACGCCCAGGCGCTGCGCCGAGGCGAGGATCATCGCCACCACCTTGTACGTGACGAGCTTGTTCGGTCTGAGATGCACTTCGGGCTGGTCGGGTTCCGCGGCCACCTGCTGCAGGCGCTGCTCGAGCGTGGCCCGGTCGGGGATGATCTCGCCGTTCCAGCCGATCGTGCCGTCGAAGTCGACATCGATGCGGATGATCACCGGCTGCCTGGGCGGCGGCTGGTTCTGGTTCGGCACGGGCATGTTCATCTTCACCGCGTGCGTCTGGATCGGGATCGTGATGATGAACATGATCAGCAGCACCAGCATCACGTCGATCAGCGGCGTGGTGTTGATGTCGACCATCACGTCGGGTTCCTCGCCGCCGCCGGTGCCCACCTGCATGGCCATGGTCGCGCTCCTGTCGCTAACGTGTCACCGCGCCGGCGGGCGGCTCGGTGATGAAGCCGACCTTGTAGATGCCGGCCCGCTGGCAGGCCACGACGACGCGGCCCACCGACTCGTATCGCACCTCGAGGTCGCCGCGGATGTGCACCTCGGGCTGCGGCTCCTTCACGGACTCGACCTTCAGCCGTGCCACCAGCGCTTCGTGGTCGGGGATGCGCTCCATGCCCCAGTAGACCTCGCCGTCGCGGTTGACGGCGAGCACGATGTTCTCGGGCTTGGTCTGCGTGGGCAGGTTGCGTTCCTTGGGCAGCTCGAGCTTGATCGTGTGCGTGACGACCGGGATCGTGATCAGGAAGATGATCAGCAGCACCAGCATCACGTCCACCAGTGGCGTCGTGTTGATGGTGTTGTTGAACTGCTCCTCGCCGTCGCTGTCGGCGGGGCCGACTTGCATCGCCATGGCGTGTCTCCTCGACAGGATGGGCGCGGCTCGCCGGTGTCGCGCGCTCAGCGCTTGCCGGCGATGAGCACGTTGTGCAGGTCGCCGGCGAAGGCGCGGGTGAGGTCCATCACGCTCTTGTTGCGGCGGATGAGCCAGTTGTAGCCCATCACCGCGGGCACCGCGACCGCCAGGCCGAGCGCCGTCATGATGAGCGCCTCGCCCACGGGCCCGGCCACCTTGTCGATCGAGGCCTGGCCGCTGATGCCGATCTTGACCAGCGCGTTGTAGATGCCCCAGACGGTGCCGAACAGGCCGACGAAAGGTGCCGTCGAGCCCACGGTGGCGAGGAAGGCGAGGCCGTCCTGCAGGCGGCCGTTGATGTTGCCCACGGCGCGGTCGACCGACATGCTGATCCACGTGTGCTTGTCGATGCTCTCGACCATCGTGCCTTCGTGGTGCTCGCTGGCCTTCACGCCCTGCTCGGCGATCCAGCGGAAGGCGGTGCCCTCCTCGAGCGCGCCGACGCCGGCCTTCACCGAGCTGGCCTTCCAGAACGTCTCGGCGCCGGTGCGCGCGCTCTTCATCATCGCGCGCTGCTCGAACACTTTCGTGAAGATGATGTACCAGCTGCCCATCGACATGATCAGCAGGATGACCAGCGTGCCCTTGGCGACCCAGTCGCCCTGGTTCCACAGCGCCTTCAGGCCGTACGGGTTCTCCACCGCCTCCTCGGCGATGGCCGGCCCCGAGGCGGCGTTGGCCGCGGTGGCGATGGCCGGCGGCTGCGCCACCGGCGCCGAGGCGGGTTCAGCCGCCGGCGCGGACGTCGCGTCCGGCGCCGATGCGGCTTGTGCCAGCGCGGGCGCGGGGACCGTTGCCGCGAGCGCGACGGTGGCGAACAGGGCCGCGGCGAGCGTCGCGCGGACGAGAGGCTTCAGGGACATGGCTCCTCCGGGGAAAGGCATGGGGCGCTGGCGGCACGTGGCGCCGTGGCGAACGTGGGGGGATGGCAGGCGATGCGGGGCAGATGGGCGGGGCGGCCGGCGCTTGCTGGGCACGGGGGCCGCGCGCGGCCGCACGCTTGTGGACGGCGGCGCTACTCGAGCTTCCAGACGAACTCGACCTCGGTCGTGCCGCCCACGGGCTTGCCGTTCTCGTCGATGCCGGGGCGGAACCGGCATTCGCTCAGCTTGGTCTGCGCGACTCGATCGAGCATGCGGTGCTCGCGGCTGGGGCCGGCCGAGCGGATGATCTGCGAGCTCTCGACGCGGCCGTCGGCACCGACGGTGAAGCGGATGCGCGTGGTGCCGGTGGCGTCGGCGCGGCGTGCGGCCGTCGGATAGTCGTCGCCGGTGGGCGCACACGACTGCACGTTGAGCACGGCCGGACGTGCGGCCACGCGCGGCGGCGCCGGCGGTGCCGGGGCCGGCGGCGCCGGGGCCGGCGGCGGCGGCGGCGTGATCTGCACCGGCGCCGGCGGCGGCGGCGTCACGACCGTGGTGATGGTGGGCGCGGGGGTCGGCGGCGGCGCGACGTTCACCTCCGGCGGCGGCACGTACGAAGGCGGCGGCGGCTGGAACTTCGGCGGCGGCGGCAGGTTCTCGGGCGGCGGCGGGGGCGGCGGCTTGACCTCGTCGAGGATCTTCGTCTCGATGGGCGAGCGGATCACCTCGACCATGCGTTGCGCGAGCCCGGTGACGAGGGCCCAGCCGAGCACCACATGCAGGGCCAGCACGATGCCAATGCCCACCACATGGCGCCCGGGGTTGCGCTGTTGTTCTGCGAAATCCAATCATTCCTCCAGTCGCCGGCACGGGTGGGTGCCGGTCACTGCGCGTATTCGTGCGGCGGCCTCGTGAGCCAGCCGTGCCGAGCCCGCACGGCACGGGTCGGCGCGCCGGGTTCGAGGCGCGGCACTATATCGCGAAGGGTCATCGACCCGCCCCGGGGCATCACCCTAGAGTTGCGGGCCCCCGGCAGGGGTGTAACCGCAGCGCGTCGAGTCACCCGCAGCGGCGAGCTCATGGTGCGCACGACTCGGCGACGCCCCGCTTCGACACCTGCAGCAGCAGCGCGACGCCCCGGGCCTGTGCGTCCTCGGCATCGCACGCGACGACGAGGCGATCGGGCATCGAGCGCAGCCACGTCAGTTGCCGCTTGGCAAGCTGGCGCGTGGCCGCCGCGCCGGTGGCCGCGAGCTCGTCGATGCGGCCGCTGTCGAGCGCCGCCCAGGCCTGGCGGTAGCCCACGCAACGCATCGACGGCAGGCCGGCCTGCAGGTCGCCTCGGCCGCGCAGCGCACGCACTTCGTCGAGCAGTCCCGCGGCCAGCATCGCCGCGAAGCGTTCGCCGATGCGCGCGTGCAGCCAGGCGCGCGACCGGGGCTCGAGCGAGACGAGCGGCCAGCGAGCGCGGCGCTGCTGCAGGTCCATGTCGGGCCGCGTGTCACGGCCGGCCTGCCAGCTGGACAACGTGCGGCCGCTGACGCGCCACACTTCGAGCGCGCGCTGGATGCGTTGCGCGTCGCGCGGCGCGAGGCGCGCCGCGCTCGCCGGGTCGACGCGCGCGAGCTCGGAGTGCAGCGCCGGCCAGCCGCGTGCGGCGGCCTCGGTGTCGAGCGCCGCGCGCACCTCGGCATCGGCGGCGGGCATCGCGTCGAGCCCGTCGCGCAGCGCCTTGAAGTACAGCATCGTGCCGCCGACGAGCAGTGGCAGCGCGCCGCGGCCGCGGACCTGCGCGGCCAGCCGCGTGGCGTCGGCGGCGAAGGCGGCCGCAGAATAGGCCTCGCGCGGGTCGAGGATGTCGATCAGGTGGTGCGGCACCTGCGCGCGCTCGCTCGCGGCCGGCTTCGCGGTGCCGATGTCCATGCCGCGATAGACCAGCGCCGAGTCGACGCTGATGATCTCGACGCGCGTGCCGGCGTTCGCCGCGGCGCGCGCGAAGGCCAGCGCGAGCGCGGTCTTGCCGGCGCCCGTGGGGCCGGCCAGGCACAGCCCGAGCAGCGGCGGCTCCTCGCGGGTGGCCGCAGCGGGTTCGCCGGCCACCCTGTCGCCGGTCACGGTGTCAGTGGCGCACATGGCGCCGCACGAGCGTCCACGCAACGACCCCCGTCGCCGCAGCCCAGAAGGCGAGGCCGTGGGCGAGCGGGCGCACCGTGCCGTCCAGCGTGACGCCGAGCACGAGGCCGATGGCGAAGGCGACGAGCGCAAGCACGAAACCGGCCAGTGCCGAGGCCGCACCCGCCGCCTGCGGGAACGGCCCGACGGCGCCCGCCTGGCCGCAGGGCTGGTGCATGCCGTGCCCGAACGCGTAGGCCGCCTGCGCGGCGAGCAGCCACCACAGGGCCCCTTGCGGCACCCAGGCTGCAACGAGCGCGAGCGCGCCGCCGGCGAGCGTGAAGCCGGCCCCGCGCGCCACCGTGCCGCCCATGCCGTGGCGGTGGATCCAGCGCCGGCCGACGAAGGTGGCGACGAGGTACACGCCGCCGCCCCAGGCGAGCGTCAGGCCGAAGGCCGCGCTCGACAGGCCCAGCACCTCGATGTAGACGAACGGCGACGCGGCGAGCAGCGTGAACAGGCCGCCATAGGTGCAGGCGACGAGCAGCGTCCAGGCACGGAACACCGGGTGCGCCAACATTGCGGCCCAGTTGCGCAGCAGCGGCCCGGCCTGCGTGGCCGCGGGGTTGCGGCGGCGCACGGTCTCGGGCAGCCGCCGCGCGACATAGGCCAGCGCCGCGAGCCCGGCCGCGGCGACGAGCGCAAGCGTGCCGCGCCAGCCGAATGTGCCGGCGACCCAGCCGCCGATCGTCGGCCCGCTGATGGCGATGACGGCCAGGCCCGACATCGCCAGCGACATCGCGCGCGCGCCGGTCACGGGCTCGTACAGGTCGCGCACCATCGCGCGTGCGCACACCACCGCGGACGCGAGCGCCACACCCTGCAGCACGCGCCAGCCGAGCAGCACCTCGATGCTCGGCGCGAGTGCGCTGCCGAGACCGGCCAGCGTGTACAGCACCAGGCCTGCCAGCAGCACCGGCCGGCGCCCGAAGCGGTCGGCCACCGGGCCCCAGACGAGCTGCGCCATGCCGAACGCGAGGATGAGCGCCGACATCGTCAGCTGCGCCGCGGACATCGGCGCGTCGAGGGCCTGCGTCAGCAGCGGCAGCGCCGGCAGGTAGACGTCGGTGGCCACCGGCTGCAGGCCGAGCAGCAGCGCGATGGCGAACGCGGCCCGGCGCAAGGTCAGCGCCACGGCCGCGGGAGGTGCCGCAGCGGCTGCATCGCGAGCGGCGCGCGCGGTATCCGTGGGCTCGGTCGATGCGTGCGTGCTCACGGCGCCGGCCACGCGGGTCGCTTCGGCCGGGGAGGGTGGGGACATGCCGCCGAGGTTATCAGCGCCCTGCCGTGGTCCCGCGGCGCGCCCGCCTCGACCGGCTGCCGCGCAGTGACTCGAACCGCCGCCGTTCGTGAACCCCGAGGCGCTCAGGCGAAGCGCTCGTGCGGCCCGAGGTAGCGCCACTGCCCCGGCGGCAGTGCACCGAGCACCACCGAGCCGATGCGCACGCGCTTCAGCGCCAGCACCTGCAGGCCCACGAGCTCGCACATGCGACGGATCTGCCGCTTGCGCCCCTCGCGCAGCACGAAGCGCAACTGGTCTTCGTTGGCCCAGCTCACGCGTGCCGGCTTCAGCGCCACGCCATCGAGCGCCAGGCCGTGCCGCAGCCGTTCCAGTTCCGCCGCCGGCAGCGGCCCGGGCCGCAGGTGGCGCACGCGCACGAGGTACTCCTTCTCGACGCGGCTGCCGTCGCCGATCAGCAGCTTGGCGATGCGGCCGTCCTGCGTCAGCACGAGCAGGCCGGTGGAGTCGATGTCCAGGCGCCCCGCCGGCGCCAGGCCGCGCAGGTGCCCGCGGTGGAAGGCAATGCCGCTGCGGTCGTCGCGCCAGCGATTGCCGGGCACGACGAGGGTGGCTGCGGGCTCGTGGCCGTCCTCGGCCTGCCCGCTGACGTAGCCGATCGGCTTGTGCAGCAGCACCGTGACGCGCTGCGACTGCAGGTGGCGCGCGCGTTCGTCGATCTCGATGACGGCGTCGGGCTGCGCACGCTGCCCGAGCCCGGCCGGCACGCCCCCGACGCGCACGTAGCCGGCAGCGATCCATTCATCGGCCTCGCGCCGCGAGGCCAGGCCGCGTTCGGTGAGCAGCTTGGAGATGCGCACGCCCTCGGCTGCCCGGGCGGCCGCCGCAGGCACCAGCCCCGCCGGCGCGGCCTGGCGCGCCGCGGGCGCACCACCGCGGCCGGCGCGCGGGCCGGTGCGTGGGTCGCCCCGGAGGCGGTTGCGGCCGTGGGTGCGCGGAGTGGGCGGCGATGCCATTCCGCGATTGGACACCAAGGCGCTCGCCACGCGGCGCGGCGCAGAGATACGACGCGCCACGTGCTGCACCGTGCTGCGACGCTGGGTGCAGGCCAGGCAGCGGTGCACAGGAAGGGAAAGCGCTACTTCAGGGCCAGGTCGATGTCGCCGTGCGCGAAGATGACGACCCCCGTGTCGGTGGCGGACATGCGGTGCGCGCTGCCGGCCGGCGCAAGCTGGTAGTCCAGCGGTCGCAGCAGCACCTCGTCGAGGAAGAAGTCGCCCGCGAGCATCAGGCACTCTTCGTCGTGGCCGTGGCCATGGTGCGGCACGGCGGCACCGGGCAGCGCTTGGTACAGCATTGCCGCCTGCCCGCCTTGGCGCCACATCAGGCGGCGGCGGATGCCGGGCGCGTAGTCCAGCCACTCGGCGACGTCGGCGCGCTGCGTGTACGGCATCGGCGTGTCGGCGACGCCATCGCAGGCCGTGCGCAGGTACAGCAGCGCCCCCGCCGCGCCGGCCTGCACCGACAACGCCGCAGCCTCGGGGTGCGCGCGATGCGTCGGGGCCAGGTGGCGCAAGTGGAGCAAGTGGTGCACGTGGTAGTCGTGCGCCTGGAGCGGGGCCGTCCCGGCCATCTCGTGTCCCAGCGCCACCTCGCCTTGCAGCACGAGCCACTCGAGCCGCGTGTCGGGAGCGGCCTCGCCAACGACGCCGCCTGCCGGGTCGCCGACCGCCCAGCGCGCGTGCGGTGCGAGCTCGACAAGCCACGTGCCTTCGGGCTCGCCGGGGCGGCGCCGCGGCGCGGGGCCGGCGCGGTACAGCTCGCGCAACGTCACGCCGGCGGCGCAGGTGCGCTGCACGGTATCGGCATGGCGGCGCGTGTGCATGGTGCGTCCGGCCGCGGCGCTGGCCGCCACGCGCGC
>JAHCKS010000109.1 GCA_026125665.1 Rubrivivax sp.
GCCGGCGGGACCGACGAACTTGTCGGGGTTCCACCAGAAGCTCGGGCAGCTCGTCGAGCAGCTCGCGCAGAGGATGCACTCGTACAGGCCGTCGAGCTCGTCGCGCTCCTCGGGCGACTGCAGCCGCTCCTTCTCCGGCGGCGGCGTCTCGTTGACGAGGTAGGGCTTGATGCTGTGGTACTGCGCGAAGAACTGCGTCATGTCCACGATGAGGTCGCGGATGACCGGCAGCCCGGGCAACGGCTTCAGCACCACGGTGTCCGGCAGCGTGCGCAGGTTCGTCAAGCACGCCAGGCCGTTCTTGCCGTTGATGTTCATCGCGTCCGAGCCGCACACGCCTTCGCGGCAGCTGCGGCGGAAGCTGAGCGACGGGTCCTGGGCCTTCAGCTTCATCAGCGCGTCGAGCAGCATGCGTTCGCTGCCGTCGAGCTCGACGGTGTAGCTCTGCATGCGCGGCTTCTCGTCCCGGTCGGGGTCGAAGCGGTAGATCTGGAACGTGCGGGCGGCCATCGGGGGTTCTTCGTGTGGATCAGAACGTGCGCACCTTCGGCGGGATGCTCTCCACCGTGAGCGGCTTCAGGTTCACGGGCTTGTAGTCGAGCCGGTTGCCTGCGCTCGTCCACAAGGTGTGCTTCATCCACTCGCGGTCGTTGCGGCCGAGCGGGAACTCGGCGTCGTCGGCGCCCCGCTCGTAGTCCTTCACGGTGTGCGCGCCGCGGCACTCCCTGCGCGCGGCGGCGCTGGTCATCGTCGCCTGCGCCGCCTCGATCAGGTTCTCGACCTCGAGCGCCTCGACACGCGCCGTGTTGAAGACCTGGCTCTTGTCCTTCAGCGCGATGGCGTTGACGCGCTCGCGGATGGCGTTGATCTTCGCCACGCCCTGGTCCATGCTGGCCTGCGTGCGGAAGACGCCGGCGTGCGCCTGCATCGTGTTGCGGATGTCGTTGGCCACGTCCTGCGCGTACTCGCCGCTCGTGCTGGCATCGAGCCTGGCCAGGCGGGCGAGGCTCCTGTCCGCGGCGTCCGCCGGCAGCGGCTTGAACGCCCTGTCCACCTTCCTGAAGCTCTCGACGACGTGGTCGCCGGCGGCCTTGCCGAAGACGAGCAGGTCGAGCAGCGAGTTCGTGCCCAGGCGGTTGGCGCCGTGCACGCTGACACACGAGCACTCGCCCACGGCATAGAGGCCGTTGACCACGGCGTTGTGCACGCCCCCCTTGGGTACCACGACCTGGCCATGGATGTTGGTCGGGATGCCGCCCATCTGGTAGTGGATCGTCGGCACCACCGGGATCGGCTCCTTCGTGATGTCGACGTTGGCGAAGTTGTGGCCGATCTCGAACACGCTCGGCAGCCGCTTCATGATCGTCTCGGCCCCGAGGTGCGTCATGTCGAGCTGGATGTAGTCCTTGTTCGGGCCGCAGCCCCGCCCTTCCTTGATCTCCTGGTCCATGCAGCGGCTGACGAAGTCGCGCGGAGCCAGGTCCTTCAGCGTCGGCGCATAGCGCTCCATGAAGCGCTCACCCTGGCTGTTGCGCAGGATCGCGCCCTCGCCGCGGCAGCCTTCGGTGAGCAGCACGCCGGCGTTGTGCACGCCGGTGGGGTGGAACTGCCAGAACTCCATGTCCTCCAGCGGGATGCCGGCGCGCGCCGCCATGCCGAGGCCATCACCGGTGTTGATGAAGGCGTTGGTGCTGGCGGCGTAGATGCGGCCGGCGCCGCCGGTGGCGAAGAGCGTCACCTTCGCCTCGAGGATGTAGACCTCGCCCGTCTCCATCTCGAGCGCGGTGACGCCGAGCACGTCGCCGTCGGCGTCGCGGATCAGGTCGAGCGCCATCCACTCGACGAAGAAGTTGGTCTTCGCGCGCACGTTCTGCTGGTACAGCGTGTGCAGCATCGCGTGGCCGGTGCGGTCGGCGGCGGCGCAGGCGCGCTGCACCGGCTTCTCGCCGTAGTTGGCGGTGTGGCCGCCGAAGGGGCGCTGGTAGATCGTGCCGTCGGGGTTGCGGTCGAACGGCATGCCCATGTGCTCGAGCTCGTAGACCACGCGAGCGGCCTCGCGGCACATGTACTCGATCGCGTCCTGGTCGCCAAGCCAGTCGGAACCCTTGACGGTGTCGTAGAAGTGGTAGTGCCAGTTGTCCTCGGCCATGTTGCCGAGGCTCGCGCCGATGCCGCCCTGCGCCGCCACCGTGTGGCTGCGCGTGGGGAACACCTTGCTGAGCACGGCCACGTTGAGGCCGGCCAGCGAGAGCTGCAGCGAGGCGCGCATGCCCGAGCCGCCGGCGCCGACGACGACGACGTCGAACCGGCGCTTGGGGAGTGACTTGGTGATTGCCATGGGTTGTCTTCGAGAGGCCGCTTCCGGGGCGATCACAGTCTCCACAGGACCTGCACCATCCAGCCCGCGTTGCCCACGAGCCAGACGATGGTGGCCACCTCCAGCACGAGGCGCAGGCCGACCGGCTTGACGTAGTCCATCCAGATGTCGCGCATGCCGACCCAGGCGTGCCAGCCGAGCGCCACGATGACGGTGAACGTGAGCACCTTCATCCACTGCGCGGAGAAGATCGCCGCCCACCGGTCGTAGCCCAGCGGCCGGCCGGGCCACGCCACCTGCACCAGCAGCACGAAGGTGAACAGCGCCAGCAGCGCCGCCGTGACGCGCTGGCTCAGCCAGTCGCGCAGGCCGTAGTGCGCGCCGACGACGACGCGCTTCGATCCGTAGTTCACCGCGGGCATCCCGTCCCCTCTCGCGTCTCTTTTCTCAGTACCAGCCGAACAGCTTGCCCATCAGCACGAGCGTCAGGCCGACGCTGATGACGAACGTGGCGATGGCCGAGGTGCGGCCCTGCTCCTTGCTGACGCTGTGCGTGGCGTCCATCCACAGGTGGCGCACGCCGGCCACGGCGTGGTGCAGGTAGGCCCAGATGAGCGCCAGCGTCACCAGCTTCACCGCCCAGGCCGGGAACCAGCCGATGCCCGCGGCGTAGGCGCTCGTGAAGCGCTCGTAGCTCGCCTCCGACGTGAGCGTGACGTCGAACAGCCACACGACGAAGGGCAGCAGCACGAACATCAGCGCACCGCTGGCGCGATGCAGGATCGACACCACCCCCGCCACCGGCAGCCGGTAGCCGAGCGCGTCGATGAGACGCATCGGGCCCGGCCGCGCCGCGGTGCTCCGGCCGCCCGTCGATCCCGTGGCGAAGGTGTCAGCCATGCGTTTCGTTCCTCGCTCTCGATCTTGCGTCTCTCGCGTTGATGGCTTCGTGCGGCGCAACCGGTGAAGTCTATTGCAACGCAGCAGGCTTACACGAAGCCTCGGGCAAGCCGCGATCCACGGCGCGCCGCCCGCCCGGCCCCTCAGCTGAGCTCATTGCGGTAGTGGTGCGCAGCCGTGTGGTACAGGCCGCGGCGCAACTCGACCGGCCGGTCGCCGTAGGTGAACGAGCGCCGCTCCACCGAGAGCAGCGGCGTGCCCGGCGGCACCTGCAGCAGCGCGGCCTCCTCGGCCCCGGCGGCGACGGCGCGGATCTGTTCCTCGGCGCGGATCATGCGCACCGAGTACTCGGCCTCGAACAGGCGGTACAGCGGCCCGCGCCACTGCTCGAGCTTCGCCGCGTCGAGGCCCTTGAAGGCGGCGCCCGGCAACCACAGGTCGTCGAGCACGACGGGCCGGTCGCCGTCGAGCAGCAGGCGGCGCACCTCGACCACCGGCTCGCCGGCGGGCAGCTGCAGGGCCGCGGCCACGTCCTCGGTGCTGCGCATGCGGCGGCAGTCGAGCAGGCGGCGGCGCAGTTGCGCCGCGCCGCCGGCGTCGGGCGCCAGGCGCAGGAAGCGGTAACGCGTGCCTTCCTCGGCGTGCGTGGCGACGAAGGTGCCCTTGCCCTGCCGGCGCACGACCAGGTTCTCGGCCGCCATCTCGTCGATGGCCTTGCGCACCGTGCCCTGGCTCACCTTGTAGCGCGCCGCCAGCTCCATCTCGCTCGGGATCGGCTGCCCGGGCTGCCACTCGCCCAGCTGCAGGCTGCGCAGCAGCAGCGACTTGATCTGCTGGTACAGCGGCACGTAGGTCGGCAGCGGGCCGCCCATCGCCGCCTCGGCCGGCACGGCCACCGGGGCGGTTCGCGGGGTCGGAGTCGCCGTGTCGACCATGGGGCGATTGTCGCCCATTGGTCATGCATAAGACATAAGAGTCTTGTCAGGCCGCTCGGTAGAATCCCGCGCCCAGCACCTGTTGCGCATCGCCTCGGCGCCGCGCTTTCGCCGGTTCGACGCGCCTTCGCCCGCCCCTTCGTCTCACATCCGCCAGGAGCCCCCCATGAGCAAGAAGCCCGTCCGCGTGGCCGTCACCGGCGCCGCCGGCCAGATCGGTTACGCGCTGCTGTTCCGCATCGCCAGCGGCGAGATGCTCGGCAAGGACCAGCCGGTGCACCTGCAGCTCATCGAGATCCCCGACGAGAAGGCGCAGAAGGCGCTCAAGGGCGTGATGATGGAACTGGAGGACTGCGCGTTCCCGCTGCTCGCCGGCATGGAAGCGCACGGCTCGCCCGACACCGGCTTCAAGGACACCGACTACGCGCTGCTCGTCGGCGCGCGCCCGCGCGGCCCCGGCATGGAGCGCGCCGACCTGCTGGCGGCCAACGCGCAGATCTTCACCGCGCAGGGCAAGGCGCTGGACAAGAACGCCAGCCGCAACGTCAAGGTGCTCGTCGTCGGCAACCCGGCCAACACCAACGCCTGGATCGCGATGAAGAGCGCGCCGAGCCTGCCGCGCGAGAACTTCACCGCGATGCTGCGGCTGGACCACAACCGCGCGTTGAGCCAGGTGGCGGCCAAGACCGGCAAGCCGGTGGCCGCGATCCGCAAGCTGTGCGTGTGGGGCAACCACTCGCCGACGATGTATGCCGACTACCGCTTCGCCACCATCGACGGCGCGAGCGTGAAGGCGATGATCGACGATCAGGCGTGGAACAAGGACGTCTTCCTGCCCACCGTGGGCAAGCGCGGTGCCGCCATCATCGAGGCGCGCGGCCTATCGAGCGCGGCCAGCGCCGCCAACGCCGCCATCGACCACATGCACGACTGGGCGCTGGGCACGAACGGCGAGTGGGTGACGATGGGCGTGCCGAGCAACGGCGAATACGGCATCCCGAAGGACGTGATGTTCGGCTACCCGGTCACCTGCGAAGGCGGCAAGTACAAGATCGTCATGGGCCTGGAGATCGACGCGTTCTCGCAGGAGTGCATCAACAAGACGCTGGCCGAGCTGCAGGCCGAACAGGACGGCGTCAAGCACCTGGTCTGAAGGGCGGCGCCTGGACTCAGGCGCCCAGCAGCTGCCCGCCGTCCACCGCCAGCACCTGCCCCGTCATCCAGCCCGCGTGCGGCGAAGCGAGGAAGAGCGCCACGTCGGCCACCTCCTCCGGTGCGCCCAGGCGCCCGAACGGGATGCTCCTCAGCGTGCGCTCGTACAGCGCCTTGTCCGTCTCGCGCCGCTCGGCCCACAGCCCACCCGGGAACTCGATCGAACCGGGCGCGATCGCGTTCACGCGGATGCCCTTCCTCGCCAGCATCGCCGCCTGGCTGCCGGTGTAGCTGTTGATCGCCGCCTTCACCGCCGCGTAGGCGGCGGCGCGGGTGCTCGGCCGGTAGGCGGCGATCGACGAGACGTGGATGATCGAAGCCGCGCGCGGCGCCGCCGCGGCCGAGCGCTCCAGCCACGGCAGCGCCGCGTGCGAGGCGCGCACCATCGCCATCACGTCCACCGCCAGGCCTGCGGCCCAGCCGGCCTCGTCGTCGGCCATGCCGAAGCCCGAGGCGTTGTTCACCAGCACGTCGATGCCGTCGAGGGCCCGTGCGGCGTCGGCCACGTACTGCGCCACCGCGGCGGCGTCGGCCAGGTCGCAGGCCGAGGCATGCACGCGCCGCCCGCACGCGGCGAGGTCGGCACGCGCCGCTTCCAGCGCCTGCGCGCCCCGGGCACAGATCGACACGTCGGCGCCGGCCTTCGCGAAGCCGAGCGCGATGGCGCGGCCGATGCCGCGGCTGCCGCCGGCCACCACGACCCGGCGGCCATTGAAGTCGAAAGGCATGCTGCTTCCTCGCTGCTGCGGTGTCCCGACGGTGCGAATGCCCGCCGGCCCCGCGCGGCGGCCCGGGGCATCGCCACCGCAGAATAGGCCGGCCGGCGCCGCGCACCGACTTGCGGCCCGAGTCTAGCGAGCGAGCTCACGAACCTTCCGGATGCTGCACCTGCCCTGGCCCGACCTCGCCGCCATGGCCTTCGCCGTGGCGCTCGGCTACACGCTCTTCGGCTTCGGCGGCTTCGGCGCCAACATCGTCGCGCTGCCGCTGCTCGCGCACTTCGTGCCGCTGCGCTTCGCGGTGCCGATGATGCTGCTGCTCGACCTGGTGGCCGCGGCCTCGGTCGGCCTCAAGAACCGGCAGCTCATCGAGCGCGCCGAGCTGCTGCGCCTGCTGCCCTGGCTGCTGGCCGGCATGCTCATCGGCGCCACGGTGCTGGCGCGGGCCGGCGAACGCGTGCTGCTCGGGCTGCTCGGCGCCTTCGTGCTGGCGATGGCGCTGTGGAGCCTCGCGTCGATGCGCGGCGGCACGAAGAGCCTCGAGCCCGTGTCGGCGCGCTGGGCGTGGCCGGCCGGGCTCGGCGGCGGCGTCTTCTCGGCACTGTTCGGCAGCGGCGGCCCGCTGTACACGCTGTACCTCGCGCGCCGCGTGCCCGATCCGGGCCGGCTGCGCGCCAGCATCGCCACGCTGATCCTCGGCGCGGCCGCCGTGCGCGGCGTGCTGTTCCTGGCCAACGGGCTCATGGCGCAGCCCGGCCTGCTGCAGGCATCGCTGGCGCTCGGCCCGGGTGCCGCGCTCGGCTTCCTTGCCGGCAGCCGGCTGCAGGCCCGCCTGCCGGTGGCGCGCGTGCGCCTCGGCGTGTGGCTGATGCTGATGGCCAGCGGCGCCAGCCTGCTGGTGCGCAGCGTCGGCGGCAGCTGACGGCGTGCGACCGGCCCCTCGCCGGCTGCGGCCGGGCCCGGGCCTCAGCGGACCTGGCGCGTGAGGAACTCGCGGAACGCCGGCCCGAGCTCGGCGTGCGCCAGCGCCAGCTCGACGTTGGCCTCCAGGAAGCCTTCGCGGCTGCCGCAGTCGTAGCGCGTGCCCTCGTAGCGGTAGGCGTGCACCTTCTCGCGCTTCAGCAGCGCGGCGATGCCGTCGGTGAGCTGGATCTCGCCGCCAACGCCGCGCTCGCCGCGCGCGAGCTCGTCGAAGATGGCCGGCGTGAGGATGTAGCGGCCGGCCACGCCCAGGCGTGACGGCGCGACCTCCGGCGCGGGCTTCTCGACGATGCGGCGCACCTCCACGGTCGCCTCGTCGACGGCCACGCCGTCGACGATGCCGTAGCGCCGCGTCTGGTCGGCCGGCACCTCGCGCACGGCGAGGATCGAGCTGGCACGCTTCTCGTACTGCCGCACCATCTGCGCCAGCACCGGCACCTCGCCGATCATCAGGTCGTCGGCCAGCAGCACGGCGAAGGGCTCGCCATTGACGAGACGGTGCGCGCACATCACGGCGTGCCCCAGGCCGAGCGCCTGCGCCTGGCGGACGTACACGCAGTCCATGTCGTCGGGCTTGACGCGACGCACCACGTCCAGCAGCTCGCGCTTGCCGGCCTGCTCGAGCGCCATCTCGAGCTCCCAGGTGAGGTCGAAGTGGTCCTCGATCGAGCGCTTGTGGCGGCCGGTGACGAAGATCATCTCGCGCACGCCGGCGGCGTAGGCCTCCTCGACGGCGTACTGGATGAGCGGCTTGTCCACCACCGGCAGCATCTCCTTGGGCTGCGCCTTGGTGGCGGGCAGGAAGCGCGTGCCCAGGCCCGCGACGGGGAACACGGCCTTGCGGATCGGCTTGGGGGTCATCGGTGAATCGGCTCCCTTTCTCGCACGCGGCGGCCATGATGGCCGCGCGGGCAGTGATCATCTGTTGTGCAGTTAGGCCACGGCGTCGCGGCAGCTCCGCGCGGCTGCCTGCGGCACCGGGCGACCATGTTGCACGAATTCCCGCCCTCGCCCGCAGGCAATGGTACCCCTGCCCGCCCCCGGGTCGCGGGGCCCGCACCAGGGTCCCTCGCGGCCGCCCGCCGGCGGTGCGCCGTGTTCAGCTGTGGTGCCGCAGGCGCGCCAGCCCGCGGGCCAGCAGCGGCGACAGCCACACCACCAGCACCAGCGCGCCCAGCGCACCGGCGATCGGCCGCTCGAAGAAAGCGAGGAAGTTGCCGTCGGCCTTCACCAGGCTCGAGAAGAAGTGTTCCTCGAGCATCGTGCCGAGCACCACGCCGAGGATCGTCGGGGCCACCGGGAAGCCCCAGCGCTCCATGAAGAACGCGACGATGCCGGCCACGGCCATCACGCCCACCCCGAACAGGCTGTTGTTGATGGCGAAGCTGCCGACGATGCAGAAGAGCAGGATCAACGGCATCAGCACCGCCGCCGGGATGCGCAGCACCTGCTTGGCCGCCTTGATGGCCATCCAGCCGAGCGGCAGCATCAGCAGCTGCGCCAGCAGGAAGACGATGAACACGGCGTAGATGTTCTGCGGGTTGTGCACGAACAGCGTCGGCCCCGGGTTCATGTTCTTCATGTACAGCACGCCGATGGCGATGGCGGTGATCGAGTCGCCCGGGATGCCGAAGACGAGGGCCGGGATCCACGCGCCGCCGAGCGCCGAGTTGTTCGCCGCGCCCGACTCGACGATGCCCTCGACGTGCCCGGTGCCGAACTTGTGCGGCTCCTTGCTGAAGCGCTTGGAGATCGCGTACGACATCCACGCCGCGATGTCGGCGCCGGCGCCCGGCAGCGCCCCCACCGCGGTGCCGAGCGCCGAGCCGCGCAGCAGCTGCTTCGGGTAGCGCTTCACCAGCGCCCACTGCTCGGCGAACACGTTCGCGAGCGGCCGGTCCACCGCCATCACCGGCTTGGCCAGCAGCACCGCGTAACGCAGCACCTCCGAGAACGCGAACATGCCGATCATCAGCGGGATCAGCGGGATGCCGCCGGCGAGCTCGGCGTTGCCGAAGGTCCAGCGCGGCGCCGCGGCCGGGTTCTCCAGGCCCACGCAGGCCACCAGCAGCCCGAGCAGCAGCGACACGCAGCCCTTCACCTTGTCGGCGCCGGAGATGAACACGGCGCAGGTGAAGCCGAGCATGACGAGCCAGAAGTACTCGAAGCTCGAGAACTTCAGCGCGATCTCGGCCAGCGCCGGCGCGGCAAGCGCGAGCACGATGACGCCGAAGATGCCGCCCAGCACCGAGAACACGAGCCCGGCGCCGAGCGCGAGCTCGGGCCGGCCGCTCTTGGTCAGCTTGTAGGCCTCGTCGGCGTAGGCCGCGCTCGCGGGCGTGCCGGGCATGCGCAGCAGCGCCGCCGGGATGTCGCCGCTGAAGATGGCCATCGCCGTGGCGGTGACGATCGCCGCCACCGCCGGCACCGGCGGCATGAAGAAGGTCACCGGCACGAGCAGTGCGGTGGCCATCGTCGCCGTCAGCCCCGGGATCGCGCCGACGAACAGGCCGTAGACCGCCGACAGCACGATGACCACCAGCACGTACGGCTGGAAGACGAGCCCGAAGCCGGCCTGCAGCGCTTCCATGCCCGGCCGCTCAGCGGGTGCGAAGGCTCATGCGCGCCTTCTCAGTAGAAGGGCCGCAGCAGGCCCCACGGCAGCGGCACGCGCAGCAGCTTGTAGAAGGCCAGGTGCACGATCACCGTGCCGCCGATCGCCCAGGCGAACGACGGCACCCAGGCCACCTGCAGCGCGCGGAACATCGCCAGCAGCGCCACCGGGGCGACGAGCAGGAAACCCAGCCGCTCGGCCAGCAGCAGGTAGGCGACGACGACCGCCACGATGACGGCGGCGCTGCTGAAGTGCTCGGCCGGCCGCGCCGCCTCGTCCCCGGGCGATGCCGACCCATCGCGTGCCGCCACGCGCAGGCTGCGCCACACCAGCGCCGCGCCGCAGGCCAGCAGCCCGGCGCCGATCAGCATCGGCAGGAAACCGGCACCCACCTTCTGCCCCGGCACCACCGGGAACGTGCGCGCGGACCACAGCACGGCCAGCGCCAGCAGCGCGAGCGCGCTGCCGACGACGCGGTCGATGCGCTGCAAGGGCGGAAGCGGCGAAGGTGCTCGGTACGCGGGAGGCGCGCTACTTGGCCAGGCCGACGGCCGTCATCACCGCCTTCATGTCCGCGTCGGCCTTGCCCATGAACGCGGCGAACTCCTTGCCGTTGCCCCACAGCAGGCCGAAGCCGCGCTGCGCCATGAAGTCCTTGTACTCCTTGCTGTCGTAGGCCTTCTTCGCCGAAGCCTCGAGCCGCGCCGCGACGTTGGCCGGCAGCCCCTTGGGCGCCGCGAGGCCGCGCCAGGCCCCGGTGGCCCAGCCTGAGCCCGTGGCCTCCTTCAGCGTCGGCACGTTCGGGAACAGCGCTGCGCGCTGGTCGGCCATCACCGCCAGCGAGCGCACCTTGCCGGCCTCGATGAGCGAACGCGCCTCGGGCAGCGAACACGGCACGAACTCCACGCCGCCAGCCACCAGGTCCTGCAGCCCGGGTGCCGCGCCGTTGCTCGGCACCCACGGCACGGCGGCCGGATCGACCTTCGCGTCGCGCAGCCAGCCGGCCAGCGCCAGGTGCCAGATGCCGCCCTGCCCGGTGCCCGAGGCCTTGAACTTGCCCGGGTTGGCCTTCACCGCGGCGAGCACGTCGCCCATCGTCTTGTACGGCGAGTCGGCGCGCACCTGGAACCCGGCCGGGTCGAGGTTCACCAGCGCGATCGGCGTGTAGCTGGTCGGGTTCAGTTCCGTCAGCTTCTGGTGGTGCATCATGGTGATCTCCACCGTGATGAGCCCGATCGTGTAGCCGTCGGGCGCCGCGGTGGCGATGGCCGAGTGGCCGACCACACCCGAGCCGCCGGTGCGATTGACCACGTTCACCGGCTGGCCGAGGTCCTTCTCCATGAGGCTGGCGAGCATGCGCGCCACCGCGTCGGTGCCGCCGCCCGCGCCCCACGGCACGATCAGCGTGATCGGCCGGTCGGGGTAGCTCTGGGCCAGCGCCGGCGTCACGCCCGATGCGGCCCACAGGGCCAGGGCGGCGGCGGCAAACACGCGGCGGGAAGGGGTGCGCATCGGAAGCTCCAATTCGTCATACCAAAGGGCGACGCGAGACTGCCAGCGGCCCAGGCGAGCCCGCAACCGGGAAAACCCACGCCGAGACGCAGCGCCGCGGGCGCACTCCCTTGCGACCGAACACGGGACCCGCGCGCGGTTCAGGCGAAGGAAGCAGCGGCGGCGAGAAAGGCCCTGTGGTTCGTGGTGTTGCCGAGGAGGTCAATGTCGCCGTGGCCGCCGCGCGTCGATCCTGCCCCGGCCTTGCCCCGGTTGCTCAGAAGACCGCCTGCACGCGCGCCGTCACGGCCCCACCGCTGCGGTCGCCGGCCGGGTTGGCATCGTCGCTGCGCGCACGATGCAGGTTGATCGAACCGCGCCAGATGCGCCCGGCGATCCAGGACACGCCCAGCGTCGTGACCTGCGCGTCGCCGCCGCCGCGCACCGCCAGCGAGTCGGCACGGACGAAGAGCTCCACGTGCCCGAGGCGGCCGACGGCATCGGGCCGCCCGAAGCGCGCGCGTCGTTCGTCGTGACGCCGCGCCGTGCCGGTGGGCGACCACGCGACCAGCAGTGTCGTGCCGCGAGCGTGCCGGTCGGCCGCACCGCCGCGCCCGAACAGACGGCGCGAGAGCAGCTCGGCCTGCAGCATCACCGGGCCGCCTTGCCACGCGAACTCGACGCCGGCGGTGCGGTCTTCGGTGTAGCGCTGCGGCGGGTCGACGGCTTCGGCGAGCGTGCTGCGCCTTCCGGCCTCGTCCTCGGTCACGCCGCGCACCGCCAGCCGCGTGCGCAGGCGGCCGTCGTCGGCACGCCCCAACGCATGCGCCAGTGAGGCACCGAGTTGCAGCACGTGGCCGCGGCCGGGCCTGGACATCCACACCGCGCGCGCCGTGGCGGCACGATGGTCGCGCTTGTCGTACACGCCGGCGCTGCCGGCCCACCGCGGGCCGTGCGCGTCGGCGCGCACACCGACACCGCCGTTGGCGTCGGCGACATCGCTCGCCAGGTCCCAGATCGGCGAGCGCTCGATGCCGTAGGTCCAGTTGGTGCTCGTCGAAGGCTCGAGCCCGAAGTCCGGGTCGATGCGGCCGGCGCGCAGTTCCAGCTCGGCGCGCGGGCGCCAGCCGATGAACGCCTCGGGTACGGCATGCTCGTATTCGCTGTCGAGCTCGACGGCTGCCGCGGCACGCCACTGCTCGCGCCAGCGCACCTCGCCGCCCAGTTCGGCGCGGCGCAGGTAGGTGGCATCGGCTGCCGCGCCGCTGCGCGTGTAGACGCCCGAGAAGCGGCCGTGGTCGACCTGCACGCGGGCGCTCCAGTCCCACTTCAGTTCGTTGACGGCCGCAGGGCGCTCGGCCAGCACGTCGCCGGCGGCGGGCCACAGGGCCAGCAGCGCAGCCACGGTGCGCAGGCGTGCGCAACCTGGGCGTTTGAAGGAGAGCGCGACGCGGGGGGCGGTGATCTTGATGGTCATGAGTCCTCGACTGCATTGCCCGGTGGCGATGCGAAGCAGTGCAGTCCGCCGGCCGGGGGGCGGGAGCGGTGCACGACGTGGGCGCCCTGGCGTCGACGGCAGACGCCACGGCCCGTGCTTCAGGGTGCTTGCGGCCGCCTGCCGCGCTCGAGCCACAGCAGCGCGAGCACCGTGCGCGGCTGCGCATGCCGCCCGTCGTCGCTGGCGATCAGGCACAGGCTGGCATCCAGGCACGCCAGGCCCTCGAAGTTGTCGTCGGCGTCGAACGTGCGGCGGTCGATCTCCGCGGCCGCTGCTTCGCAAGGTGCGTCCGAGGCGCAGGCACGCAGGTCCAGCTCGCGCAGCAGCATGCGGCGCTGGCCGCCGCCGGTGAGCTTCTCCAGCACCAGCAGCCGGGTGTCGTCCACCAGGTGCAGGGCCTTCACGCTGGCCCGGCCACCGGGCGTGGCGCGCAGGGCCCAGTGGCGGCCGTCGGCAGCCACGACGCGGTGCACGTCGGCCTGGCGATCGGCGGCGAGCCCGTGTTGCCGCACGGCCAGCAGGCCGTGACGCGGATGCCACGCAATGGCCTCGATGCCGTCGTTCGCCAGTCGCCCCGCCGTGGCCGGCGGCGGCCCCGGCAGCGGCAACTCGGGTGCCGCCCCGGCGGCACCGCGCCAGTCGGCCACCAGCACGCGATGCCCGGCCTCGTCGGCGACGAGCAGCCGGCTGGCCGAGGCGGGCTGACCCGGCGGCGCCGGCAGCACCTCGATCGACTCGGCGTTGACGCGGCCGGCCGGCAGCAGCCGCTGCGCATGCACGGGCCAGGCCGACACGAGGCGCCGCCGGTCGATGTCGAGCATCCAGCGCACCACCAGGCCGCGGTCGCTCACCGTCACGAGCTGATGGGCGTGCACGTCCCACGCCAGGCCCGAGACCTCGCGCAGGCGCTGGCCGCCGGGCAGCGCGGCGGGCAGCACGACGGTGTCGAGCACGTCGACGCGCCTGAGTCGGGATGCATCGGTCTGCGCGCGTGCCGGCGCGAAGACAAGCGGCGCGGCGGCGCTGCAGGCCACGAACGCCAGCCAGAACACGGCACGACGTCCGCGTGCGGCCCCGGCCTGCGCGCTCATCGAGTGCCCCCGGCCGGGGTCGGCCCGGTGCGAAGGACTTCGCAGACGCGGCGCGTCAGCAGGATCGGCACGTAGGCCGTGACGCGGGCGTCGGCAAACTCGCTGCGCAGCAGTTCCTCCATCGCGCGCCGGATGCACGGCGCGTCGACCTCGCCGCACAGGCGCCGCCGCACCTCGTCGACCAGCGGCTCCAGAGCTTCGCCGGGCATCGGCGGCCGGCCGCCGTCAGCCGCCGGGGCTTCGATGCGATCAGGCCGCATGGCTTGCCTCTTCGACCGCCGGTTCGAGCGCTCCCAGCTTGCGCAGCGCCGGGCGGAAGTGGTTGAAGCGCGACACGGCGCCCAGCGCGCTCATGCCCACGCAGTACTTCGAGCAGCTGTTGGTGGGGTGCAGGTGCTGCCGGCGCAGGATGGCGTCGGCCAGGCCGTGGCCGTGCGCCGACTTGGTCTCGACGATGAACACCTCGTCGCCGGTGCGCCGCGGCGCCGGCCCGGCGGCGGGGCCCTCGCGGCCGAAGAAGTGGATGCCGGTGTCGATCGTCATGCGCTCGCCGCCCTCGCGCGCCACCAGCGTGATGCGGCGGTAGCGCATGTGCAGCACCGGCTCCAGCGGGCGTTCGAACGGGCGGCCGTACAGCGCCTCGTACGCCTCGCGCACGTGCCGCTGCGCGGCCTCGTCGAGCGTGCCGTAGCGCGCCGGGTCGTAGGGCATGCGCCGCTTGACGGTGATGCCGCGCTTGTCCTTGAGCTTGACCTCGACGAAACACAGCGCCGCCTCGACGTAGCGGCGCACGCGCACCTTCATGCGCTGCCGTCGGCCCTGGTGGTGGTCGTGGTAGCTGCGCCGCTCGGCGTCGTCGAAGTAGCAGGTCTCGTAGGTGAAGCTGCGCTGGCCGTCGATCTCCAGCACGTCGAAGCACGACGCCAGGTCCACCACGGCGGCGGCCAGCGCCGGCGCGTGCACGACGTACTTGTTGTCCAGCCGCTCGAGCATCGCGGCCTTGGCGTTCAGCGCCTTCAGGCCGATCGGGCGGAAGGCGCTGGTCAGCCAGGCGTCGGGCGCCGCAGGCGCGGGCCCGGCACGCGCGGCCCCATGGTTCCCCTGGTCGATGCACAGCTCGTGGTTCATCGGCAGCCTCCTGGGTCAACCCTTGCGGTAGAAGACATTGATGCGCGCCATGTCGTTGATGTAGTCGAGCGCGGTGATCTGGTAGCTCATGACCTGCACGCCCAGGCGGCGCGACAGCTCGGCGCGCATGGTGTCGGGCTCCGACAGCGCGTGCGTGTCGATCTTGTCCAGCGTGAGGCGCACGCCGTCCACCGAGCGCAGCACGCGCGGGTGGTCGATGGCCCAGGCGCCCAGCAGCACCAGCAGCGACGCCGCGGCAGCGAAGGTCGGCGTCGTGCCCTGCACGGCGCAGATGACGGCGATGGCCACGCTGCCGAAGAAGTAGGTGATCTCGGTCTTGCCGATCGGCTCGCTGCGCAGCGTGAACATCGCCAGGATCGCGAACAGGCCGAAGCCCGCGGCGATGCCGAACTCCACCTTCGACAGCACCGACAGCACGGCGAAGATGAAGACGTTGAACAGCGCCGCGGCGGTGACGAGCTCCTTGTCGCGGTAGCGGCGGTAGTACACGCCGAAGACGAGCAGCAGCATCGCGACGAGGTCGATGGCCAGTCTGAGCGGCAGCTCTCCGAGGTGGCTGAGCCAGGGCGGCATGCGGGCAATCTCCCGTTCGAGTACAGCAGGTCGGTGCAAGCGTGCGCTCCTGTGACAGCGGCGCCGCGCTCGTGACAGAGCGATGACGGTTGCGTGAAATACATCGGTACCCTGCGCGGGGCCCGTGCCACTGTCACGAAAGGAACGCGGCGCCTTTCGGCGCCGCTTCTTCGATGCCGCGGACCTGCAGCGGCGCACGCGCGTGCGCCGCGGCGCGCCGAAGGCCGTGGTGCGTTACGGGCAGGCGGGGTCGGCCGCCGGCTGGTCCTTCACCGCCGCCTCGGCATGCACCTGCAGCAACGAGGTGCCGCACAGCTTGATCGGCCGGTCGGTGAGGCGCTTGACCACGAGCTCCGGCACCCACTGCGCGGCCGCCGGCCGGGTCGGATCGCCGCCCGGGGGCAACGTCGCCATCACCAGCGCGGCGGTCCCTGCGGCCAGCGGCGCAGCCATCGACGTGCCGCTCCACACGCCGTAGCCGCCGCCGGGAACGGCGCTCAGGATCCGGTCGCCCGGCGCGGCGAGGTGGATCCAGCTGCCCCGGTTGGCGAACGGGGCGAGCTGCCGGGACTCGGTGCTCGCCGTGACGGCGATCGAGCCCTTCGTCCGCTCGGCCGCCGGATAGACCAGCTCGGTGTCGTTGCCCGAGTTGCCCGCCGCGGCCACGACCACGGCACGGCGGCCGGCCGCGCAACGGGCGCGATCCTCGTCGAAGCCGGGGGCATCGTCATCGTCATCGTCGTCGTCGAACTCGCACGTCACGAGCTCGGTCACCTTCTTCAGCAGCCCGGTGGGCGTCGTCGCGCCGAGGCTGAGGTTGATCACCTGAGCGCCGTCGTCGGTGGCCGGGATGCCGTCGGGGTCCACCGCCCACAGCAGCGCCTCGGCCAGCACCCAGGCGTTGCCCCCGCCGGCGCGGTCGAGCACGCGCACCGGCATCAGCGTCGCCGCCGGCGCGGCCATGGCGACCAGGCCGGCCACGTGCGTGCCATGGCCGAATCCCAGCTCGGGCGAAGCCCCCTCCTCGGCCGGCGTGTCGTCGCCGTCGACGAAGTCGCGGCCGAGCACGCGGCCGGAGGCGTCGCGCGCCAGGCGCGGCGCGATCTCCGGGTGGCCGAGGTCGACCCCGGTGTCGAGCACGGCCACGCGCACGCCCTCGCCGCGCGAGACGGCGTGCGCGGCGGGAAGCGCCAGCAGTTCACTCGCGTACTGCGCTGCCAGGCCCGCGCCGGAGTTGCCCACCGTCCAGACCGAAGCGCGCCGCGATTCGGGGCTTGCCACCTCGACGTTGCGTTCGGCGAAGCGCACGGTGGTCTCGCCGCGCAGCGCGGCCACGGCGGCGTCGGCGGCCTCGGCCGAGGCGGCGCGCAGGCGATAGATCGGCCGGCGCCCGAACTGCGCCAGGCGCACGAGGCCATGGCGCTGCAGCAGCGGCTCGAGGCTGCCGTCCGGCGTCAGCATCACGACCACCTCCGCGGCGGTCGACTCGCCGCTGTCCGGGGCGGAAGCCGCCGGCCGCACGGGAGCGAGGCCGGCGCCGGGCTCCGGCCCGCCGGCGCCACCGCCGCCGCAGGCCGCCAGCAGGCAGGTCGTGCCCGCCGCGGCGCCCAGGGCGCGCCGCGCGGCCGATGCCAGCCGGGATGCGGGCAGCCGTGGCAGGTCACGGGCGGGAGGGCATGTGGCGGGCAGCAGGCGTCGGGTCATGGTGGCCTCCCAAGGTGCGTCGAAGCACTACCGAGCGGGCAGCGGGCCATCCGATACATCCTGTTCATCGCGCCGTCCGCTCAACGCCGCCCGTACAGCGCCAGCGCGGCCCACTGGAACGGGTGGACGCCGCTGCGCGCGGCCGCCCCTTGAACCGCCGCCAGCGCATGCCGCGGCGGCTCGCCGGCGCGCAGGCGCTGGTAGAAGCCGGCCATCAGCTCGGCCATCGAGATGTCCGGCACGGCCCACTGGGTGGCCAGCACGCGCTCGGCGCCGGCGAGCATGAAGCCGCGCACCAGGCCGACCATCTCGTTGCCCGGCGCGATGCGGCTCAAGCCGGTCTCGCACGCCGACAGCACCACCAGTGCCGCGCGCAGCCGCAGCGAGCTCAGGTCCTGGAGGATCAGCGGCCCGTCGGCCAGCAGCAGCGACGAGAAGGCCGGGCTGTCGGCGCGAAACCTGCCGTGGCAGGCGAAGTGCACGACCTGCGCGGCGGCGGCGGCAGCGTCGCGCAGCGCGTCGCTGCGCGCCACGTCGCCCACCAGCACCGTTGCCTGGCCGCCGACGATGCCGGCGATCAGCTCCACCTCCTCGCGCGCGTGCGGCAGCTGCCCGTCCCCGGTGGCCAGCGCCAGCACCTGCGAAGGCGGCTGCCACGGGCGGGCCGGCGACACGAGCCATGCCGACGCGCTGGCCGCCAGCTCGATCTCGTGGCGCTCGACCAGCCAGCCTTGCCCGTCGTGCAGCGCGCACCAGGGCACGTAGTGCAAGGGGCCGTGCGGCACGACGACGACGCGTGGCGCCCCGGCCAGCGCCGCGTGCAGCGGCGCCCACACGAGTGCGTGCAGCTCGGCAGCGCGGGCGCGCACGCGGCCGGCCAGCAGCGCGGCGTGCGTGCGCAGCAGCTCCGCGCAATGGCGCGGCGTCTCGATCTGGAAGCGCAGCGCCTCCACCGCTTCGGCCAGGCGCGGCACGGCCCAGCCGAGGCAGGCCGCGGCGTCGCGGCGCAGCACGCAGGCCGTGAGCTGCGTGCCGTCGAGGTGGAAGGCGACCAGCGCCTCGTCGGCCTGCAGCGCCTGTTGCACGGCCGCCGCCGGCACGCAGCCGATGCCGGCCGCCGTGGGCACCCCGCCGGCCCGGTCGCGGCGGCGCAGGCGCTCGCGCCGCTGCGCCTCCAGCCAAAGCCTCTCCAGGCGGCGCAGTTCGTCGGCGTGGCGCGCGGCGTCGCCGCCCGAGCCTTCGGCGATGAGCTCGAGCCAGCGGCGACGCAGCATCTGCCAGCGCGCCTCGGCATGGCCCGCTTCGTCGCGACCTGCGCCGCCTTCGCGGCTTTCGCGACCTTCACCGCCTTCACCGCCTTCGCGGCCTTCGCGACCTCCGCGACCTTCGCGGCTTTCGCGGCCTTCGCCGCCTTCGCCGCCTTCGCGGCCTTCGCGGCGCCGCGCGCCGGCAAGCAAGCCAGCGCCGCCGCCGTTCCGCCCCTCGGCGTCGGCCGCCCCGCCGCCGGCGGCACCGAGGCCCAGCACGAGTGCCCGCGCGCGACCGCGCTCGACGGCGTCGAACACCGCGGTCGCGCCCGCCTCGCCCGCGCTGAACTCGCGCGCCACGGCGCGCACCAGCAGGGCGTGCGCCTGCTCGCCGAGCGCGGCCATGGACACGCGGAACTCGTCGTCACCCAGCTCCGCCTGCTCCTCGTCGACGAGGTCCAGCGCCCGCGCCAGCCTCGCCGCCGCCTCGCCGGGCCGGCCCTCAGCGAGCGCCAGCTCGCCCTCGCCCGCGTGCGCGGCCACCTGCTGCCGCACCAGGCCGAGCTGGCGCGCGTGCTCCAGCACCGCGGTGAAGCGAGCCGCGGCGGCCTCGGCATCGCCCTGCCGGGCTGCCGCGGCCGCGGCCAGCAGCTCGGCATCGAGCTGC
>JAHCKS010000110.1 GCA_026125665.1 Rubrivivax sp.
AGGCGAGGCGCTGCTCGAGCGGCGCAGCGGCCAGCAGGACAACCCGCGCATCCTGCAGGCGTTCAATGAGAAGACGCCCGACTGGCTGAGCTTCTTCATGTTCACCTACTTCACCGATCGCGACGGCAAGTTCCAGCTGTGCGCGCTGGCCGAGAGCAGCTTCGACCCGCTGGCGCGCACGACGAAGTTCATGCTCACCGAGGAGGCGCACCACATGTTCGTCGGCGAGAGCGGCGTCTCGCGCGTCATCCAGCGCACCTGCCAGGTGATGAACGAGCTGAAGACCGACGACCCGAAGAAGCTGCGCGAGGCCGGCGTCATCGACCTGCCCACCATCCAGCGCTACCTCAACTTCCACTTCAGCGTCACCATCGACCTCTTCGGCGCCGACGAATCGAGCAACGCCGCCACCTTCTACTCGACGGGCCTCAAGGGCCGCTTCGAGGAAGGCAAGCGCACCGACGACCACCGCCTGCGCGGCCAGAGCTACCGCGTGCTGCAGGCCAGGGACGGTGCACTCGTCGAGAAGGAGGTGCCGATGCTCAACGCGCTCAACGAAGTGCTGCGCGACGACTACATCAAGGACAGCATCGCCGGCGTCGAGCGCTGGAACAAGGTCATCGAGAAGGCCGGCATCCCGTTCCGGCTGAAGGCGCCGCACAAGGCCTTCCACCGCAACATCGGCGGGCTGGCCGGCGTGAAGGTGTCGCCCGCCGGCGAGGTGGTGAGCGAGGCGGAGTGGAACGCGAAGGTCGACCAGTGGCTGCCGAGCGCCGCCGACCGCGCCTTCGTGCAGGGCCTGATGGGCCGCGTCGCGCAGCCGGGCAAGTTCGCCAACTGGATCGCGCCGCCGGCCATCGGCATCAACCGCCAGCCGGTGGACTTCGAGTACGTGCGTTTCGCCTGAAGCGCCCTGTGAACTAGCATCGGCGGCAAGCCGGTGGCAAGGGGCCCCTGGCGGCATGCCCGGGGCCCCTTCTCACGAGGAGACCTGCGATGGACATGGCCGTGGGCGCCGTCATCATCAAGCAGCACCTGATCGACCCCGAGATCTGCATCCGCTGCAACACCTGCGAGTCGATCTGCCCGGTGCAAGCCATCACGCACGATTCGCGCAACTACGTCGTCGACGCCGCGAAGTGCAACCTGTGCATGGACTGCATCTCGCCGTGCCCCACCGGCAGCATCGACAACTGGCGCACGGTGCCGAAGGCGCGTGCCTACAGCGTCGACGAGCAGTTCGGCTGGGACGAGCTGCCCGGCGAGCTGCCGCCCGAAGAGCTCGTCGGGGCCGACGAGGCCGCCGCCGCGGCGTCCGCCGAAACCGCGGCCGCACCCGCCGCGGCGACCGCACCGTTCGCGCAAGCCGTGGCGGAGCCGGCCGCCGTCAGGTTCAACAGCGCGCGTTATGGCGCCATCGTGCCACCGTGGTCGGCCGCGCACGCCTACACGAGCCTGTACGGCCCGAACGCGCGCAACCCGTCGGCGGAGAAGTTCGTCACCGCCACCGTCACCGGCAACGTGCGCGTCACCGAGGTCGGCAAGGAGTACGACACGCACCACGTCGTGCTCGACTTCGGCACGATGCCGTTCCCGGTGCTCGAGGGCCAGTCGATCGGCATCATCCCGCCGGGCACCGACGCGGCGGGCCGGCCGCACCACCCGCGCCAGTACAGCGTCGCCAGCCCGCGCAACGGCGAGCGCCCGGGCTACAACAACCTGTCGCTCACCATCAAGCGCGTGCTCGAAGACCACCACGGCAACCCCGTGCGGGGCGTCGCCAGCAACTACATGTGCGACCTGCAGGTCGGGGACAAGGTGCAGGTCACCGGGCCCTTCGGCGTCAGCTTCCTGATGCCGAACCACCCGAAGAGCCACATCGTGATGATCTGCACGGGCACCGGCAGCGCGCCGATGCGCGCCATGACCGAGTGGCGCCGCCGCCTGCGCGCCAGCGGCAAGTTCGAAGGTGGGAAGCTGCTGCTCTTCTTCGGCGCGCGCACGAAGGAGGAGCTGCCCTACTTCGGGCCGCTGCAGAACCTGCCGAAGGACTTCATCGACATCAACTTCGCGTTCAGCCGCGCGGCGGGCGAGCCCAAGACCTACGTGCAGGACCTGATGCGCCGTCGAGCCCCCGACCTGGCGGCGCTGCTGAAGGACCCGAATGCCTTCTTCTACGTCTGCGGCCTGAAGGCGATGGAGGAAGGCGTGGTGCTGGCGCTGCGAGACGTCGCGCTCGACGCCGGCTTCGACTGGGAGCAGGTGGCCGCCTCGCTGAAGCGCGAGGGCCGGCTGCACCTCGAGACCTACTGATTGCGCACGTTCGAGGAGGGCTGCGGCATGAGCACCCATGAGACCCTGCGCGTCGGCACGCGCGGCACCGGCCAGCCCGGCGTCGTGCAGGTGACGATGGCCAGGCCGGCCGTCTTCAACGCCTTCGACGAGGTGATGATCGGCGAGCTCGATGCCGCCTTCGCGGCGCTGGAGGCCGACCCGGCCGTGCGCGTGATCGTGCTGGCCGGTGATGGCAGGCACTTCAGCGCCGGCGCCGACCTGCAGTGGATGCAACGCGCGAGCGAGGCGACCCTCGAGTGGAACGTCGCCGACGCGCGCCGATTCGCCGGCATGCTGGCCCGCATCGAGGCCTGCGCGAAACCGACCATTGCACGCGTGCAAGGTGCGGCGCTCGGCGGTGGCGTCGGGCTGACGGCCGCGTGCGACATCGCCATCGCCGCCGACAACGCCACCTTCTCGGTCAGCGAGGCGAAGTTCGGCATCCTGCCGGCCGTCATCGGCCCGTACGTCGTGAACGCGGTCGGCAGGCGCCAGGCGCGGCGCCTGGCGCTCACCACCGAGCGCATCGGCGCCACGGAGGCGCTGGAGATGGGCCTCGTGCAGCGCGTCGTGATGGCCGAGCAGCTCGACGCCGCCGTCGACGAGGCCGTGCAGCACCTGCTGGCCGGCGGGCCGAACGCGCAGCGCGAGATCAAGGCCCTCTTCGCGCAGCTGCAGCCGGGGCCCATCACGCCCGACGTGCGCGAGCTGACGGCGCAGACGATCGCACGCGTGCGCGGCAGCGACGAGGCGCGGGAGGGGTTTGCCGCCTTCCTCGGCAAGCGGCCTGCGGCCTGGATCGCGAAGAACGAGCGCTGAGGGCCGCACCGCTCCGGCCCCGCCTGCCCAGCCCGCACAATCGCTGCCCCATGGACCTCCGCAATGCCCCGGTGCTCGTCGTCGGCGCCGGCATCATGGGCGCCGGCATCGCGCAGGTGGCGGCGCAGGCCGGCCACGGCGTGCAATTGTTCGACACGCGCACCGGTGCCGCCGCCGACGCCAAGGGCAGGCTCGCCGCCACCCTGGAGGGCCTCGTCGCCAAGGGCAGGCTCGGTGCCGACGCCGCCACCGCAGCGCTGGCACGCATCTCGCCGATCGACGCGCTGGACGAGGCCGCCGGCGCCGGGCTCGTCATCGAGGCCATCGTCGAGCAGCTCGAAGCCAAACGCGCCCTCTTCCGCCAGCTCGAAGGCCTCGTCGCGCCCGGCTGCGTGCTCGCCACGAACACCTCGTCGATCTCGGTCACCGCCATCGCCAACGGCCTGGCGCAGCCCGGGCGGCTGGTCGGCATGCACTTCTTCAACCCGGTGCCGCTGATGAAACTCGTCGAGGTGGTGTCGGGGCTGCAGACCGAGCCCGCCGTCGCCGAGGCCATCTTCGAGCTCGGCCGCACCTGGGGCAAGACGCCGGTGCACGCGAAGAGCACGCCCGGCTTCATCGTCAACCGCATCGCGCGGCCCTACTACGCCGAGACGCTGGCGCTGCTGCTCGAGCAGGCGGCCGAGCCGCAGGTGCTCGACGCGTGCCTGAAGGCCGCCGGCTTCCGCATGGGCCCGTGCGAGCTGATGGACCTCATCGGCCACGACACCAACTTCGCGGTCACGCAGTCGGTCTACGAGGCGAACTTCTTCGACAAGCGCTACGTGCCGTCGCTCGTGCAGCGCGAGATGGTCGCCGGCGGCCTGCTCGGCCGCAAGAGCGGGCGCGGCTTCTACCGCTACGGCGAAGGCGATGGCATGCCTGCGGCGACGGCGGCGGCACCGGGCGCACCGGCGCGCGCGCACGAGGTCACGGTGCACGGCCCGGACGGCATCGCCGACATGCTGGAAGCCGCCGCGACGAAGGCGCTCGTCGAGCAGGGCCTGCGCCCGGCGCGCGACCGGGAGAGCACCTGGACCGGCCTGCGCGTCGACGGTGCGCGGCTCGTGCTGAGCGACGGCCGCACGGCGCAGCAGCTCGCCGCGGCGATGGACACGACCGACGTGGCGGTGTTCGACCGGCCGCTGGTGTTGCCGGCCCCACCCGGCGCGGCGCTGGCGTTCGCTCTCGCACCGCATGCCGGCGAGGGCTGGCGGACGCAGGCACCGGCCTGGCTCGCCGCGCTGGGCTTCGCGCCGCTGGCGCTGGCCGACACCCCGGGGCTCGTCGTCGCGCGCACCGTCGCCATGCTCGTCAACGAGGCGGCCGATGCCGTGCTGCAGGGCGTCTGCACGCCCGAGGGCGCCGACGCGGCGATGAAGCTCGGCGTCAACTACCCGGCCGGCCCCTTCGAGTGGCTGGCGCGCTGGAGTGTGCGCGGCGTCATCGGCGTGCTCGACGCGCTCGACGCCCACTACCGCGGCGAGCGCTACCGCACCAGCCCGTGGCTGCGGCGGCGCGCCTGAGCCCCGCGCATGAAGTTCGCCGACTTCCACGCCGGCCAGGTCATCGAGGCCGGCCCGTACGAGGTCAGCGAGGAGGAGCTGCTGCGCTTCGCCAACGCCTTCGACCCGCAGTGGTTCCACACCGACAAGGCGCGCGCCGCCCACGGCCGCTTCCAGGGGCTCATCGCCAGCGGCTGGCACACCTGCGGCATCGCGATGCGCCTGGCGACGCAGGCCGCGCTCGAAGGCAGCGAAAGCTTCGCCTCGCCCGGCGCCAGCTACGTGAAGTGGCCGCACCCGGTGCGGCCGGGCGATCGGCTGACGCTGCGCGCCACCGTCATCGAGCCGCGCCGCGCCAAGAGCCAGGCGACGCTCGGCCTGTTGCGCTGGCGCTGGCAGCTGTTCAACCAGCACGGCGCCGAGGTGCTGGACCTCGAGGTGACGAGCCTGTTCGACCTGACCGACCTGCCCCGCGCCGCCCCGACGACGACATCCTGAACCGGAGACCTCAGCATGAGCAGCCCGCAAGCCTTCATCTGCGACGCCGTGCGCACGCCGTTCGGCCGCTACGGCGGTGCCCTCAGCAGCGTGCGCACCGACGACCTCGGCGCCGTGCCGCTGAAGGCGCTGATGGCCCGCAATCCGAAGGTCGACTGGGCCGCGGTGGCCGACGTGCTCTTCGGCTGCGCCAACCAGGCCGGCGAGGACAATCGCAACGTCGCGCGCATGAGCCTGCTGCTCGCCGGCCTGCCGAAGGACGTGCCCGGCGCGACGATCAACCGGCTGTGCGGCAGCGGCCTGGACGCCGTGGGCACCGCCGCGCGCGCCGTCAAGGCCGGCGAGGCGCAGCTGATGATCGCCGGCGGCGTCGAGAGCATGAGCCGCGCGCCGTTCGTCATGCCGAAGGCCGAAAGCGCGTTCAGCCGTGCCAACGCCGTCTACGACACCACCATCGGCTGGCGCTTCGTCAACAAGCTGATGAAGGAGCTGCACGGCATCGACTCGATGCCCGAGACGGCGGAGAACGTCGCCACCGACTTCAAGATCGAGCGCGAGGCGCAGGACCGGATGGCGCTGGCCAGCCAGATGAAGGCGGTGGCAGCGCAGAAGGCCGGTTTCTTCGACGCCGAGATCGTGCCGGTGACGATCCCGCAGAAGAAGGGCGAGCCGCTCGTCGTCGCGAAGGACGAACACCCGCGCGAGACGAGCCTGGAGGCGCTGGCGAAGCTGAAGGGCGTCGTGAGGCCCGAGGGCACCGTGACCGCAGGCAACGCCAGCGGCGTCAACGATGGCGCCTGTGCCTTGATGGTGGCGAGCGAGGCGGCGGCGAAGCGCCACGGCCTCGTGCCGCGCGCGCGCGTGGTCGGCATGGCCACCGCGGGCCTGGCGCCGCGCATCATGGGCATGGGGCCGGCGCCGGCCACGCGCAAGGTGCTCGAGCTCACCGGCCTGACGCTGGCGCAGATGGACGTGATCGAGCTCAACGAGGCCTTCGCGGCGCAGGGCCTGGCCGTGCTGCGCGACCTCGGTCTCGAGGACGACGACCCGCGCGTGAACCCCAACGGCGGCGCCATCGCGCTCGGCCACCCGCTGGGCGCCAGCGGTGCGCGCCTGGCGACGACGGCGGTGAACCAGCTGCACCGCGCCGGCGGGCGCTACGCCCTGTGCACCATGTGCATCGGCGTCGGCCAGGGCATCGCGGTCGTGCTCGAGCGCGTCTGATCTCGCCCCGGCCGGCCCCGGGAGGCCGAGACGGCTTCTTGCGCGGCACTTTCCTGTGGCCCCGGGGCGGCGACGTTCAGCGTTCGCTGCGTTCGCCCGGTCGTTCGCGCGGCTCGTCCGCGTCGTCCCAGGCTCGCCACGCAGGCAGCCGGTAGTCGGCGGCGAGCGCCCCGGCGCGCAGCGCCGTGGCCACGACCGCACCGCCGACGAGGGCCAGTTCCGCCGCCGCCCCGGCAGCCGTCGCGCCCACCGTCACCCAGCCGCCGGCGAAGGCACACAGCGCATAAGGCCGGTGGTCGCTGAAGGCCCGCGGCACCTCGTTGCAGACGACGTCGCGCAGCACGCCACCGAAGGCCGCGGTGACCACGCCCATCAGCACCGCGACGAAGGCCGGCATCTGCGCCGCCAGCGCCACCTGCGTGCCGCCGGCGCAGAACAGGCCGAGGCCGAGCGCGTCGGGCCACTGCATCGCGCGTTCGGTGGGCGCGAGGTGGCGCGCGCGCATGAACAGCATCGCCGCCACGCACAGCGCGAGCAGCGCCCACAGCCAGGCCGCGTGCTGCACCCAGAAGAACGGCCGCCGGTCGAGCAGGATGTCGCGCAGCGTGCCGCCGCCGAAGGCGGCAAGGCCGGCGACCACGACCACGCCGACGGCGTCGAGCCGCTTGCGCGCCGCCTCGATGAGCCCCGACAGCGCGAAGGCGAGCGTGGCCACCGCCTCGGCAACGGATTGCGCCAGCGACAACGCCGCCAGGGTCGTGGGGCCCGGATCAGCCATGCGGGGTCGACAGTCGGGGGCTCGGTCTTGCTCGATCGAACGCGGCGGGTGTGACGACCGCGAGGCCGGCGCGATGTTAAGCGCGGCGCGCCGGCCGCCGCGTGCGCGCCCTGCGGCCAGGGAGCGTCCGCGCGGACGTCACGCCGTCACGCCGTGGCGCGGCACCATACTGGTGGCCATGCCCGAGCCGCCGGCGTCGCTGCGCCTGTTCGTCGCGTTGTGGCCCGACGAGGCGGCCCGCGCCGCGCTCGTGCAGTGGCGTGACGCGATGGCCTGTCCGGCGCCTGCGCAGCCGACGCGCCGCGACAAGCTGCATCTGACGCTGCACTTCATCGGGGCCGTGGCGGCGGCACGCCTGCGCGAGCTGGCCGACGGGCTCGCGCTCCCGCCGCCCCGCTTCGAGCTGTGCCTCGACCGGATCGCGGCATGGCACGGCGGGATCGTGGCGCTGCAGCCGACCCGGTTGCCCGAGCCTCTCGCCGAACTGCACGGCCGGCTGGCCGCCGCGCTGCGGCAGCTCGGCCTGCCCGTCGAAGCGCGGCGCTTCCGGCCGCACGTGACGCTGGCCCGGCACGCCCGTGCGGTGCCGCCGCACCACGCCGCACCACCGCCGGTGCGCTGGGCCGTCGACGGCTACGCGCTGGTGGAGTCCACGCGCGCCGGCGACTACGTCGTGCAGCGGCGCTACGCGGCACCTTGATCCGGCCGCGCCGCAGGCCCCGTGCTTCGTGCGGGACCGCGGCCCGGAACGCGCGCCGGCGGGCCGCGTCAGAACGTCAGCTTCTCGCCCGGCTGCGGCACGAACACCTTGACCGGCGCGTCGCCCAGGCCCTTGATGAAGTCCTCGGGCTTGCCGGCGAGCACGGGGAAGGTGCCGTAGTGCATCGGCAGCGCGAACTTCGGCTTGATGAGGTCCTTGATGGCCATCGCCGCGAGCTGCGCGTTGATGGTGAAGTTGCCGCCGATCGGCACGAGCACGAGGTCGGGCTTGTAGAGCTCGCCGATCATGCGCATGTCGCCGAACAGGCCCGTGTCGCCCATGTGGTAGATCTTGAAGCCGTTCTCCAGCTCGACGATCCAGCCCACCGGCTCGCCGCCGGGGTACATCGTGGCCTTGCCCGAGGCGTCGGTGTGCCTGAACTCCGAGCTGTGCTCGGCGCGCACCATGTGGAACTTGATGTCGGGCCCGAGCGGCGTGACGATGCCACTCTTGTTCATGCCCGGCGCCAGGTCGGCCGGCACGAGGCCGAGCGCAGTCAGCGTGCCGGCCAGCCCGGGCGGCGCGTACAGGCGCACCTTGTGCATCGTCGCCAGCTCGGGCGCGTCGGCCACGTGGTCGAAGTGCGCGTGCGTGACCAGCACCACGTCGGGCTTGCCGAGCTTGGCCAGGTCCTTGTACTCGGCCGGCGTCTTCGGGTTCGTCTTCAGCCACGGGTCGATGACGATGACCTTGCCGCCCGGCGACGTGATCTTGAACGCCGCCTGGCCGAGCCAGAGCACTTCGGTCTTGCCCGCCTGCGCGGCAGCGGGCAGCGCCGCCACGGCCAGCGTGAACCCGAGCCACAGCGACTTCATCCAGCGCATCTTCCGCTCCTTGGCTTCTCGAAGGGTGGCGATTCTTCGCGCCGCGGACGGCCGGCGGAATGCGGGTTACCTCGGCCCTGGAAGCACGCGCCTGGAGCGTATCTCGTCCGCCGCGAGCGGCGGCCGCATCACCCCAGCGCCATCAGGCTGGCGTTGCCCCCGGCGGCAGCGGTGTTGATGCTCAGCGCGCGCTCGACGATCAGTCGTTCGAGCGGCACCTGGGCGTCCCCACGGGCCAACGCAGCAAGGCCGACGATCGGACCGGGCCGCGCCGCGAGCGCCCGGCCCGTGGCCAGGCGTGCCGCGGCGTCGCCGTGCAGCAGCACGGCATCGAAGTGGGCGCTCGGCGAACGCCAGTCCTGCGCCAGCGCGATGCACTCGCGCACGTCGGCCGGCAGCCGTTCGCGCAGCGCTTGCGCGCTGGCCGGCCACAGCGCCCGGCTGCCGACGGCCAGCACCGCCGCCAGTTGCGCCAGGCGGTCGGCGTCGCCGGCGGCACCCTCGTCCGCCAGGCACAGCACCGTCTCGCGCGGCAGCACGGCGTAGAGGTTGGCCTCGCCGGTGGGACCGGGCAACGCGTGCCAGATGCCCACCGGCGACTCGGCGGCCGCGCGGTCGCAGTGGGCAGCCAGCAGCGCCTGGCCCTGCGCCACGGCCCAGGTGCGCAGCGCGTCGAGCACGTCACCGCCGCGGGCCATGGCCAGCGGCTCGGTCGCGAGGCCGCGCACCGGCGGCAAGCTGGCGTGACCGGCCTGCGCGACCGCCAGGCGTGCCGCCTGCGCGGGCCGCTCGGCCAGCAGGCGCAGCAGGTACAACGGCCCGCCCGCCTTCGGGCCGGTGCCCGACAGGCCCTCGCCGCCGAACGGCTGCACGCCCACCACCGCACCGACGACGTTGCGGTTGACGTAGACGTTGCCGGCGCGCGAGGCAGCGAGCACCTGTGCCACCGTCTCGTCGATGCGCGTGTGCGCACCCTGCGTCAGGCCGTAGCCGGTGGCGTTGACGGCCTCCAGCACGACGGGCAGCTCGTCGCGGGCGTAGCGCAGCACGTGCAGCACGGGCCCGAACACCTCACGCTGCAGCTCGTCGATGCGCTCGATCTCGATGACCGTCGGCGCGACGAAGGTGCCGGCCGGCGCGCCGCCGCAGTCGTGCACCTCGAGCGGCAGCCGCCACACGTCGTGCCCGCGCGCCGCCATCTCGGCGACGTGCCGCTCGATGCCGGCGCGCGCTTCGGCGTCGATCACCGGCCCGACATCGGTGGCCAGCAGGCGCGGGTCGCCGACGCGCAGCTCGCGCACCGCCCCCTTCAGCATCTCCAGGAGCCGCGGCGCCACGTCGTCCTGCACGCACAGCACGCGCAGCGCCGAGCAGCGCTGGCCCGCGCTGTCGAAGGCCGAGCTCACGATGTCGGCCACCGCCTGCTCGGCGAGCGCCGAGCTGTCCACCACCATCGCGTTCTGGCCGCCGGTCTCGGCGATCAGCGGCACCGGCTCGCCGGTGGCCGTGAGCCGCTTGGCCAGCGTGTGCTGCAGCAGGCGCGCGACCTCGGTGCTGCCGGTGAAGAGCACGCCCTGCACGCGCGCGTCGGCCACCAGCGGCGCGCCCACCGTCTCGCCGCGGCCGGGCAGCAGCTGCAGCGCCCCCTGGGGCACGCCGGCTTCGTGCAGCGCGCGCACGGCGGCGGCGGCGACGAGCGGCGTCTGTTCGGCCGGCTTGGCGAGCACCACGTTGCCCGCGGCCAGCGCCGCGGCCACCTGCCCGGTGAAGATGGCGAGCGGGAAATTCCACGGGCTGATGCACACCACCGGCCCGAGCGGCCGGTGCGTGGCGTTGTCGAAGTCGCGCGCCACCTCGGCCGCGTAGTACCGCAGGAAGTCCACCGCCTCGCGCACCTCGGCCACGGCGTTGGCACAGGTCTTGCCCGCCTCGCGCACGAGCAGCGGCACGAGCTCGAGCACCCGGGCCTGCAGGCGCTCGGCGGCGGTGGCGAGCAGCGTCGCGCGTTCGGCCGGCGGCGTGGCGGACCAGGCGGCGGCGGCCTGCGCAGCGGCCGCCAGCGCTTGCTGCACCTCGTCGGCGGTCGCCTCCCGCACACGGCCGACGATGTCGGCGCGATCGGCGGGGTTGTGCACCGGTTCCCAGCCCGCCCGCGCCGCAGCCTCCGGGGCGATGCCCGCGCCGGCCGCCGGCGCGCCTTCGCCTGCGGCCAGCAGCGGCTCGGCACGCCAGTGGCGCACCTGGTCATCGGCGAAGGCGGCCACCAGGCGCGTCAGCGTCGGCTCGTCGGCGAGGTCGAGTCCGCGCGAGTTGAGGCGGTGACCGCCGTACAGCGCCTCGGGCAGCGGAATCGCCGGGTGCGGCGTCCCCGGTGCAACGCCTTCGCGCGCGGCCGTGTCGCGCACCACCGCCACCGGGTCGCGCACGAGATCCTCCAGCGCGATGTTGTCGTCGGCGATGCGGTTGACGAACGACGTGTTGGCGCCGTTCTCCAGCAGCCGCCGCACGAGGTAGGCGAGCAGCGTCTCGTGCGTGCCCACCGGGGCATAGACGCGGCAAGGTCGCCCCAGGCCGCCGGTGTTCACCTCGCCGACCACCTGCTCGTACAGCGGCTCGCCCATGCCGTGCAGGCACTGGAACTCGTAGTGCCCCGGGGCGTAGCTGCCCGGCCCGGCGAGCTCGTGGATCGTCGCCAGGCTCATCGCGTTGTGCGTGGCGAACTGCGGGTACACCGCGTCGGGCGCGGCGAGCAGCCGCCGGGCGCAGGCGATGTAGGCCACGTCGGTGTACGGCTTGCGCGTGTAGACGGGGTAGCCGGCTTGGCCCTCCTGCTGGGCGCGCTTGATCTCGCTGTCCCAGTAGGCGCCCTTCACCAGCCGCACCATCAGCCGGTGGCCGCTGCGCCGGCCCAGGTCGACCAGCCAGTCGATCACCGCCGGGCAGCGCTTCTGGTAGGCCTGCACGACGAAGCCGATGCCGTGCCAGCCGGCGAGCATCGGCTCGAAGGCGAGCCGCTCGAGCAGCTCGAGCGAGAGCTCCAGGCGCTCGCTCTCCTCGGCGTCGATGTTCAGGCCGATGTCGTGCCGGCGCGCGCGCTCGGCCAGCCGCACGAGCCGCGGGTACAGCTCGGCCAGCACGCGCGGCGCCTGCGCGCGCGTGTAGCGCGGGTGCAGCGCCGACAGCTTCACCGAGATGCCCGGCCCGGTGATCACGCCGCGCCCGCCGGCCGTCGCACCGATGGCGTCGATGGCGGCCTCGTAGGCGGCGAAGTAGCGCGCCGCGTCGGCCGCCGTCATCGCCGCTTCGCCGAGCATGTCGAAGCTGTAGCGGAAGCCCTGCGCTTCGCGTTCGCGAGCGCGCTCGAGCGCCTGTTCGATCGTCTCGCCGGTGACGAACTGCTCGCCCATGAGCCGCATCGCCATGTCCACGCCCTTGCGGATGAGCGGCTCGCCGCCGCGCGCCACCACACGCCGAAGCGTCGCCGTCAGACCCCGCGCGCTGTGCGTGGCGACGAGCTTGCCGGTCAGCAGAAGACCCCAGGCCGCCGCGTTGACGAACATCGACGGGCTGTGGCCCAGGTGCTGCTGCCAGTTGCCGGCGGCGATCTTGTCGCGGATGAGCACGTCGCGCGTGGCGTCGTCGGGAATGCGCAGCAGCGCCTCCGCCAGGCACATCAGCGCCACGCCCTCTGCCGAGCTCAGCGCGAACTCCTGCAGCAGGCCCTGGACCAGGCCGGCACGGCCGCCCTCGCGCGAGCGTGCTCGCACGCCGCGCGCCAGCCGCAGCGCCAGCGCCTCGGCCGCGGCGCGCTGCTTGCCGGTGAGCTCGGCCTCGCGCAGCAGGGCGGGCAGCAGTCCGGGCTCGGGAGCGCGTGTCAGGGCCGAGATCGCCGTGCGCAGCGGCGAGGCGGCCAGCGGTTCGGTGAGGGGCCGGGCGGGCATCGGCGGCATGGGCCCGCGATGGTAGGGCGGCACGACGGCTGCCGCTGCCGGGGGCCGCCCGAAGCACGCCGGCGGCGCCAAGGCCCGCACGAACCACTGCGGGCAGAATCGGGCGCCCGGCAACCGACGCCATGAGCCACCCGTCGCCCTGCTCCGCTGTAACGGCCACCGCGCACGGCCGCCCGCCGCGCGGCCGCGGCGCCCCGGCCTGAGCACGCGCGTGGCGGCCACGGGCCTGCTTCCGAGCCTTCGGGGCCAGAGCCTCTGGCTGGCGGCGCTGCTCACCCTCTTCGTCGCCGCCGGCGTCGGCCTGTTCTGGGCCGAGGGCGAGCGCGCGCAGCGCGAGCTGCGCCGGCAGGCCGAGCTGCGCGCCGAACAGCGCGGGCGCCAGCTGGCCGACGCGATGGCCGGCCACGTGCAGGCGCTGATGGGCGGCATCGACCTCGCGCTGCAGCAGCTGCGTGCCAGCTGGAGCGGCGACGCGAAGGCCTTCGACCCGCTGGCGCAGGCGCTGCTGGAGGAACTGCCGGCGGGCTCGGCCAGCCACGTCACGGTCGCCGGTGCCGATGGCGAATCGCTCTACAACAGCCTCGGCAGACCGGAGGTCAACGTCGCCGACCGCGACCACTTCCGCGTGCACCGCGGCGGCATCGACCGCCTGCACGTGGGCGCGGCGGTCCGCTCGCGCCTCGTCGACCAGTGGGTCTTCGTCGTCAACCGGCCGCTGCTGCGCAACGGCCAGTTCGACGGCACAATGAACATCGCGGTGCCCACGCTTTACCTGCAGGCCCGGCTCGCCGCGCTCGCCCTCGACGAGCGCGACGTCGTCGCCGTCGTGCGCGGCGACGGCACGTTCCTGGCGCGCAGCCGGGACCATGAGCGTGCGATGGGCCGCCGGCTGCCCGCCAGCCGGCCCTTCCTGCTCGACCGCGAGGCGACGCAGGGCCAGTACAACGAGGTCAGCGACGTCGACGGCATCGCGCGCCTGTTCTCCTGGAAGCGTCTGCCGGAGCTCGGCGTCGTCGTCGTCGTCGGCCTGGCCGAGGACGTGGCGCTGGCGCCGCTGGCCGCCGGGCGCGAGCGAGAGCGGCTGGCCATGGGCGCCTTCCTGCTGCTGGCGCTCGTCGCCGGCACGGCCATCGCGGTGCTGCTGTGGCAAGGCGGCCGGCGGCAGCTCGAGGTCGAGCGCAGCGAGCGCCGCTATCGAGCGCTGCTCGAGAACTCGCCGGACGCGATCTTCGTCACGCAGCAGGGCGTGTTCCGCCAGCTCAACGCGGCGGCCCTGCGGCTGTTCGGAGCCGACGACGCGGCCCAGCTTGTCGGCCGCCCGGTCGACGAGCGCATCCACCCCGACTACCACGCCGCGGTGCGGGCGCGGCGCGAGCACATGGCCCGCACCGGCGAGCCGGTGGCGCCGCTCGTCGAGCGCTTCCTTCGCCTGGACGGCAGCGTCATCGACGTCGAGGTCACGGCCGCCCCGTTCACCGACCCGATCGACGGCTTCGGCGGACACGTCATCGTGCGCGACATCAGCGAACGCGTGCGCGCCGCGCGCGAGCTCAGGCAGCTGGCCGACGATCTCGAGCGCCGTGTCGAAGAGCGCACCGCGGCGCTGGCCGCGGCCCGCGACGAGGCGGAACGGGCCAACCGCGCGAAGAGTGAGTTCCTCTCGCGCATGAGCCACGAGCTGCGCACGCCGCTGAACGCCATCCTCGGCTTCGGCCAGCTGCTGATGATGGAGCCCGACGGCAAGGAGTCGACGGCGGCCAAGGTGCGGCAGATCCTCGCCGCCGGCCAGCACCTGCTGACGCTGATCAACGACGTGCTCGACCTGGCACGCATCGAGGCCGGGCATCTGGCCGTCAGCCACGAGGCGGTGGCGCTGGCGCCGCTCGTCGCCGATTGCCTGACGATGCTGCGCACGCAGGCGAGTGCACGCGGGATCACCCTCGTCGCGCCGCCGGCCGACAGGGACTGCCAGGTGCGCGCCGACCGCACGCGCCTGAAGCAGGTGCTGCTGAACCTGCTCGGCAATGCGGTCAAGTACAACCGCGAGGAAGGGCGCGTGGCCGTGCGGTTCGAGGACCGCGGCGAGGCCTGGCGCGTGTGCATCGACGACACCGGGCCCGGCCTCGACCCGGGCCAGGTGGCGCGCCTGTTCGTGCCGTTCGAGCGGCTGGAGGCGGTGCACACCGGCATCGAGGGCACGGGCATCGGCCTGGCGCTGTCGCGCCGCCTCGTCGAGCTGATGCACGGCACCATCGGCGTGGACAGCGAGCCGGGCCGCGGCAGCACGTTCTGGGTGCAGCTGGCCAAGGCCGACGAAGGGCCGGCGCCCGCACCACCGGCCAACCGGCCGTCGCAGGCGGCCACGCCGGCGCCGGCGACGCCCGCGGCGTTCGAGCTGCTGTGCATCGAGGACAACCCGACCAACATGCTGCTCGTCGAGCACATGGTGTCGCTCAGGCCGCAGTGGCGGCTGCTGCCGGCCCCTTCGCCCGCGGCGGGGCTGGAGCTGGCGCGTCGGCGGCAGCCGCGCCTCGTGCTGCTGGACATCCACCTGCCCGAGATGGACGGCTGGGCCGTGATGCGCGTGCTGCGCGAAGACCCGGCCACACGCGACATCCCGGTGGTGGCCGTGAGCGCGCAGGCCATGCCGGCCGACCTGGCGCGCGGCCGCGCCGTGGGCTTCGCCGACTACCTGACGAAGCCGCTGGACCTGGCACGCCTGCTCGAGGTGCTGGACCGGCACGCGCTGCGCCCGGCGTGAGGCCGGGCCGCCGAGCCGCCTGGTGTCGGCCAGGCGCACGGCGACTCTCGGGAAGCTGAACCTGGCTTCATGCGGAATCGCGGCGCGCAAGTCCGAGGCCAAGGGAGGCCGCTCAGGGCTCGGCACCCGAGGCGCGGCGGCGACGGTGGCATTCGCTCGGCCTTTCGTCGTGTGTTCGGGTGCCATGCCCTGAGGGGCCCCACGGCATCGGCCCGGCGCGCCGTGATCGTGGGCGGCCCCCAGCTTCTTCCCCAACGCCGGGCGCAGTCACGGGCCTGGATGCTCAGACCTTCAGCGCACCGCGGCGGATCTGGTCGCGCTCCAGGCTCTCGAAGAGGGCCTTGAAGTTGCCTTCGCCGAAGCCCTCGTCGGCCTTGCGCTGGATGAACTCGAAGAACACCGGCCCGAGCAGCGTCTCGCTGAAGATCTGCAGCAGCAGCTTCTTCTGCCCGCCGGCGGTGGAGCCGTCGAGCAGGATGCCGCGCGTGGCGAGTTCCTGCACCGGCTCGCCGTGCCCGGGCAGCCGTTCCTCGAGCATCTCGTAGTAGATGTCGTTGGGCGCCGTCATCAGCGGGATGCCGGCGAGCTGCAGGGCATCGACGGTGCCGACGAGGTCGTCGGTGAGCAGCGCGATGTGCTGGATGCCCTCGCCGTTGAACTTCATCAGGAACTCCTCGATCTGGCCCGAGCCGCCCTTGCCCGACTCCTCGTTCAGTGGAATGCGGATGAGCCCGTCGGGCGCGGTCATCGCGCGGCTCGTCAGGCCGGTGTACTCGCCCTTGATGTCGAAGTAGCGGATCTCGCGGAAGTTGAAGAGCCGCTCGTAGAACCCACCCCAGAAGGCCATGCGGCCGCGGTAGACGTTGTGCGTCAGGTGGTCGATGACCTTGAGGCCATGGCCACGCGGGCGCCGCCTGTCCAGCGGCTGGTACTCCGGCAGGAACTCGAAGTCGATGTCGTAGATGCTCCGGCCTTCCTCGAAGCGGTCGATGAGGTACAGCGGCGCGCCGCCGATGCCCTTGATGGCCGGCAGGCGCAGCTCCATCGGCCCGGTGGGCACGTCGATCGGCTGCGCGCCGAGCTCGAGCGCGCGCGCGTAGGCCTTGTGCGAGTCGCGCACGCGGAAGGCGAGCGCGCAGGCGCTCGGCCCGTGCTCGGCGGCGAAGTAGCCGGCCAGGCTGCGCGGCTCGCGGTTGACGATGAAGTTGATCTCGCCCTGGCGGTACAGCAGCACGTCCTTGCTGCGGTGGCGGGCGACGAGGCTGAAGCCCATCTTCTCGAAGAGGGGCTCGAGCACGTCGGGCGCGGGTGAGGCGAACTCGACGAACTCGAATCCGGCCAGGCCCATGGGGTTGTCGAACAGATCGGCCACGGCGGCCTCCTTGCGGTGAACGGGGGCAGTGGACCAGGTGGCGGGCGGCGCTGCGGCTGCGCGCAGCGCCGGCGCACCTGGCGGCGCGGAGTCAGCGCCCGATCGGCGGCGCGCCCGGGCGGCCGCGCACGCTGCGCGCGAGATGCACGCCGATGGTGATGACGGCGACGATGCCGCAGCCCGCGTTCATGACGCCGGATTGTGCACCTCGGCCGCCGCGCCGATGACGACCGGACGCCCGCCCGCCGCCGCCTCCAGCACCGCGAGCGTGGCGCGCAACGTGGCGAGCCCGTCCTCGGCGCTGCACAGCGGCAGCTCTCGGCCTTCGGCCACGGCGCGCAGGTGGCGCAGCTGCTCCGCGTACGGGTCGCGGTGGTGCACCGGCGTGCACTCCTGCGTCAGCTCGCCATGCCAGTGCCGCGCCGCGCCGCCTTCACCGCGGTAGCGCCAGAGGTTGCCCTGCGGCAGCGCGAGTGCGCCGGCGCTGCCGGCGATGAAGAGGGCGTCCACGGCCTGGCGCGCATAGAGCTCGCTTTCGCCCGAAGCGAGGTCGTAGTTCCAGGGCGAGACGGCGCTGTCGGTGACGAGCAGCGTGGCCAGCGCATCGCCGGCCAGCCGCAGCACCGCGGCCGCCGTGTCCTCGACCTCGAAGCCGCGGCGGGCGCTGCACGCCACTGCCTGCACCGACACCACCTCGCCGACCAGGTGGCGCAGCAGGTCGATGTCGTGGATGGCGTTGATGAGCACCGGGCCGCCGCCCTTCTCGCGCCGCCACGCGACGTCGAAGTAGGCGTCGGGCTTGAGCCATGCCGCGAGCAGGCTCACCGCCACCGGGCGGCCGATCGCACCCTCGGCGATGAGCCTGCGTGCGCGCTGCACCATGGCGTTGTGCCGCCGCTGGTGACCCACCAGCACAGGGACGCCGGCAGTGCGTGCCGCCGCGGCGATCCGTGCGGCCGCTTCGACCGTGTCGGCGATCGGCTTCTCGACCAGCGGCACGATGCCGCGCTCGATGCAGGCCAGCGCCACCGGGCAGTGCAGCTGGTTGGGCGTCGCGACGAGCGCGGCGCGCGGCCGCACGCGGTCGAGCAGCTCGCCGGCGTCGGCGGCCCAGGGCACGCCGAGCGCGCCGGCCCAGTCGCGCGCGGCGGGTGAAGGGTCGGCGACGCCGGCGAGCACGACGTCGGCGTGCCGCTGCATGCGCGCCGCGTGCATGCGGCCGATCTGGCCGGCGCCGAGCAAGGCCACCGGGAGCCTGGCCGGGCCGGGCGCCGGCGACGGCGCTGCCGCCGGCAGGGGGGTGGCGGGCGTCGGGCGGACGTCGCGGGGCATGGCTCGCTCCTGGGGTGGGCGCGGCGATTGTCGGGCGGCGGCAGCGACAATGGCCGGCGTGTCGCAGCTGTTCGAAGTCCATCCCGACAACCCGCAACCCAGACTGCTCAAGCAGGCCGCGCAGATCCTGCACGCGGGCGGCGTCGTGGCCATCCCCACCGACTCGAGCTACGCGCTCGTCTGCCATCTCGACGACAAGGCCGCCGCCGAGCACCTGCGGCGCGTCCGGCAGGTGGACGACAAGCACCACCTGACGCTGCTGTGCCGCGACCTCTCCGAGCTGGCGAGCTACGCGCGCGTGGACAACCGGCAGTACCGCATCCTCAGGCTCGGCACGCCGGGGCCGTTCACCTTCATCCTCGAGGCAACGAAGGAGGTGCCGCGACGCGTCTCGCATCCTTCGCGGCGCACCATCGGCCTGCGGGTGCCGGCGCACCGCGTGGCGCAGGAGCTGCTGGCGATCTTCGGCGCACCGCTGCTGGCGACGACGCTGATCCCGCCCGGCGACACGCAGCCGCTGAACGACGCGCACGTCATCCGCGAACGCTTCCAGAAGGCGCTGCAGGCGGTGGTGGACGCCGGCGCCTGCCCGGCCGAGCCGACGACGGTGGTGGACCTCACCGGTGACGAGCCGATGGTGGCGCGGCTCGGGCGCGGCGACCCGGCGCGGCTCGGCCTCGTGCCGGGCGCGCCGGGGTCGCTGGCGGCGGAGTGAGCGGCGGGTCGCCGGGCTCAGCGAGGGCGGTACGGG
>JAHCKS010000011.1 GCA_026125665.1 Rubrivivax sp.
CGAAAGAGGACATTCGCGGAGCAGGGCACCCGCCGGCCCGATCCCGCCACCACCTGCACAGGTTTCACTTCAGCCACGCGCGGGCATTGTGGAACATGCGCATCCACGGGCTCGGCGCCGAGACATCGCCTCCCGCCGCAAAGCTCATCTGCACGTTGCGGAACACACGCTCCGGGTGCGGCATCAGCGCGGTGAAGCGGCCGTCGTCGGTGGTGACGGCGGTGAGACCCCCCGGACTGCCGTTCGGATTGAAGGGGTAGCGCTCGGTGGCGCGCCCGTGGTGGTCGACGAAACGCATCGCGCGCCGCACCCTGGCCGCGTCGCCGCGCTGCGAGAAGTCGGCGTAGCCCTCGCCGTGCGCCACGGCGATCGGCAGCCGGCTGCCGGCCATGCCGGCGAAGAAAAGGCTGGGGCTGTCCAGCACCTCCACCAGCGCGAGCCGCGCCTCGAACTGTTCGCTCAGGTTGCGCATGAACTTCGGCCACGCCGCGGTACCCGGGATCAGCGTGCCGAGCGCGGCCATCATCTGGCAGCCGTTGCACACGCCGAGCGCAAACACGTCGGGCCGTGCGAAGAAGGCCGCGAAGGCCTCGGCGAGCGCCGGGTTGAAGAGGATCGAACGCGCCCAGCCCTCGCCGGCACCGAGCGTGTCGCCGTAGCTGAAGCCGCCGCAGGCCACCAGGCCCTGGAACTGCGCCAGCTTCGCGCGGCCGGCCTGCAGGTCGCTCATGTGCACGTCGTGCGTGTCGAAGCCGGCCTTCGCCATGGCGTAGCTCATCTCGACGTGCGAGTTGACGCCCTGCTCGCGCAGGATGGCCAGGCGCGGGCGCGTCGTGTGCACGGCGGCCCACGGCGCGGGCTCGGTGGCGTCGAACGTCAGGTGCCGGTGCAGCCCGGGGTCGTCGGCCACGCCGGCCGCCTCGTGCTCCGCGTCGGCACACGAAGGGTTGTCGCGCTGCCGCGCGATGCGCCAGCTCACCTCGTCCCACTGCCGGTGCAGCTCCGCCAGCGGCGCGCCGAACACGCACTTCGTGTCGCGCCACACCTCCATCACGCCGCGGTCGTTGGGCTTGCCGATGACGTGCGCGTGCCGCGCCAGGCTGTGCCGGCGCAGCGTCGCCATCACTGCGTCGCGCTCGGCCGTGCGCACCTGCAGCACGGCGCCGAGCTCCTCGTTGAAGAGGGCCTTGAGGGTCAGCTCGTTGCGCCGTTCGCCGACCTGCGCCGCCCAGTTCTTGCTGTCGCCGTACTCGGCGCGGCTGTCGGCGATGCCGTCGCTCTCGGTGACGAGGATGTCGACGTTCAGGCTCACGCCCAGGTGGCCGGCAAACGCCATCTCGCACACGGCGGCCCACAACCCGCCGTCGCTGCGGTCGTGGTAGGCGAGCAGGCGGCCTTCGGCGCGCAGCTCGTTCACCGCGGCGACGAGCGCCTTCAGCGCCGCCGGGTCGTCGAGGTCGGGCACGCCGTCGCGCACGCGGCTGCCGAAGCGGCCGAGCACCTGTGCCAGCATCGAGCCGGCCACGCGCATGCGCCCTGCGCCGAGGTCCACCAGGATCAGCGTCGTGTCGCCCGCCTCGGCCGGCGCGCGCAGCTGCGGCGTCAGCGTGCCGCGCACGTCGGCCAGCGCCGCGAAGGCGCTGACGATCAGCGACACCGGGGCCGTCACCTGCCTTTCCTCGCCGTCCGCGTCGCGCCAGCGCGTGCGCATCGACAACGAGTCCTTGCCCACCGGGATGCCGATGCCGAGCGCCGGCGCAAGCTCCAGGCCCACCGCCTTCACCGTGTCGTACAGCGCCGCGTCCTCGCCGGGCTCGCCGCAGGCGGCCATCCAGTTGGCGCTGAGCTTGACGCGTTCGAGCTCGATCGGCGCGGCCAGCAGGTTCGTGATCGCCTCGCCCACCGCCATGCGTCCTGAAGCCGGCGCATCGAGCGCGGCCAGCGGCGTGCGCTCGCCCATCGCCATCGCCTCGCCGCGGAAGCCGGCGTAGTCCGCCAGCGTCACCGCGCAGTCGGCCACGGGCACCTGCCAGGGGCCGACCATCGGGTCGCGGTGGCTCAGGCCGCCCACCGTGCGGTCGCCGATCGTCACGAGGAAACGCTTGCTCGCCACCGTCGGGTGGCGCAGCACGTCGCGCGCCACGACGTCGAGCCTGACGCCGGTGAGGTCGAGCGGCGCGTCGTCGCGCGCCACGCGCCGCACGTCGCGGTGCATCTTCGGCGGCTTGCCGAGCAGCACCTCCATCGGCATGTCGATGACGCGCTCGCCGCCTTCGCGCTCGTGCACGACGAGCACGGGCTCGCCCTGCGCCACGCCGACGACGGCGAACGGACAGCGTTCGCGCGCGCACATCTGCTCGAACACCGGCAGCAGGTCGGGCGCGAGCGCGATGACGTAGCGCTCCTGGCTCTCGTTGCACCAGATCTCGCGCGGCGCCAGCCCGCTCTCCTCGAGCGGCACCTTGGCCAGGTCGAACGCGGCGCCGAGCCCGGCGCCGTCGACGAGCTCGGGGAAGGCGTTCGACAAGCCGCCCGCGCCGACATCGTGGATGGCGAGGATCGGGTTTGCGTCCCCGAGCGAGGCGCAGTGGTTGATGACCTCCTGCGCGCGGCGCTGGATCTCGGGGTTGCCGCGCTGCACGCTGTCGAAGTCGAGCGCCGCGGTGTTGGTGCCGGCGGCCATCGAGCTGGCGGCGCCACCGCCCATGCCGATGCGCATGCCGGGCCCACCCAGCTGCACGAGCAGCGTGCCGGGAGCGAAGCGGCGCTTGTGCGTCTGCGTCGCGGCGATCTGCCCCAGGCCGCCGGCGATCATCATCGGCTTGTGGTAGCCGCGGCGCACGCCGGCCACTTCCTGCTCGAAGACGCGGAAGTAGCCGCCGAGGTTGGGGCGGCCGAACTCGTTGTTGAACGCGGCCCCGCCGAGCGGCCCCTCGGTCATGATCTGCAAGGCGCTGGCGATGTGATCCGGCTTGCCGGCATCGGCGCCGGGCGCCTGCTCCCAGGGTTCGCGTTCGCCGCCCAGGTGCAGGTGGCTCACCGAGAAGCCCGTGAGCCCGGCCTTCGGCCGCGCACCGCGGCCGGTGGCGCCCTCGTCGCGGATCTCGCCGCCGGCGCCGGTCGCCGCGCCGGGGAACGGCGAGATCGCGGTGGGGTGGTTGTGGGTCTCCACCTTCATCAGCACGTGCGCCGTCTCTTCGCGTGCGCCGTAAGCCGGTGCGTTCGTGAAGCCCTGCGGCGCCCAGCGCTCGATCGGCCCACCTTCCATCACGGCGGCGTTGTCGCTGTAGGCGACCACCGTGTGTCGGCCCGAACGCTTCTCGGTGTGCCGGATCATCTGGAACATCGACAGCGCCTGCCGCTCGCCGTCGATCGTGAAGTCAGCGTTGAAGATCTTGTGCCGGCAGTGTTCGCTGTTGGCCTGCGCAAACATCATCAGCTCGACGTCGCTCGGGTTGCGCGCCAGCCGCGTGAAGGCCTCGGTGAGGTAGTGGATCTCGTCGTCCGAGAGCGCCAGGCCGAACTCGCCGTTGGCCTGCACGAGCGCGGCGCGGCCGCGGCCGAGCACGTCCACGTGCGCCAGCGGCGGCGCCGGCTGCGGCGCGAAGAGCGCCCGCGCCGCGTCGCGCTCGAAGGCCACGCTCTCGGTCATGCGGTCGTGCAGCAGCGCGGCGACCGCGGCGCGCTCGTCCGCCGAGAGCGGCTTCGCGCCGCCGCCGAGCAGCCCGCCAAGGCCCGCCTTCAGCGCCAGCCGATACTCGGTGACGCGCTCGACGCGGTGCAGCGGCGCTGCCGTGCTGCCCACGCCGCCCACGCCGCCCACGCCGCAGTTGCGCGCGATGTCCGTGGCCTTGCTCGCCCACGCCGACACGGTGCCCAGCCGCGGCATCACGAGCACGAGCTCGCCGCCGCCCGGCCCGGCGTAGGCGTCGCCGCAGGTGAGCAGCCCCTCGAGCTTGTCCAGCGTCGCGCGGTCCGGTGTGCCTTCGAACGCCGCCCAGTGCACGTGCCGCGCGGCCACGCCGGCGATGCGCGGGCAGGCCGCCTGCAGCCGCTTCAGCAGCGCTTCGGCCCGGAACGGGCGCAGCGCATCGCCGCCCTCGTGGAACTGCAGGAACAAGGGCTCGGCGGCCATGCAATCGTTGCGGGTGCTGGTGAACGGGGGATTTTAGGTGGGTGGGCATAATCTCCCCCATGCCGATCCCCATCAAGACCGGCGCCGAGGTCGACGGCATGCGCCTGGCGGGGCGCCTGGCGAGCGAGGTGCTGGACCTGCTCACGCCACACGTGCGCGCAGGCATCACGACGCTCGAGCTGGACCGCATCGCGCACGAGCACATCACGAAGGTGCAGCAGGCCGTGCCGGCCACGCTCGGGTACGCGCCGCCCGGCTATCCGGCCTATCCGGCGTCGCTGTGCTCGTCGGTCAACGAGGTCGTCTGCCACGGCATCCCGGACGAGCGGCCGCTGAAGAACGGCGACATCGTCAACATCGACGTCACCGTCATCAAGGACGGCTGGCACGGCGACAACAGCCGCATGTTCGTCGTCGGCGAAGGCACCATCGCCGCCCGGCGCCTCGTGCGCATCACCTTCGAGGCGATGTGGAAGGGCATCGTCAAGGTGCGGCCCGGTGCGCGCCTCGGGGACATCGGCCACGCCATCCAGACCTTTGCCGAAGCGGCCGGCTTCTCGGTCGTGCGCGAGTTCTGCGGCCATGGCGTGGGCGCCCGCTTCCACGAGGAGCCGCAGGTGCTGCACTACGGCCGCCCGGGCACGCTGGAGGAACTGGTGCCGGGCATGATCTTCACGATCGAGCCGATGATCAACGCCGGCCGCCGCGAGATCAAGGAAGACCGGCGCGGCAACCGCCCCTACGACGGCTGGACCATCGTCACGCGCGACCGTTCGCTGTCGGCGCAGTGGGAGCACACGGTGCTCGTCACCGACACGGGCTACGAGGTGCTCACCGTCTCGGCGGGCAGCCCGCCGCCGCCCGAGTTCGCGCCGCTCGGCTACGGCACGCCAGCGGCTGCCGGGGCATCGGCAGCGAGGCAGGCGGCGGCCACGGTGGCGGCGCCCTGATGCGCCGCTAGCGCCCTCTTCGAGCTCCCGCCCATGTCGGCCTTGCCCGAGCCGGGCCGCGGCCCCGGGCCCGGCCCGACCGCCGCGAAGATGCCAACGCCAGCGGCACAGTGGCTGCCGGCATTGCGCCAGCGTCACAAGGACGGCAAGGCGGAACTGGTCGCGCGCTTCCGGCACACCCCGCGGCCCAACGCCGCCTCGGCGGCGCGGCTGCTGCGCGCGCTGGCCCGCCACGTCGACTCGACGCTCGCCGCGCTGTGGGAGCAGCAGCGCATGGCCGAGCGCGCGCCGGGCACGGCCCTGGTGGCCGTGGGCGGCTTCGGCCGCGGCGAGCTGTTTCCGTCGTCCGACGTCGACCTGCTCGTCCTGCTGCCCGATCGGCCTGCCGCAGGCCCGAGGGTTCGTGGCGGCAGCCCCCCCGGTGGCGACACACCCGCCGCCTTGCCCGACGACAGCGGGTCGCGCGAGGCCGTCGCCGGGTTCGTCACCGCCTGCTGGGACATCGGCCTGGAGTGCGGCTCCTCGGTGCGCACGGTGGCCGAATGCCTGGCCGAGTCGGCACGCGACGTCACGGTGCAGACCTCGCTGCTCGAGGCACGCCTGGTGTGCGGCACCCGGCGCCTGTTCGGCGAGCTGCAGCACGCGCTGGCGCAGGCGATGGACGCGCGCGCCTTCTTCACGGCCAAGACGCTCGAGATGCGCCAGCGGCACGTCAAGTACGAAGGCACGCCTTACGCGCTGGAGCCCAACTGCAAGGAAAGCCCCGGCGGCCTGCGCGACCTGCAGGTGGTCATCTGGGTGGCGCGTGCCGCGGGCCTCGGCCGCACCTGGACCGAGCTCGCCGCCAAGGGGCTCATCACGCCTTTCGAGGCGAGCCAGCTCGTCAAGCACGAGGGCACGCTGCGCCTCATCCGCGCCCGGCTGCACGCCGTGGCCGAGCGGCGCGAGGACCGGCTCGTGTTCGACCTGCAGACGGCCGTGGCCGAGAGCTTCGGCCTCAGGCCGACCAAGGGCCAGCGCCCGTCCGAGGCGCTGATGCACCGCTACTACTGGGCGGCCAAGGCGGTGACGCAGCTCAACCAGATCCTGATGCTCAACATCGAGGAGCGCATCGCCGGCTCGGAGAAGGCGCCGATGCGACCGCTGACGATCCGCTTCTTCGATCGCGGCGGTGCCCTCGAGGTGGCGCACGACGACGTCTACACGCGCGACCCGCACGCCATCCTGGAGACCTTCCTCGTCTTCGTGCAGACGCCGGGGCTGCAGGGGTTGTCGGCGCGCACGCTGCGGGCGCTGTACAACGCGCGCACCGTCATGGACGCGGCGTTCCGGCGCGACCCGGTGAACCATCGCCTGTTCATGCAGATCCTGCGCCAGCCGCAAGGCCAGACGCACGCGCTCAGGCTGATGAACCAGACCTCGGTGCTCGGGCGCTACCTCTGGGTCTTCCGGCGCATCGTCGGGCGCATGCAGCACGACCTGTTCCATGTCTACACGGTGGACCAGCACATCCTGATGGTCGTGCGCAACGTGCGCCGCTTCTTCATCCCGGAGCACGCGCACGAGTACCCGTTCTGCAGCCAGCTCGCGGCCCAGTGGGACAAGCCGTGGATCCTGTACCTCGCCGCCATCTTCCACGACGTCGCCAAGGGGCGCGGCGGCGACCACTCCGAGCTCGGCGCCGCCGAGGTGCGCCGCTTCAACCGCGACCACGGCGTCGAAGGCGAGGACGCGCGGCTGGTCGAGTTCCTCGTGCGCCACCACCTGACGATGAGCTACATCGCGCAGAAGGAGGACCTGGCCGACCCGGACGTGGTGCTGAACTTCGCAAGGCTCGTGGCGACGCCGCGCCGCCTGACCGCGCTGTACCTGCTGACGGTGGCCGACATCCGCGGCACGAGCCCCAAGGTGTGGAACGCCTGGAAGGGCAAGCTGCTCGAGGACCTGTACCGCCTGACGCTGCGTGCGCTGGGCGGCGCGCAGCCCGACCCGGCGGCCGAGATCGAGGCACGCAAGGTCGAGGCGCGGCAGCTGCTGGCGCTGCACTCGGCGCTGCCGGGCACCGAGGAGCCACTGTGGAAGACGCTCGAGGTCAGCTACTTCGCGCGCCACGACGCGGCCGAGATCGCCTGGCACGCCCGGTCGCTGTGGCGGCACGTGCAGACCAAGGTGCCGGTCGTGCGCGCGCGGCCATCCTCGGTCGGCGAGGGGCTGCAGGTGCTCGTCTACTCGCCCGACCAGCCCGACCTCTTCGCGCGCATCTGCGGCTACTTCGACAACGCCGGCTTCAGCATCCAGGACGCGAAGATCCACACCACGCGCGCCGGTTTCGCGCTCGACACCTTCCAGGTCTCCAGCACGCTGGCCGAGGAAGGCAGCGAGGTCGACTACCGCAGCCTGATCTCGCTCGTCGAGACGCAGGCGGCCGCGGCGCTCGCGGCCACCGGGCCGCTGCCGGAGCCGCGCCGCGGCCGCGTCTCGCGCCGCGTGCGCTCGTTCCCGGTCATCCCGCGTGTCTCGCTGGTGCCCGACGAACGCGCGCAGCGCTGGCTGCTGACCGTCTCCGCCAGCGACCGCAGCGGCCTGCTCTACGCCGTGGCGCGCGTGCTCGCCGCGCACCACATCAACCTGCAGCTGGCGAAGGTGACGACGCTCGGCGAGCGGGTCGAGGACACGTTCCTCGTCGACGGGCCGGCGCTTCAGCGGCCCAAGGCGCAGCTGCGCATCGAGAGCGAGATCCTCGACGCGGTGGAATGACGCCGCCCCCCCCGAAGCGCCTTCGGCGCCTCCCCCCAGGGGGCACCGCCGGCGGCCCGGCAAAGCCGGTTCCTCGGCGGTCGCTTGGCTGGCCGCGCGACTAGCCCATGGCAGTGCAGCGCATCTGCGCAGAAGAGGCGATCGAGCGCCTAGCCTCGTTCAACGCCGTCATCGACGCGCGCAGCGAAGGTGAGTTCGCCGAGGACCGGCTGCCGGGAGCCGTCAACTGGCCTTCCCTCACCGATGGCGAACGCGCCGACATCGGCACCGTCTACAAGCAGGTCTCGGCCTTCGAGGCGCGCAAGCGCGGCGCGGTGCTGGTGGCGCGCAACATCGCGCGCCACGTCGAGCGGGAGGTGCTGTCGCTGCCGCGCGAGTGGTCGCCGCTCGTCTACTGCTGGCGCGGCGGCCAGCGCTCGGGCGCGCTGGCCACGGTGCTCGACACGATCGGCTTTCGCGTCACGGTGCTCGAAGGCGGCTACCGCGAGTTCCGCCGCGCCGTGCTGCGCGAGCTCGAGCTGCTGCCGCAGCGGCTGTCGTTCCAGGTGCTGTGCGGGCGCACCGGCAGCGGCAAGAGCCGCCTGCTCGCCGCGCTGGCCGACGCCGGCGCGCAGGTGCTCGACCTCGAGGCGCTGGCGTGCCACCGCGGCAGCGTGCTCGGGCCGCTGCCGGGGCAGCCGCAGCCTTCGCAGAAGGCGTTCGAGACGGCCTTGTGGCGCTCGTTGCGCGGTTTCGATTCGAGGCGGCCCGTGTGGGCCGAAAGCGAGAGCCGCACCATCGGCCGCCTGCGCGTGCCCGAGGCGCTGCTGGCGCGCCTGCGCGCCGCGCCCTGCGTGGCGCTGGAGATGCCGGTGGCCGCGCGCGTGCGGCTGCTGCTGCAGGACTACGGCCACTTCGTGCGCGACAGCGAGAGCTTCTGCGAGCGCCTGGCCGCGCTGCGCGAGCTGCGCGGCGCCGAGACGGTGGCACGCTGGCAGGCCATGGCGCGGGCCGGCGCACACGCCGAGGTCGTGCACGAGCTGCTGGAGATGCACTACGACCCGACCTACCTGCGCTCGATGAGCCGCAACTACGCCGGCTTCGCGCAGGCCCGCGTGCTGCCGCTGGACGATGGCGAGCCGCCGGCACTCGCCGCTGCGGCGCGCGATCTGACCGGACCCGTGCCGGCGGCACGCGCCGTCGGCCCGGCATGAACGGCATCAAGCGGCCGGCCGCCGCCCGCCCCTAGACTTCGTCGGGCCCGCGCCCGGCCGGCGAAAAAAGAGAGCCGATCCCACGCGACGATGCCATCCCCCTCTGCCCCACCCGCATCCGCGCCGCCGGCACAGCCGCCGGTGCCAGCGCCTGTCGTGCGCGAGGTCGACCTCGCCCGGCCCTTCACGTGGCTGGCACGCGGCTTCGCGGATCTGCGGCGCTGTCCCGCCCCGGGGCTCGTGCATGGCATGGTCGCCGCGCTGTTCGGCCTTGTCGTCTTCAGGCTCGCGCACGAGCACTTCTGGATCCTCGCCGGCGCCTTCAGCGGCTTCCTGCTCGTCGCGCCGATCGTCGCCACCGGCCTGTACGCGATCAGCCGTGCGCTGCAGCAGCGCGAGCGGCTGGGCTTCGGCGCGGCGATGCACGAGGCCTGGTCGGTCTGGCGCGGCCACGACCCGCGTCTCGTGCACTTCGGCGTGCTGCTGGCGTTTGCCGGCACCGGCTGGGTGGTGACCTCGGCGTCGCTGGTCACCAGCTTCGCGCCGCTGCCGGTGGAGCGGCCGCTCGACTTCGTGCGCCACGTCGTGCTGCACCCGGGCTCGTGGCTGTTCGAGATCTGGCTCGTGTTCGGCGCGCTGCTCGCCGCCCCGGTGTTCGCGAGCAGCGTCGTGGCCATCCCGCTGCTGCTCGAGCGCCGCGTCAGCGTGCTGCAGGCGGTGCTGACGAGCTGGCGTGCCGTGCTCGCCTCGCCGGCCCCGCTGGCGCTGTGGGCGGCGCTGCTGCTGGCGCTCACCCTCGCCGGCATGCTGACGCTGCTCGCCGGGCTGGTCGTCATCGTGCCCTGGCTCGGCCACGCCAGCTGGCACGCCTACCGCGACCTGATCGCGCCGGCTCCCCTGCACGAGACGGCCGGGGCGGAAGGCGAAGGCGCGGAGCCGCGCTGATGTTCGGCTACACCGAAGAGCAGATCGCGTGGTTCGGCCTGACGTTCGGCGTCGGCGCCTTCATGCTCTACATGGTGTTCATCATCTTCCAGCTCGCCCGCGAGTCGAAGGCCGGCCGCTTCGGCACCTTCGTGCTGTTCCTGGCGCTCGGCGTCGGCCTGGTGGGCTTCGTGGCCAAAGGCCTCATCAAGCTGTTCATCGGCGGCGTCGAATAGCTCGCGCGCCGAAGGCAGCGGGGCGGTCTTGCGCCCGGTTGCAGCCGCCCCGGCAAGGTCGTGGCATAGTGACCGGCCCGCCCCCGGAAGAGCCGAGCGTCGACCACAACCCGTCGGCCACAACAATCAACCGGCGCCGCGGCGTAGCCAGTGGAGGTGTCACCTGGTCGTTGAGTGGCTTGCCGGCCGCCGCCGCGCCGTGCCGGAACGTATCGCGCCCGCCCCGCGCGCCCCCGGTTCCCGGGTCATCGCCACCGCGCTGCTGGCCGTGCTGGGTGCCACGTGGTTCGCCGCCGGGGCCGCCGCGCAGCGCCCGGCCGAAGACGACTGGCTGCACACCATCGAGCCGGGCGACACGCTCATCGGCCTGCGCGATCGCCTCATGCGCCCCGCGGCCGACTGGCGCGTGGTGCAGCGCCTCAACCGCGTGGCCGACCCGCGCCGGCTGATGCCGGGCCGCACGCTGCGCATCCCGGCGGCGCTGCTGAGGGAAGAGGCCGCCACTGCCGAGGTGCTGCACGTGCACGGCGAGGTGTGGGTGCAGCGCGCCGGTGCGGCGCGCGAGGCGCTCGCGGCGGCGGCGCCGCTGCGCGCCGGCGACATCGTCGGCACCGGCGCGCAGTCTTCGGTCTCGCTGCGTTTCGTCGACGGCTCGCGCACGCAGCTGGGGCCCGACGGGCGGCTCGTCGTCGAGCGGCACGTTCGGCTGGGCGCGGCGGCCGGGGGCGGCGAGCGCGTCGAGACGCGGGTACGGCTGGAAGCCGGCCCGGCCGAGGCGCATGTGCCTCCGCCGCCGCCCTCGCCGCGCGGCCGGCCCGCGCCGCAGCGCTTCGAGATGCGCACGCCGGTGGTCAACCTCGGCGTGCGCGGCACGGACTTCCGCAGCCGCGTCGACGGCGAACGCACGTGGGCCGAGGTGCTCGAGGGCCACGTCGCCGCCGGCACGCAGGCGCTCGAGGCGGGCCAAGGCACGGTGGCCACCGTGGCCGGCGTGGCGCCTGCCCGGCCTCTGCTGCCCGCCCCCGACCTCGCGGCGCTGCCGGGGCGCATCGAGCGGATGCCGCTGCAGTTCGCGCTGCCGCCTCTGGAAGGCGCGGGCGCGGGCGCTCGCGCCTGGCGCGTGCAGGTGCTGGCGCCAGGCGACGTGCCACGGCTCGTGCTCGAGAGCCTGTTCAGCGAGCCGCGCGCTGCCTGGACCGACGACCTGCCCGACGGCGGCTACGAACTGCGCGTGCGCGGCCGCGACGCCGACGGCATCGAGGGCCAGGCGGCACGCCACGCCTTCACGCTGAAGGCGCGGCCCGAGCCGCCTTTCCTGCTGCGCCCGCGCGCCGGCGAGAAGGTGCTCGACGAGCAGGTGCCCTTCGCCTGGGCGCGCAACCCGCAGGCCGCGAGCTATCGCCTGCAGGTGGCGCCGAGCGCCGACTTTGCCGCGCCTTCGGTGCAGCGCGACGACCTCGCGGGGCCCGAGGCGCGGGTGGCCCTGCCGCTCGGCACGCACCACTGGCGGGTGGCCAGCGTGCGTGCCAACGGCGACGTCGGCCCGTGGGGCGACGCCCAGGTGCTGGAGCGCGTCGCGCAGCCGCCCCCGCCGCCGCCACCCGCGGCCCCCGGCAGCCAGCGCGCGCGCGCTGCCGGCGAGGGGGTCGCCGTCAACTGGGCGGCGGCGCCCCTGTCCGGCGTCAGCTACCAGGTGCAGATCTCGCGCGATGCCGCCTTCACCGACATCGTGCTCGACGAGCGCACCGAGCGCACCGAGGCGCTGCTGGCCAGGCCCGACCCCGGCCTGTACCACGTGCGCGTGCGCACCATCGGTGCCGACGGGCGTGCCGGTGCGTTCGGCGCGCCGCAGGAGATCGAGGTCCCGCGCTCTTGGTGGTGGCTGTGGCTGCTTCCGTTGTTGCTGCTGTTCTGAGGGCGGGCGCGCGCCGCCGGCCCTGGCGCATCGTCGGCGTCGCGCTCGCCGTCGCGGCGCTGCTGACGCTGACACCGCTGGCGGCGACGCTGCAGCGGGCCGCGCACGACATGCAGCTGCGCGCGCTGGCGCCGCGCCAAAGCGCCGGCGACGCGCTCGTGTTCGACATCGACGACGCCTCGCTCGCGGCGCTGAAGCCGCACTTCGGGCCGTGGCCGTTCAAGCGCGACCTCTACGCGCTGGTGGTCGAGCAGCTGCGCGACCTGGGCGCACGCGCCATCGCCATCGACCTGCTGCTGGCCGACGCCGGCCCTGGCGACGTGGCCCTGGCGCGGGCCCAGGAACGACCGGGCGCGCCGGTGGTGCTGGCGGCAGCCGGCCTGCGGCACGCCAGCGACAACGGTGGCGCCCGCCTCGCGGCGGGCACGCCGCCACCGGCCGCGGCGCCACCCGCCCACGCCTGGCCGACGCTGGCGCTGCCGGCGGCGAGCGTGTGGCCCGGCGGGCGGCCGCCGCTGCTGGGCGTGGTGACGACGCCGCTCGACGCCGACGGCGTGCTGCGAACGCTGCCGTTGTGGCATGCCGATGCGACACAGCGGCTGCCGGTGATGCCGTGGGCCGTGCAACTGGCGCTGGAAGGGGCACGCGCCAGCCCACCGCCGCTCGATGCGCGAGGCGCCTATGCGCTGGCGATGCCGGCCGCCGGCGCGTGGCCGCCGCAGCGGCCCTTCTCCGAACTGGCCGAGACGGCGCTCGGCCGGCGCGCCGCGTCGGCGCTTGCCGAGGCCGTGCGCGGCCGCGTCGTCTTCATCGGCAGCAGCGCGCTGCTGGCCGACGCGGTGATGACGCCGCAAGGCCAGGTGCCGGGCACGCTGGCACTGGCCCAGGCGTACTCGGCGTTGCACCAGGGGCCGGCGGTGCGCCCGCCATCGCCCGCGCTGCAGGCCCTGCTGATCGCGCTCGCGCTGCTGCCCGGGCTCTTCACGGTGTGGCGCGGCCGGCCGGCGCCAGGGCGCGACGGGGCGACCGCCGCCCTGGCGCTGGCGGCGATCGTCGGCACGGGCGCCGCCGCGTTGTGGCAATGGCAGCAGCCGGGCGACTGGGTGGCGCCGCTGCTCACGCTCGCCGCCGGCTGGTTCGCGTCGCTGCTCGTGCACCAGAGCGGGCAGGCCGCCGCGCGCCAGCGCCTCGCGCACGAGCTGGAAGTGAGCCGCGAGGCGGCGCGCGCCAAGAGCGCCTTCCTCGCCAACGTCAGCCACGAGATCCGCACGCCGCTCAACGCGCTGCTCGGCGTGGCCGAGCTGCTGGCCGGCAGCGAGCTGACCGCGAAGCAGCGGCTGCAGGTGCAGGTGTTCCGCGAGGCGGGGCAGACGCTGCATTCGCTCATCAACGACCTGCTGGACCTCTCGCGCATCGAGGCCGGCCGGCTCGAGCTGCACGCGGCGCCGTTCGACCTGCGCGACGCGCTCGAGCGCATCGTCGCGCTGCTGCGCCAGCGCGCCGAGGACAAGGGCCTAGAGCTCGTGCTCGACCTGCACGAGGCACTGCCCGCGGGTGTGCTCGGCGACCGGCTGCGCCTGGAGCAGGGGCTGATGAACCTGCTCGGCAACGCCATCAAGTTCACGGCGCGCGGCGAGGTTCGGCTGGCGGCGCTGCCCGATCCGCAGTTCCCGGGCCTGCTGCGCTTCGACGTCGCCGACACCGGCATCGGCATCGCCCCGAGCAAGCTGGAGACGATCTTCGAGCCCTTCGCGCAGGCCGACGCGAGCATCACGCGGCAGTTCGGCGGGACCGGGCTCGGCCTGGCGATCACGCGCAGCATCGCCGAGCTGATGGGCGGCGCGGTGGAGGTGCGCAGCACACCCGGGGTCGGCAGCACGTTCACGCTGCGCTTGCCGCTGCGCGCGGTGGCCCTGCCGGCGGACGACGGTGTCGCGGTGCCTCGGGTGGCGGCAGCACCCGAGGCGGCCGGCGCGGCGGGCGCGGCGCCGCCGTCACCCGGCGAGGCCACGGCGGACGAAGCGGCGGAGGTGGCCGAACGCACCCGCGCGGCGTCGCCGCTGCCCACGCCGCTGCCGGGCGACGGCCGCCCGCTGCAAGTGCTGCTGGCCGAGGACAACGAGGTCAACGCCTACCTCTTCCACACGATGCTCGAGGGCCTGCCGCTCGAGCTCGAGTTCGCGACCGACGGCCCGGCGGCGCTCGAACGCCTGCGCCGCCGCCGCTACGACATCGCCTTCGTCGACGTGCAGATGCCGGGCCTGGACGGCCTGTCGGTGACGCGCGAGCTGCGCAGGCTCGAGCGCCAGGGCGGCCGCGCGCGCACGCCGGTGGTGGCGCTGACGGCCAACGCCTTCGCGAGCGACATGCTGGCCAGCCGCGAGGCAGGCTGCGATCGCCACCTCGCCAAGCCGTGCACGCGCGCGCAGATCATCGAGGCCATCCAGCAGCTGGCCGCGCCTTCGCACGGCGGACCGGCGGCCTCGGCCGGCGGCGCCGCGCTCGAGCGAGACAGCGCGGTGGACAAGCTCGGCGGCGACAGCGAGCTGTACGCGCGGCTGGCCGAACACGCGGCGGTGTTCCTGGCCGGCTGGCCGGCGAGCATCGAGCAGGCCCTGGCCACCGGCGAACGCGACCGCGCGTTCCGCCTCGCGCACGACCTGAAGGGCATCGCCGCCAGCGTGGGCGCGCGCACGCTAGCCGAGGAAGCGGCGGTCCTCGAAGCGTCTCTGCGTGGCCCCGGTGGCGAAGCGGCGCCGCTTCAGCGCACGCTTTCGGCGCTGCCGGCGGTGCTGGCCGAACTGACGGCGATGCGCTCCGAAGGCGCGCCACAGGTCGGAACGGCCCGCTCGGCCTGAGCGTGCCGCGCCTCCCGGCTCACGCCCGGGGCGGGCCGGGCGTCGCCGGGGGGCGTGTCAGCCCATGTGCAGGCCGCCGTTGCAGCTGAAGTCGGCCCCGGTGGTGAAGCCGGAGTCCTCGCCCGCCAGCCAGGCGACGATCGAGCCGATCTCGTCGGGCGTGCCCAGGCGCTTCACCGGGATCGTCGCGACGATCTTCTCCAGCACCTCGGGCTTGATCGCGCGCACCATGTCCGTGCCGATGTAGCCCGGGCTCACGGTGTTGACGGTGACGCCCTTGCTCGCCAGCTCCTGCGCCAGCGCCATCGTGAAGCCGTGCATGCCGGCCTTGGCCGCGCTGTAGTTCGTCTGCCCCGCTTGGCCCTTCTCGCCGTTCACCGAGCTGATCTGGATGATGCGGCCCCAGCCCTTCTCCACCATGCCCGGCACCACCTGCTTGGTGACGTTGAACATGCTGTTGAGGTTGGTGTCGATCACCGCGTCCCAGTCGTCGCGCGTCATCTTCAGGAACATGCGGTCGCGCGTGATGCCGGCGTTGTTCACCAGCACGTCGATGGCGCCGTGCTCGGCCGTCGCCTTGGTGAAGGCGGCCACGGTGCTGTCCCAGTCGGCCACGTTGCCCACCGAGGCGTGGAACGTGAACCCGAGGGCCTTCTGCTCGCCCAGCCACTTGTTGAAGTCGCGGCTCGGGCCGCAGCCGGCGATGACCTTGAAGCCTTCCTTGTGCAGGCGCTGGCAGATCGCGGTGCCGATGCCGCCCATGCCGCCGGTGACGTACGCGACTTTCTGTGCCATGGGTTCGCTCCTTGATGATGGATGTGTTGTGGGGGAAGGGTCGCAGTATCTGCCTCGGCCCGCGGCCACGGCACCGAGGAAACACTGCCCGGCGGCCGCGCCTGCCGGCTCAGGCCTTGGCCTTGACGTAGCGGCCGGGTGCGGGCTCGATGACCAGGAACCGCCGGCTGCCGTAGCCCTTCGGCGCCGGCACCTTGCGGCCGGCCTGCTTCTCGAGCCACCTCGACCACACCGGCCACCAGCTGCCCGGCTGCTCCGTGGCGCCCTCCAGCCAGGCCTGTGCCGTGGCAGGCAGCCTGGCGTCGGCCTTGTCACCGACCTTGTCGTTGACCCAGTGGCTGCGCTTGCCCTTGGCCGGCGGATTGATGACGCCGGCGATGTGGCCGCTGGCACCGAGCACGAACGTGCGCGGGCCCCTGAGCAGCGGCACCGAGCGGTAGGCCGCCTCCCACGGCACGATGTGGTCCTCGCGCGAGCCGTAGACGAAGGTGGGGATGTCGATGCGGCCGAGGTCGACCTTCTCGCCGCAGACGGTGAGACGGTTCGGCACCTTCAGGTCGTTCTGCAGGTACATGTGGCGCAGGTACCAGCAGTACATCGGCCCGGGCAGGTTGGTGCTGTCGCCGTTCCAGTACAGCAGGTCGAACGGCGGTGGCGTCTCGCCCTTCAGGTAGTTGCCGACGACGTAGTTCCAGACCAGGTCGTTCGGGCGCAGGAAGCTGAAGGTCGTGGCGAGCTCCTTGCCCTTCAGCAGGCCGGGGCCGCCGGGCGCCTGCTCGCCGATCGTCATCTCGCGCATCTGCACGCTCGCCTCGTCGACGAAGATGTCGAGGATGCCCGTGTCGCTGAAGTCGAGCAGCGTCGTCAGCAGCGTCAATGACTGCACGGGGCGCTCGCCCCGTGCCGCCAGCACCGCCAGCGCCGTGGCGATGATCGTGCCGCCGACGCAGAAGCCGAGCGCGTTGATCGTCTTCGCGCCGGTGATCGCCTGCACCGTGCGGATGGCGGTGATCGGCCCCTCGTCGATGTAGTCGTCCCAGGTCTTGGCGACGAGGCTCTGGTCGGGATTGCGCCAGCTCACGACGAACAGCCGGTGGCCCTGCTCGACCGTGTAGCGCACGACCGAGTTCTCGGGCTGCAGGTCGAGGATGTAGTACTTGTTGATGCACGGCGGCACGAAGAGCATCGGCCGCTCGTGCACCTGCGCGGTCAGCGGCTTGTACTCGATGAGCTGGAACAGCTCGTTCTCGAACACCACCGCGCCTTCGGTCGTGGCGACGTTGCGGCCGACCTCGAACACGCTCTCGTCGGTCTGCGAGACATGGCCCTTCTGCAGGTCTTCCAGCAGGTGGCGCATGCCGTTGGTGATGCTCTCGCCCTTCGTCTGCAGCGCCTTGGCCAACGCCTCCGGGTTGGAGGCAAGGTAGTTGCTCGGGCTCGCCGCGTCGACCCACTGCTGCACCGCGAAGCGCAGCCGTGCGCGCGCCTTCGCGTCGCCTTCCACCGCCTCGGCCATCTGCATCAGCGTGCGGGCATTCAGCAGGTACAGCTGCGCGTTGAAGGCCGCGGCCGGGCTCTTCAGCCACTCCTCGCCGGCGAAGCGGCGGTCGGCCACGCGCGGCGCCGTGGCCGCGGCGTGGCTGTCGTTCTGCAGCGCCGTGAGCGACTGGTTCCACAGCTCGGTGGCGCTCTTCAGGTAGTCGCCCTGCAGCGCGGCCATGCGCTCCACCGGCAGCGTCAGGCCGGACACCGACTTCCACACGCCACCGAAGGCGGCGCCGAAGGCCTGCGCCGCCGCTTCGGCGCTGCCGTGGGCGGCACCTGCATCCGCTGCCGCAGCCGGCCCGCCCGGTGCCGCAGCGGCCTCCGGCGCGCGCCGGTTGCGCGGAGCCGCGGCGCGGTTCGTGCCCGACATCGTGCGGGGTGCCTTGGTGCTCGTCTTCATCCTGGTCTCCTCCGGCGACCCCGGCACGAAGGGACCGCCGCGATCAGCGGGTGTTGTAGGCGCCGCGCCTTACCCGCCCATGACGGACCGGTGCGGCGGCATGCGCGCGCGGCACCGACCGAAACGCGCAATCATTCTAGGCATGCTCATCGTGGCGCTCGCCTGGATCTACGTCGTCGGCATGGCGGCCATCGCCGAGGCCCTGTCGCCGCAAGGCAGCGTGCTCGGTGCGCTGGCCACCTTCGTCTTCTACGGCGTGCTGCCACTCGCGATCGTGCTGTACCTGCTGGCGACCCCGGCGCGCAAGAGGGCATTGCGGCGCGCCGAGCAACGCGCGGCAACGGCTGCACCAACCCCTCCCGAGGCCGTGGCCCCGGGCGGCGCCGAACCCGCAACGCCCTCAGCCCCGCTCGATCCAGACGGCGGCCGCCATGCGCCCGCCGGCGCAGCCGGGGTGGCGCGCGCTGTCGCGCCGGAACGAGAAGAACCGTAGCTCGTCGGCATGCGTGCAGGGCGGGTCGACGGTGATCGCGCCGACGCCCAGCCGCCGCAGGCGATCGTGCGCCAGGGCGCGCAGGTCGGCATGCCAGCGCGCAGTGCCGTCGGCGCGCGGCGTGTAGCGGAAGAACCGTGTGCCGGCGCCATGCTCGTCGCTGGCGGGCTCCGCACCGAAGGCACGCAGCACGTCGGCACCGACCTCGAAATGCTGCGCGCCGATGCACGGCCCGAGCCACGCGACGAGCCGGGCGGGCTCGACGCCGCCGTCGCGTGCCAGTGCCCGCACTGTCGCTTCGAGCACGCCGCCCGCCAGCCCGCGCCAGCCGGCGTGCGCAGCAGCCACGGCGCGGCCGTCGCGCGCAGCCAGGAGCACGGGCAGGCAGTCGGCGGCGCCGACGACGCAGGCGATGCCGGGCGTGCGCGTCCACGCCGCATCGGCGGGTTCGTCCACGTGCTCGGGCGTGTCGGCGCCGAGCTCGAGCACCTGCGTGCCGTGCACCTGGTGCAGCCACACCGGCCGTGCCGGTGCGGCACCGCCGCCGGCACGGCACAGGCTGGCGCTGAAGCGGCGGCGGTTCTCGGCCACCGCCTGTGCGTCGTCGCCGACCGAGCGGCCGAGGTTCAGGCTCGCCCACGGGCCGCGGCTCACGCCGCCGCGGCGCGTCGTCATCAACCCGCCCACGTTGGGTGGTGCCGGCCATGCCGGGCGCAGCACGTCGTCCTCGTCCAGCGCAGCGCTCGCGGCCACTTCGCCACCTCGCGTGCCGCCGGCGGCCGGCGCCCGCGTGCTCACTCCGCGTCCGGGCAGGCCTCGGGCCGCGTGCGCTCGAAGGCCGGGAGCTTCATGCAGGCGTCGAAGACGCGCATCACCTGCGGCACGTGGTCGAGCTTGCAGTCGAAGCGCTTCGCGTTGAAGATCTGCGGCACGAGGCAGCAGTCGGCGATCGTCGGCGCGTCGCCGTGGCAGAAGGTGGCCGGCGCGGCGGCGAGCTGGCGCTCGACGACCTCGAGCCCCGTCTCCACCCAGTGCCGGTACCAGCGGTTCTTGTCGTCCTCGCCGACCTTCAGGTCGCGCGTCAGGTAGCGCAGCACGCGCAGGTTGTTCAGCGGGTGGATCTCGCAGGCGATGTCCAGCGCCAGCGCACGCACGCGCGCGCGGCCGGGCGGGTCCGGCGGCAGCAGCGGTGGCCGCGGATGCGTCTCCTCGAGGTACTCGATGATCGCCAGCGACTGCGTCAGCGAGTGCGCGCCGTCGCGCAGCAGCGGCACCAGGCGCGCCGCCGACACCGCGGCATAGCTCTCCTGGAAGTGCTCGTTCTTCGCCAGGTGCACCGGCTTGTAGTCGTAGGCGATGTCCTTCAGCGCCAGCGCGATGCGCACTCGGTACGACGCCGACGAGCGGAAGTAGTTGTAGAGCTCCATGCGCGTGCAGACCCTTCGTTCCCGGCCCCCGGTGGCGATGCCGCTCTCAGCGCACCTGCACGCGCAGCGTCGGCAGGCCGGCGATGGCGCCTTCCATCACGTCGCCGCGCACGACGGCGCCCACGCCGGCCGGCGTGCCGGTGAAGACGAGGTCGCCGGGTTGCAGCGTCCAGGCGCGGCTCAGCTGCTCGATCGTCTCGTTGACGCTCCAGATCAGCTCGGACAGGTCGCCCTTCTGGCGCAGCTGGCCGTTCACCGCGAGCGTGATGGCGCCCTTCAGCAGCTCGCCGGTGCGCGCCTTCGGCACCAGCGGCGAGATCGGCGCCGACTGGTCGAAGCCCTTGCCGATGGACCACGGCCGGCCCTGCTTCTTCATCTCGCCCTGCAGGTCGCGCCGGGTCATGTCGAGCCCCGTGCCGTAGCCCCAGATGTGCTCGGCCGCGCGGGCCGCGGGGATGTCGCGGCCGCCCGTGCCGATGGCCACCACGAGCTCGATCTCGTGGTGGAAGTTGGCCGTCAGCGGCGGGTAGTCGATGACGCCGGTCTCGCCCTCGGGGACCGCGACGATGGCGTCGGCCGGCTTCAGGAAGAAGAACGGCGGCTCGCGGCCGGTGAAGCCCATCTCCTGGGCATGCTCGGCGTAGTTGCGGCCCACGCAGTAGATGCGGCGCACCGGGAACAGCCCGCCGCCGGCGGCAGCGACCACGGGAACCGCGACGGCGGGTGGCGGCGTGATGACGTAGTTCATGACAGGCGGCTCGATTCGATGCGGACAGCCGCGATGCTACGCGTCCGCCACGCGGCGCCTCGCCGCGACGCTGTTTACACTGCCCCGGATGTTCCTGCCGCACCGCATCCAGCACTGCCGCCGGTGCGGCGCCGCCACGGCCTACCGCACGCCGGCCGACGACAACCGCGAGCGCGCGGTGTGCACCGCCTGCGGCGAGATCCACTACGAGAACCCGATCAACGTCGTCGGCACGGTGCCGGTGTGGGGCGAGCAGGTGCTGCTGTGCCGCCGCAACATCGAGCCGCGCTACGGCATGTGGACCCTGCCCGCCGGCTTTCTCGAGCACGGCGAGACGGCCCGCGAAGGGGCGCTGCGCGAAACCGACGAGGAAGCCGGCGCCCGCGTCGAGCTCGAGGGCCTGTTCACCGTGCTCGACGTCGTGCGCGCCGGGCAGATCCACCTCTTCTGGCGGGCGCGAATGCTCGACACGCACTTGGCGCCGGGCCCGGAGACGATCGAGGCGCGCCTCTTTCGCGAGGAGGAGGTGCCTTGGGATCAGATCGCCTTCCGCACGGTGCGGCAGACGCTGGAGCACTTCTTCGCCGACCGCCGGCTCGGGCGCTTCGGCTTCCACGAGGGCCACATCGCCTGACCCGGCACGGCCTGCCGTGTGCAGGTGCCGTGAGGTGCACACGAGCGCCACACCGCCGGGCCGCAATGCAGCCGGGCGACCGCCGCGGATCCGGCTCTGCCTGCCGGCGGTGCCCCCCGGGGGGAGGCGCCGAAGGCGCTTCAAGGGGGGTCGAAGTCACGCGCCTTCCTCGACGCGCCCGCTGAGCACGTCGCCCGCTTCGCCGAGGCCCACCGCGCTGCCGGTGGCCCCGTCGAAGCCGAGTGTCCACAGCACCTCGAGCTGGCGCGCGTCGGCCACGCCTTCGGCCAGCGCATGCAGGCCGAGGCCGTGAATGAGCGCGACGAGGCTCTCGACGTAGCTGCGCGCCGCCTCGTCGTCGGTGACGCCGAGCAGGTGGCGCGCGTCGACCTTCACGTAGTCGATGCCGATCTCCTTCAGCGCCGGCAGCGAGCGCGGCGACGCGCCCGCGTGCTCGACGCCGACCCGCACCCCCAGCCGCCGCCAGGCCGGCACCGCCTCGCGCAGCGCCGCACCGGTGGCGGCATCGGGCAGGTCGGACCACTCGATCGACAGCCGCGCGGCGTGCGCGCCACCGGCCTTCAGCCGGGCCAGCAACGCGCGCGCGAAGCCGGGGCTGGCCAACGAACGCGGCGACACGTGCACGCAGCGCGGCTGGGCGTCCTCGGCGATGGCGGCCAGCGCCAGGTTCACCGCCGAGAGGTCAACCATCGGCATGAGGCGGCTGCGCGCGGCCATCGCCAGCCAGCGCCGCGCGACGAGGAACTCGCCGCCGCGCTCGACCTGCACGCGCAGCGGGCACTCGAGGTGGATGAGGCGGCCTTGCGCATCGACGACCGGGAAGGCCCCCAGGCGCACGTGCGACTCGTCCAGCGCCGCGGCGAGCAGCTCGCGCCAGGCGCGTGCGCCGGTCGTGCCGGGCTCGGGGCGGTCCTCGACGACGCAGTCCTCTCCCGCTTCGGCGCGCGCGAGCGCCGAGTCGGCGGCAGCCAGCGCCGCGCTGGCCGACAGGCCGCGCAGGCCGTCGCAGCCGCCGACCACGACGCGCACGCCGGGCAGGCGCGCCGCCGGGGCCGCGGCCAGCGCCGCCTGGATGGCCGCAGCCGTCTCGCGAGCCGCGCCCGCAGCCGGCAGCGCGAGCGCGAAGTCCGCACCGGCCAGGCGACCGGCGGCCGCCCCGGGAATGCGCTCGACGTAGGTGAGCAGCACGTCCGCCACGGCGGCCAGCAGGCGGTCGGCCACCTCGCGGCCATGGCGCTCGTTCAGGCCGGCGAGGTCGGGTATGCGCACCAGCAGCAAGGAAGCGGCCGGCAGCCGTGCGTCGGCCAGCAGGTCCGCCAGGCGCGAGACGAAGAAGCCGCGCAGCGGCAGGCCGCTGACAGCGTCGGTCTGCGCCTGCCGCTGCAGCGCCGCCACCTGCTCGGCCTGCGCCGCCACCTGTTCGCGCAGGCGCCGCACGACGGCGTTCAGCGCGCGGGTCAGCTGGCCCAGTTCGGGCCAGCGCGGCTCGGGCGCCTCGACGAACTGCAACTGCGCCAGCCCCTGCGCCTGCGCCACGGCGGCCCGAAGCGAACGCTGCCAGCGCCGACCCAACCAGACCAGGGCCGCCACCACGAGCAACGTCGCTGCGGCGCACGCCAGCGCGACGCCGCGCACGACCTGCCAGGCCAGGCGCTGCAGGTCGGCAGCCCGTGCCTGCACGAGCACATCGACGCGCAAGGTGGGTGATGGGCCGATCCCGGCCGCCGCGGGCGCGGCTGGCGCCGCCGCGGTGGCTTCGGCGGGCACCGAAGGCACGTCGGCGCCGCCAGGCCCGGCCGCACCAGACGGCGCGAGCGGCGCGAGCGGCGCGGCTTCTGCCGACGCCACGGGTGCCGGCAACGGAGCCGCCGCCTCGGCTGCCGTGGGCAGCAGCGCGGCGAACCAGGCCGGCACGTCGCCCGGCGCGGCGGAGGCGGCATCGCGGCGATGCTCCACCAGCGTGGCATGGGGCGCGCCGCGCAGTGCCAGCAGTTGCAGGTCGCCGCGCGCGAAGCGCGTCGCGAGCCACTGCCGGCGCGAGTCGCCCTCGGCAGGCAGGCGGGCCAGGGCGGTCGCGCTCGCAGCTGCCTCGGCTCGGTTGCGCTCGGCCCACAGGCGTGCCTGCGCATCACCGGCCAGCCACGCGGCCACTCCCAGTGCAAAAGCGGCAACCAGCAACCAGACGCCGACCAGCCACAGCACGACGCGCGGAGTCAGGCTCAAGGCACTCCCAGGACACTCCGTTGCGCGCGATTATCATCGCCGCGCCCGCGCCGCAGGATGGCGTCATGCCCGTGCCGCGCAGACCACGGTGCGCGTCGGCATGTCGGCGGCAACCCTGTCGGCCCAGCCGGCCCGGGCCCCGTTGACGACGGTGTTGCCGCCCGGCGGGCGCAGGCCCCCGTCGGCGACCGACTTCCTTCCAACCACGGAGCTTTGACGCATGACCTCACGCCGCCGCTTCATCCAGATCGTGCCCGTCGCGGGCGCCGCCTTGCTGGGCGCACACACCGCCTCGGCGCAGGCCGACATGGTCAGCGAGAAGGACCCGCAGGCCGTGGCCCTCGGCTACGTGGCCGACGCCACGAAGGCCGACAAGGCGAAGTTCAAGCAGTACGCGGCCGGCCAGACCTGCTTCAATTGCGCCCTGTACCAGGGCAAGGCCACCGATGCCGTCGCCGGCTGCCCGCTCTTCGGCACGAAGAAGGTGGCCGGCAAGGGCTGGTGCTCGGCCTGGGCGAAGAAGGCCTGAGAGGGCCGAGCAAGGCCCCGCCGGACTTCCCGGGGCCTGCAAGAAGAAGGGCCCGCAATCGGCGGGCCCTTTCTCTGTTGGGCGGCTTCTCGCCGGGCCAGCAGCACCCGGCAACCGGCTCAGGCGTGCGCCGCGCGCAGCTTGAACGAGAACTCCTGCAACGCGGCGATACCGCTCTCCTCGGCGCGACGGCACCAGGCCTGCAGCTCGGCCACCAGCTGCTCGGCCGACACGTTGGTGCGCGTCCACAGCGAACGCAACTCCTCGCGCATGGCCACGAGCTTGGCCAGCTTGGGGCTGACGTGCAGCACCTGTGCGAGCTGCGGCTTCAGACGCTTCGGGATCTTGTCCTCGTCGCGGTGCAGCCACTGGCGGGCGGCACGCAGGCTGGCCCAGCTGGCCGGATTCGGCATGCCCTGCGCCTTCAGGTGCCGCATCTCGGCCACGACGGCGCGTTTCATCTCGGCGGCATAACGCGCCATCACCTCGTAGCGGTTGGCGATCAGCGCCTCCAGCGTCTGGTTGTCCGCCACCGGCTTCACGGCGCCGAGCGCCAGCCGCGGCGGCGTCTTGCGCACCTTGGCCAGCCCCAGCATCTCGAGGCCGCGGATGTACATCCAGCCGATGTCGAACTCGTAGGGCTTCACCGACAGCTTGGCCGACGTGGGATACGTGTGGTGGTTGTTGTGCAGTTCCTCGCCGCCGATGACGATGCCCCACGGCGAGATGTTCGTCGAGGCGTCGGGCGCCTCGAAGTTGCGGTAGCCCCACCAGTGGCCCAGCCCGTTGATGATGCCGGCCGCGGTGACCGGGATCCACGCCATCTGCACCGCCCACACGGCGGCACCGGCGGCGCCGAACAGCACGAGGTCGAGGATGAGCGCCAGCCCCACGCCCTGCCACGTGTAGCGGCTGTAGACGTGGCGCTCGAGCCAGTCGTCGGGCGTGTTGTGGCCGTACTTGGCGAGCGTCGCGGCCACCTTGGCTTCGGCGCGGTACAGCTCGCTGCCCTGCAGCAGCACGGTGCGGATGCCGCGCGTCACCGGGCTGTGCGGGTCGTCCTCGGTCTCGCACTTGGCGTGGTGCTTGCGGTGGATGGCCACCCACTCCTTCGTGACCATGCCGGTGAACAGCCACAGCCACAGGCGGAAGAAGTGCGAGGGCAGCGCGTGCAGCTCGAGCGCCCGGTGCGCCTGCGCACGGTGCAGGAAGATCGTGACCGAGGCGATCGTCACGTGCGTCGTCGCCAGCGTGAAGAGCACGATGCCCCACCACGGCCAATCGACGAGGCCGTTGGCGAGCCAGTCCACGAGAGCGTCGGCAGCGAGCCAGAGTTGTTCCATCGAGTTCCGATCCGCAGGATCGGCAGTTGAGAATCGGATCCGGCAATTCTACCGGCGCGCCTGACACGGCCATTGCGGCTGATCCGGAGAGGAACGAGGCAAAACGCCCCCGATTTGCCGGGGGTCAAGGTCCTCGCCGCTGCCGCCCTGCCCGCGGTCTTGGGGTCCGGCGGCCTCAGTCGCGCCGGCGCCAGGCCGCGGCGAAGAAGCCGTCGGTGCCATGCCGATGCGGCCACAGGCGCAGCCAGGGACCGGCCACCAGCTCGTCGGCCTTCGGCACCTGCGCCTGGCGCAGCAACTCGGCCGCCGCGAGCGGCTCGAAGTCGCGGGCCATCTCGGCGTCGAAGCCTTGCACGACCTCTTCGTTCTCGGCCGCCAGCAGGCTGCAGGTGGCATAGACGAGTCGGCCACCGGGCTTCAGCAGGCGCGCCGCGCCGGCGAGGATGGCGCGCTGCCTGCCCTGCAGTTCGGCCACCGCCTTCGGCGACTGCCGCCACTTGAGGTCGGGGTTGCGGCGCAGCGTCCCCAGCCCCGAGCACGGCGCATCGACGAGCACGCGGTCGATCTTGCCGGCCAGCCGCTTGACGCGCTCGTCGCGCTCGTGCGCGATCTGCGCCGGATGCACGTTGGCCAGGCCGCTGCGCGCCAGGCGCGGCTTCAGCTCGGCCAGCCGGTGACCCGACGTGTCGAAGGCGTACAGGCGCCCGGTGTTGCGCATCGACGCGCCGAGCGCCAGCGTCTTGCCGCCGGCGCCGGCGCAGAAGTCCACCACCATCTCGCCGCGCCTGGCGTCGGTGAGCAACGCCAGCAGCTGGCTGCCCTCGTCCTGGACTTCGACGCGGCCGTCGAGGAAGGGCGCCGCCTTGTTCAGCGCCGGCTTGCCCTCGACCCGCAGGCCCCACGGTGAATAGGGCGTCGGCGCCGCGGAGATGCCCGCTTCGGCCAGTGCCGCCCGGGCTTCGTCGCGCTTGCACTTCAGCACGTTGACCCGCAGGTCCAGCGACGCCGGCTGGCCGAGCGCCTCGACGAGCGGCCAGAACTCGCCGGCGCACGCCTGCCCCAGCGACTCGCGCAGCGCGGCGGCCAGCCAGTCCGGAAGGTTGTGGCGCAGCTTCTCTGGCAGGGCGGTGCGATCGATCTTCGTCACTTCGTCGAGCCAGGCCTGCTCGCGCGGCCCGATCGCCCCGCGCAGGAACTGCGGGGTCCCCTGCCACGCCAGCATGGCGAGGCGGCGCTCGAGTGCGCCGCTGCCGCTTTGGGCCAGGTGCTGGAACAGCAGCCGCTGCCGCAGCAAGGTGTAAGTCGTCTCGGCCAGCGTGTGGCGCTCCCGCGCGCCGAGCGCCCGATGCCGGCGGAAGAACGCCGACAGCACCGCGTCGGCCGGCTGGTCGAGCTTCAGCACCGCGCGCAGCAGCTCGGTGGCCAGGTCGAGCAGCGCGCCCGGATGCATGACGGCTCGCGTGTCGGGTCAGGCGAGCAGCTGCGACGCGCCGCGCTTGTGGCGCACCAGCGCACCTTCGCGCTGCAGCTCGTCGTCGACGAACCAGCGCACGGCCAGCGGGTAGATGACGTGCTCGCTTGCCAGCACGCGCGCGGCCAGCGTCGCCTCGTCGTCGCCGGCGCGAACCGGCACGACGCTTTGCATCACGATCGGCCCGTGGTCGAGCTCGGGTGTCACGAAGTGCACGGTGGCACCGGTCACCTTGCAGCCGGCCTCCAGGGCACGCCGATGCGTGTGCAGGCCCGGGAACGCCGGCAGCAGCGACGGGTGGATGTTCATCATCCGCCCTTCGTAGCGGCGCACGAGGTCGGCACCCAGGATGCGCATGAAGCCGGCCAGCAGCACGAGGTGCGGCGAATGGCGGTCGATCGCCGCGGCCAGCGCGTGGTCGAACTCGGCGCGCCCGGCATGGGCCCGATGGTCGACCACGGCGGTGGCGATGCCCCGCTGCGCGGCCCAGGCCAGCCCCGCCGCGTCGGGCCGGTTGGCGATGACGGCGGCGACGCGCGCAGGCCACTGCTCGGCCGCGCAGTGCTCGACGATGGCCTGCATGTTGGAGCCGCGGCCCGAGATCAGCACGACGATTGACTTCACGCAAGCAGTGTAGCCAGCGCGCCTGGACAGAATCGCGGCGCTGGCGTGGCCGGCGAACGCGACACGCACGATGCATCCGATCGCTCGACGCACCTTCGGCCTGCTTGCGCTGGGGGCATCGGGCCTGTTCGGCCTGCTGGCGCTGCTGCTGCTGGCCATGCTCGTGGTGTATCCGACCGAGTACGTTCGCCGCACGACGCTGTGGCTGGAGTCCGACGTCGACGACCGCTTCCGCTTCCCGGCGCGCGAGGTGGCCGCGCGGGCCGGCGCGCGCGAGCTGCCGGCCGACCCGCAGACGGCGCGCGTCCGGGCGGCCTTCGCCGCGGCCAGACCCGGCGTGGACCTCGATGCGTGGATGGCACGGCAGCACACGATGGGCCTGGTGGCGCTGCAGCACGGGCGCGTGCTCTTCGAGGGCTACTACAACGGCCACCGGCGCGACGAGCGCGCAACCTCGTTCTCCGCCGGCAAGTCGGTGCTCTCGACTCTCGTCGTCGCCGCGGCCGACGACGGCCTGCTCGACCTCGACGAGCCGGTGACGAAGCGCCTGCCGGAGCTGCGCGGGCGCGATCCGCGCTTCGAGCGATTCACTCTGCGCCACCTGCTCGGCATGCGCACGGGCATCCGCTACCGCGAGACCGGGCTGCCGAGCGGCGACGATGCAAAGACCTACTACTGGCCCGACCTGCGCGCGCTCGCGCTCGAGCACACCCGGATCGCCAGCGAGCCGGGCCCGGACTGGCTCTACAGCAACTACCACCCGCTGCTGGTGGGGCTGGCGCTCGAACGCGCCACTGGCATGCCGGTGGCGAAGTATCTCGAGCGGCGCCTGTGGCAGCCGGCCGGCATGGCGGCCGGCGCGAGCTGGAGCCTGGACAGCGAGGCGAGCGGCTTCGAGAAGATGGAAAGCGGCGTCAACGCGCGCACGCTCGACTTCGCGCGCCTCGGTCAGCTGATGCTCGACCGCGGCGTGGCCACCGACGGCCAGCGCGTGCTGAGCGAACGCTCGGTGCAGTGGCTCACCCACCCCGACGGCGCGGCCAGGCTCGACCATCGCCTGCCGGGGCAGTACTACCAGCTCTTCTGGTGGGGCCGGCGCGACTTACAGCAAGGCGGCCACGACTTCTACGCGCACGGCAAGTACGGCCAGTTCATCTACGTCTCGCCCCCGAACGGCGTCGTCATTGCGCGCAACGGGCGCCTTTACGGCGTGCCGGCGGCGGAGTGGATCGAGCTCTTCGGGCGCATGGCGAGCGAGCTCGGTCGCGCCGCCCCGCCTGCGGCCCGGCCGCCGCCGATCGCCCCGGCTGCGAGCAGGCCCGCCTCGTAGAATCGCGCCCCCATGCGAACCCGCGTCCTCTCCGGCATGCGCCCCACCGGCAGCATGCACCTCGGCCACTACCTCGGCGCGCTGAAGAACTGGGTGCGCCTGCAGGACGAGCACGAGTGCTTCTTCTTCGTCGCCGACTGGCACGCGCTGACCACGCACTACGACGAACGCGAGATCATCGGCCAGAGCGTCTACGAGATGGTGATCGACTGGCTCGCCGCGGGCCTCGACCCCGAGCGCAGTACCATCTTCCTGCAAAGCCGCCTGCCCGAACACGCCGAGCTCTTCACGCTGCTGGCCATGGGCACGCCGCTCGGCTGGCTCGAGCGCGTGCCGACCTACAAGGACCAGATGGAGAAGCTGAAGGACCGCGACCTCGCGACCTACGGCTTCCTCGGCTACCCGCTGCTGCAGGCGGCCGACATCCTCATCTACAAGGCCACCTACGTGCCGGTGGGCGAGGACCAGGCGAGCCACGTCGAGCTCACGCGCGAGGTGGCGCGCCGCTTCAACCACCTCTACGGCCGTGGCGCCGGCTTCGAGGACCACGTGGCCGCCGCGCTCGAGAAGCTCTCGAAGGACGACCAGCGTTACTACGAGCGCCAGCGCAAGGCCTTCGGCGAGACCGGCTCGCACGAGGCGTGGGCCAAGGGCGAGGCGCTGGTGCGACGCAACGCCGCGGCGATCGCCGGCTGGACCGACACCGAGACCGAGCTCCTGCTCGGCCACCTGAAGGGCAGCGGCCGCAGCGTGCTCGTCGAGCCGCAGGCCTTGCACACCGAGGTGCTGCGCCTGCCCGGCCTGGACGGCGCGAAGATGAGCAAGAGCTACGGCAACGCCATCCTGATGCGCGACGACGCAGAGACGGTGACGAAGAAGATCCGCGGCATGGCCACCGACCCCGCCCGCGTGCGCCGCACCGACCCCGGCGACCCGGCCAAGTGCCCGGTGTGGGATTTCCACGTCGCCTACAGCGACGAGGCGACGAAGGACTGGGTGGTCAAGGGCTGCAAGAGCGCGGGCATCGGCTGCCTGGACTGCAAGCAGCCGGTGATCGACGCCGTCGTCGCGCAGCAGAAGCCGTGGCGCGAGCGGGCCGCGGCGCTGATGGCCGAGCCGAAGAAGGTGCACTGGATCGTCGAGACCGGCACCGAGCGCGCCCGCACGGTGGCGCGCCAGACGATGAAGGACGTGCGGGCAGCAATGGGGCTCGACTACTGAGGGCGCGCACTGTGCCGTGACGCAGGCACTCGGCGCCGGATGGTTCGCATGCGCGCGCCTCGGGCGCAGGGGCGCTCAGCGGATCCGCCGCGCCTCGACGTAGTACCTCTTCTCGTGCGCCTCGCCCATCGAGAAGGTCTTGCGCGGCAGCGGGCCCTCGGCGAGCACGCGCTTCAGCAGCTCGCCCTTGCCCACGGTGGGGAGGTGGAAGCCGGCCTGGCCCGGCTGCTGCGCCAGGCGCACGAGCGCCTCGTCGCCGTGCACGTAGTCGACGTCCGAGGCGCCACGCCGCGCGATGAAGTCGTCGGCGAACGCCTGCACGGTGCCCACGGCGAGCGTCGCCGGCGGCTCGGCGATGCGCACCACCGCAAAGCGCGGGCCGGGCTCGACCAGGCCGAACGCCTGCATCGGCCTCGTCGCAGCGGCCGATCCGGCGCCCGGCGCGCCCGCGGCGTCGGCCTCGGCCGCCCGCAGCAGGGCCTGCATGGCCTCGGCGCTCGGCACTTCCTCCAGCACGAGGCGGTGGCCGAAGGCCGCAGCCAGCGCGGCCCGCACATCGGCCCGCACGCCCACCAGCAGCCGGTGGATCGGCGCGAAGTGCAGCGCCGCGTCGTGGATGTTCTCCACCTCGACGAGCGCGAAGCGCGCCGGGTGGTCCGCAGAGGCGCCTTCGGCCTTCATCTGCTGCCAGATCGACTTCGCCGTGGCCAGCGAGTGATTGCCGTCGCCGACGGCGAAGAGCATCGGCGGCGTGTCGGGCGGCATGCCGTACCGGCGCGCCATCGCCGCGGGTGTGCCCAGCGCCGCCAGCGCCGCCGCCACGGCCGCGGCACGCGGCGCGTCCACCGCGCAACCTGCCACGTGGCCGCCGCCCATCATCAGCTCGGTCTCGTACATCTGCGACAGCTGCGCGCGCGCCGCGGCGATCGGCTCGATCACCGTGCCCTCGCGGTCGTCGATCAGCACCAGGACATGCGGCAGCTCGAGCTCGGCGCCGCGCCGCACCTCGATGCGCGGGGCCAGGCGCGCGACGATCGTGCCTTCGGTCGGGCGCACGAGGCTCGTCGAGTGGGGCGAGAAGTCGTAGTGCTCGAGGTCGAGCTCGAGCATCAGGCCGCGCCGCGTGCGGCCGTCCACCGTGCGCTCGACGAGCACCGGGCCGGCGTGCTCGACGAGCAGCCCATCGGCCAGGTAGCGCCGCATCGTCGCCTGGATGCGCGCGACGCGCTGCGCCCGGTCGCCGGCTTCGAGGTGCACCTCGGGGAAGATCAGGTGCAGCGTCGAAGGTGCATCACCCACCACCTGTTCGACCTGCTGCCAGTAGGCGGGCTCCGCGGTGTGCTGGTCGCAGGCGATGACGGCCCACCTGGCCAGGTCGAGCCCGGGCCGCGGCAGCAGCAGGCGCGGCAGGCGGAAGCCGGCGGGTGCCGGCTCTGGCGCTCGCACCATCAGCCCTCCCCTTCGCCGCCGGCCGGGCGGTAGAAGGCCTCGACCTTGCCCTTCAGCTTGATCAGCAGCGGGTTGCCGCGGCGGTCCACGGTCTTGCCCGAGGGCACCCTCACCCAGCCTTCGCTGATGCAGTACTCGGCCACGTCGTGGCGCTCGCGGTCGTTGAAGCGGATGCCCACATCGTGCTCCAGCACCGCGGCCACGTAGTGCGGGCTCGTCGGGTCGGTGCTCAGCCGGTCGGGCATCGGTGGCTTCGGCGTGGCGTCGTTCATCGCGTGCTTCCTCTTCTCGCCTCGGTGCCGGGCGTTCGCAGGGGCGGGGCGCGATTCTGCGGCACCGCGCGCGCGGACCGGGAGCCGCCGGCCGAACGCACGCAGCGGCGAGGCGGCGGCGCGCCCGCCACCGGCATCGCCGCTAGCATCGCCGCATGACCCCGCCCGAAACGCTCGAGCTTCACCCTGGCGAGCCGCCGCGCGCCAGCGTCGTCATCCTGCACGGCCTGGGCGCCGACGGCACCGATTTCCTGCCCTTCGCCGACGAGCTCGATCTGGCGGCCGTCGGGCCGGTGCGCTTCGTCTTCCCGCGCGCGCCGGTGCGGCCGGTGACGGCCAACGGCGGCCACCGCATGCGCGCCTGGTACGACATCGTCGAGTTCGGCGCCAAGGCCGGCGCGGCCGCGGAGGACGAAGCCGGCCTGCGCGCCAGCTTCGCCGCCGTGCATGCGCTGCTCGAGCGCGAGGTGGCGCGCGGCATCCCGGCCTCGCGCATCGTGCTCGCCGGCTTCTCGCAGGGCTGCGCCATCACGCTGGGGGCCGGGCTGCGCTACGGGCAGCGGCTCGCCGGGCTCGTCGGCATGTCGGGCTACCTGCCGCTGGCCGGCACCACCGCCGGCGAACGCCACACGGCGAACGCACGGACGCCCGTGCTGCTGGCGCACGGCACACGCGACCCCGTGGTCGGCGTGGCGCGCGGCCAGGCCTCGCACGAGGCGCTGGCCGCGCTCGGCCAGCCGGTGGAGTGGCACGACTACCCGATGGAGCACTCGGTGTGCATCGAGGAGCTGCGCGAAGTCGAGCGGTTCCTGCGCCGCGTGCTCGCGCCCGTCACGTGAGCGAGCCGCCGCCCGCAGCCGCGGCGGCGCCGGCGCTGCCGCCGCTGCGCCTCGTCCGGCCGCAGGCCGTGCACCTCGCGGCCTATCGCGCCGCGCTCGAGCGCGGCTACAGCCCGGACAACGTGCGCGGCGCCGCTGCGGCACGCGAGCAGCTCGAGGAGATCGCGCGCGACCCCCAGGCGTTCCTCGCGCAGATGGACGACCCCGAGGCGAAAGGCCCGCCGGTGACGATGCCCGACGGCAGCACGCGGCCGCGCATTCCGGGCCTGCGCCGCTGGATGTGGCTGGGGCCCGACGACGCACCCGACGGGTTTGTCGGCAGCGTCGGCCTGCGCTGGACCGCCGACGGCTCGCCGCTGCCGCCGCACGTGCTGGGCCACATCGGCTACGCGGTCGTGCCGTGGCAGCAGCGGCGCGGCCACGCCACGCGTGCACTGGCGCTGACCCTCGAACTGGCCGCCGCGCGGGGCCTCGCGGAAGTGCAGATCACGACCGACCCGGACAACATCGCGTCGCAGCGCGTCATCGAAGCCAACGGCGGCCGCCTCGTCGAGCGCTTCGACAAGGGTGCGGTCTACGGCCACGCGGAAGGCCTGCGCTACCTCATCACGCTCGGAGACAGCACCATGCTCGAAGGCACCTGCCACTGCGGCGCCGTGCGCATCCGCATCCCGCACCGCCCGGCCGAGATCACCAACTGCAACTGCTCGATCTGCCGGCGGCTGGGCGCGCTGTGGGCCTACTACGACGTGGGCACGGTGGCGTTCGCGGGCCACCCGGAGAACACCGAGGAGTACATCCAGGGCGACCGCACGCTGCGCACCGTGCGTTGCCGCACCTGCGGCTGCACGACACACTGGGAGCCGCTGGACCCGGCCAAGCACCCGCGCATGGGCGTGAACATCCGCAACTTCGATCCGCACGCCATCGGCGACGTGCGCATCCGCCTCTTCGACGGCGCCGACACCTGGCGCGCGTACACCTGGGAGGAACTGCAGCGACCTCGCCAGGCGGCAACGTCACGGCGCGAGGCGCCGCGCAAGGGCGCGGCCCGCAAACGCACGGCCCCAGCGCGGTGACGCCGCGCCCCAAAGCGAGGCGCCCGGGTTTGCGCTTGGTGCGCCCCGTTGCCGGCGCCGCAGAATGCGCGCTGGCATCGCCCTTGCTGCTGGCCCCCCGAGATGGAACTGACTCCGCGCGAGAAGGACAAGCTGCTCGTCTTCACCGCCGCCCTTCTGGCCGAGCGCCGGCGCGCGCGCGGGCTGAAGCTCAACTACCCGGAAGCGGTGGCCTTCATCAGCGCCGCCATCCTCGAAGGCGCGCGCGACGGCAAGACGGTGGCGCAGCTGATGAGCGAAGGCCAGCAGGTGCTCACCCGCGCCGACGTGATGGAAGGTGTGCCGGAGATGATCCCCGAGATCCAGGTCGAGGCCACGTTCCCCGATGGCACGAAGCTCGTCACCGTGCACCACCCGATCGCCTGAACCCCGCCCGAGCGAGAAAGGACCGATGAAGACGACGCTGACCGCCGCCCTGCTTGCCGCTGTCGCCGCCGCACCGGCGCTGGCCCATCCCGGGCACGGCGCGCCGCCGCTGCACCTGCACGAGGCCGAGTGGTTCGGCCTCGTCGCGCTCGGTGCACTGGCCGCCGCCGTGGCGGGCGGGCTCGCGTGGCTGTGGCTGCGCGGCCGCCGCTGAACCCGACGGGCCACCCGTGATCCCCGGCGAACTGCTGCCCGCCGCAGGCGAGCATGAGCTCAACCCCGGCTGCACGACGCTGACGCTGCGCGTGGCCAATACCGGCGAGCGCCCGATCCAGGTCGGTTCGCACTACCACTTCGCCGAGACGAACGCCGCGCTCGACTTCGACCGCACCGCCGCCCGCGGCATGCGCCTGAACATCCCGAGCGGCACCGCGGTGCGCTTCGAGCCGGGGCAGGCGCGCACCGTCGAGCTCGTCGCCTTCGCCGGCGCGCGGCGCGTGTTCGGCTTCCGTGCGCAAGTGCAGGGGGACCTCTGAGATGAAACCTGTGCAGGTGGTGGCGGGATCGGGCCGGCGGGGTGCCCTGCTCCGCGAATGTCCTCTTTCGGCGGCCCTGCTCCGCAAGCTGCGCAGGGCCCCCGAACGCCCCCTTGATTTCGCTGCGCAGGGCACCCCGCCGGCCCGATCCGGCACCGGCAGTGGCGCACCATCGAAGACAAACCACGGTGCCACGCCAAGGACGGCGGGTGGTCGGCGTAGCGAAATCAAGGGGGCATTCGAGCGCCCAGCGAAGCTGGTCGCTCGAAAGAGGACATTCGCGGAGGCGACCACCCGGCGGCCTTGGCGCGCCACGACCTCGATCGTGTCGAGATTCATGGATCGCCGTTCGCGCGGCGCGCGCTGGAGCGACTGACATGGCGAAGATCGGCCGCCGCGCCTACGCCGAGATGTACGGCCCCACGGTCGGCGACCGGCTGCGCCTCGCGGACACCGCGCTCGTCATCGAGGTCGAAGAGGACCACACGCTGAAGGCCGGCGGCTACGGCGAAGAAGTGAAGTTCGGCGGCGGCAAGACCATCCGCGACGGCATGGGCCAGAGCCAGCGCGCCAACGGCCCGGGCGCCGACGACGCCGTGGACACCGTCGTCACCAACGCCGTCATCGTCGACCACTGGGGCATCGTCAAGGCCGACATCGGCATCCGCGGCTGCCGCATCGCCGCCATCGGCAAGGCCGGCAACCCCGACGTGCAGCCGGGCGTGGACATCGTCATCGGCCCGGGCACCGAGGTCATCGCGGGCGAGGGCATGATCGTCACCGCCGGCGCCATCGATTCGCACATCCACTTCATCTGCCCGCAGCAGATCGACGAGGCGCTGGCCAGCGGCGTGACGACGATGTTCGGCGGCGGCACGGGCCCGGCCACCGGCACGCTCGCCACCACCTGCACGCCGGGGCCGGCGAACCTGGCGCAGATGCTGCGCGCCGCCGACGCCTTCCCGATGAACCTGGGCTTCCTCGGCAAGGGCAACGCATCGCGGCCGCAGGCGCTGATGCAGCAGGTCGAAGCCGGCGCCGTCGGCCTGAAGCTGCACGAGGACTGGGGCACCACGCCGTCGGCCATCGACACGTGCCTGGGCGTGGCCGAAGCCACCGACACGCAGGTGTCGATCCACTCCGACACGCTGAACGAATCGGGCTTCGTCGAGGACACGATCGCCGCGACGAAGGGCCGCACGCTGTGCGCCTTCCACACCGAAGGCGCCGGCGGCGGGCACGCGCCGGACATCCTGCGCGTGGTGGGCGAGGCGAACTTCCTGCCCTCCTCCACCAACCCGACGATGCCGTACACCGCCAACACGGTGGACGAGCACCTGGACATGCTGATGGTCTGCCACCACCTCGATGCGTCGATCGCCGAGGACCTGGCCTTCGCCGAGAGCCGCATCCGCAAGGAGACGATCGCCGCCGAGGACGTGCTGCACGACCTGGGCGCCATCAGCATGATGAGCAGCGACAGCCAGGCGATGGGCCGCGTCGGCGAAGTCATCATCCGCACCTGGCAGACGGCGCACAAGATGAAGGTGCAGCGCGGTGCGCTGCCGGGGGACGGGCCGCACAACGACAACGCGCGCGTCAAGCGCTACGTCGCCAAGATCGGCATCAACCCGGCGCTGGCCAACGGCCTGGCGCACGAGGTCGGCAGCATCGAGGTGGGCAAGTGGGCCGACCTCGTGCTGTGGAAGCCGGCGCTCTTCGGCGTCAAGCCGAGCCTGGTGCTGAAGGGCGGCTTCATCGCGCTGGCGGCGATGGGCGACGCCAACGCCAGCATCCCGACGCCGCAGCCGGTGCACTACCGGCCGATGTTCGGCAGCTACGGCGGCGCGGTGGCGCGCGGCTCGCTCACGTTCATGAGCCAGGCGGCGGTGGCCGCGAGCGTCGCTCAACGGCTGAAGCTGCAGAAGACGGTGAGCGCCGTGCGCGGCTGCCGCACGGTGAAGAAAGCCGACATGGTGCTGAACGCCTACACGCCGCGCATGGAGATCGACGCCCAGACCTACGAGGTGCGCGCCGACGGCATCCTGCTCGGCTGCGAGCCGGCCACGGAGCTGCCGATGGCGCAGCGGTACTTCCTGTTCTGAGAGGCCGGGCGGACGCTCGTCCAACGGCTTGCCGGGTGCTGTGATGTCGCGTGTGCTGCTGCACCTGCTGTGGCTCGCCTCGCCCGCCCTGCCGGTGGGCGCGTTCAGCTACTCCGAGGGCCTGGAGTGGGCGGTGCACGAAGGCACGGTGCACGACGAGGCGAGCGCGCGCGAGTGGCTCGTCAACCAGCTCGCGCTGGTGGTGGCGCGCTCGGAGCTGCCGGTGATGGCGCGCGCCTTCGCGGCGGCCCATCGTGGCGACAGCGGCGACGCAGAGGCGCTCGCCGAGCTCAACCGCTGGGTGTGCGAGACGCGCGAAGCCGCCGAGCCGCTGGCGCAGGCGCAGCAGATGGGGCGCAGCCTGGTCGCGTGGATCGAGTCGCTGCAAGGCGACGCCCCCGCCGCGCCGGCGTCGCCCTGCCCCACCTTGGCGGTGCTGCGTTCCCTGCAGCCTGCGCCGACCTGGCCGGTGGTTCTGGGGTGCGTGGCCGCGTGGCGCGACGCGCCGCTGGACGACGCGCTCGCCGCCGCCGCCTTCGGCTGGGCCGAGAACCTCGTGCAGGCGGCCGTGCGCGCCGTCCCGCTCGGCCAGAGCGCCGGGCAGCGGCTGCTGGCGCGCCTGGTGGACGTGATTCCCGGCGCCGTGAGCACGGCGCTGGCGGCCGACGAACCGGTGGCCTTCGCGCCGCGGCTGGCGATTGCCAGTGCACGGCACGAGGTCCAGTATTCGCGGCTCTTCCGCTCCTGACGAGATCATGAACACGCAGCTGCATCACATCGCCCATCGCACGAAGAAGCTGCCGCCGCTGCGCGTGGGCGTCGGCGGGCCCGTCGGCTCGGGCAAGACGACACTGGTCGAGATGCTGTGCAAGGCGATGCGCGAGCGCTGGGACCTGGTCGTCGTCACGAACGACATCTACACGAAGGAGGACCAGCGGCTGCTCACGGTGGCCGGCGCGTTGCCGGCCGAGCGCATCATGGGCGTGGAGACGGGCGGCTGCCCGCACACGGCGATCCGCGAGGACGCCTCGATCAACCTCGAGGCGGTGGACCGGATGCTCGAGAAGTTCCCGGACGCCGACATCGTGTTCATAGAGAGCGGCGGCGACAACCTGGCCGCGACCTTCAGCCCGGAGCTCTCGGACCTGACGATCTACGTCATCGACGTCGCCGCCGGCGAGAAGATTCCGAGGAAGGGCGGCCCCGGCATCACGAAGAGCGACCTCTTCGTCATCAACAAGACCGACCTCGCGCCGCACGTCGGCGCCAGCCTCGACGTGATGCGCGCCGACACCGAGCGCATGCGCCCCAACCGCCCGTGGGTGATGACGAACCTGAAGACGCGCGAAGGGCTGGCGGAGGTGGTGCGCTTCATCGAGCGCAAGGGCCTGCTCGTTGAGGCGTGACGACGCGATGGCGGTGCCGGCCGCAGCGGCCCCGGCGCGCCCCGGCTGGGCCGCGCGGCTGGCGCTGCGCGTCTGGCGCGACGGGCCGGCCACGCGCGTGCACGCAGCGCACGAAGGGCCCCTTCGGCTGCTGAAGGCGCTGCACCCCGAGGGGCCGGGCATCGCGCACGCGGTGTTGCTGCACCCGCCGGGCGGGCTCGTCGGCGGCGACCGGCTCGACGTGGAACTGCAGGTCGAGGCCGGTGCGCATCTGCTCGTCACGACCCCGGCGGCGAGCCGCTTCTACCGCAGCGTCGCGGGCGAGGCGGCGCAGGTGATGCAGGCGAAGGTGGCCGAAGGGGCGCGGCTCGAGTGGTTGCCGCAGGAGACGCTGGCCTACGACGGCTGCGACGCGCGCAACGCCTGGCAGGTGCAGCTCTCGCCGCGCGCTTCGCTGATGGCGACGGAGGTGCTGGCGCTCGGCCTCGGTGCGGCGGGGCGCCCCTTCGCGCAGGGGCGGTTCGTGCAGCAGCTGGCCATCGAGGGACTGTGGCGCGAGCGCGGCGTCATCGACGCAGCCGACGCGGCGCTGCTCGACGGACCCTGCGGGCTGGCAGGTCGGCACGTGCTCGGCACGCTGCTGCTCGCGGCGGCCGAGGCTTTGTCGCCGCAGGTGGCCGAGCATGCGCTTGCCGCGGCCCGGCAGGCGATCGACGCGGCCACGAGCACCCTGCCGGGCGAGAGGTCCGCCCAGGTGCACGGCGGTGTGCCCGGCAGCGAGCCGATGCTCGCCGGCGCGACGCTGCTGCAGGGCCGATTGCTGCTGCTGCGGGCGCTGGCGCACGACGTGCAGCCGCTCGCGCGGCTGCTGCGCGACGTGCGCGGCCACTGGCGCCGCGCCGTGTGGGGCCTCGGCGCGAACGAACCGCGCCTGTGGGCGCTGTGACGGCGACGGCGCTGCTCTCGCGAGAAGCTGAACCTTGCTTCGTGCGGACTCGCGGCGCGCAAGTCCGAGGCGCTCGTGGTCTTGACGCGCGAACACTCGAACGGCGGCACGGCGCTGCGAGTCCCCGCCCGCCCGGGCGCCACCCACGTACGTCGAGGGCCGATGCCGTGGGGCCGCTCAGGGCGTGGCACCCGAGGCGCGGCGGCGGCGGTGACGTTCGCTTGGACCTTCGTCGTGTGTTCGGGTGCCATGCCCTGAGTGGCCCCACGGCATCGGCCCGGCGCGCCCGAATCGTGCGGCGCCCACCGCTTCTTCGCGAACGCCGGGCGCAGTCGCGGGCCTGGAATGCTCAGGCGCGCCCGGCGAGCAGCTTGTGCACCAGCTCCGGTGTGGTCGCCGCGCCGGTCTTGCGCATCAGCCGTGCGCGGTACACGTCGACCGTGCGCGGGCTCACCGCCAGGCGCCGGCCGATGCCCTTGCTGGTGAGGCCCTCGATCAGCAGCGCGGCGATCTCGCGCTCGCGTGGCGTGAACTCGACGCGCAGGACACGCTGCGACGAGAGATCCTCGAAGGCCCAGATGCCTTGCGCATGCGGCTGATCGGGGTCGAGCGCGCGGCCGGAGACATGGCACCAGAAGAGCTCGCCGGCCACCGCGCCGCCGAAGGGACCCAGGCGCTTCATCACCCGTTCGTCGCTGTAGCGGCCTTCGCCGTCGAGCTGCGCGCCGATGCGCTCGGCGATGCGCGCGCCGGTGCGCTCGAACTCCACCGCCGTGGGGTAGAGCAGCTCGAAGCTGCGGCCCACCAGCATCTCGCGCGTGGCGCCGAACATCTTCAGCAGCTCGCGGTTGACGTCGACCATCAGCCGCTCGCGGGAGATGACGAGCCCCACCGGGGCCATCTCGAAGGCGACGCGGTGGTCGAGCGTCGCCGGCGCGGCGACCGACGTGCCAGGCGCTCGGCTCGCCCAGGCCCCGGCGCGCGCCGCTTCGTCGCGGCCGCGCAGGCCCGTGAAGCCGAGCTCGGCGATCGCCTGCGCGCCGCTCGGCGGCGCCGTCGAGCTTGCGCCTGCGGGCAGCCCGCTCGCCTGCCACGCGGCGCCGGCAGCGGAGTGCGTGGCAGCACCCGCCGCCGGGGCACTGCCCGCGCCATCGGCCGCCGTCCCGCTGGCCGCCGCCGCCGGGTCGGCCACGGCCGAAGCCGCAGCCCCCGCGGCCGGTGCCACTGCGGCGCGCGCCAGGCGCAGCCCGTCGATCTCGATCGCGTCGATCTCGGCCCGCGGCACGCGCAGCGCGTTCTTGTCGAGCCATTCGTCGGGCTTGGCCGGCAGGTCGTAGGTCGGCCAGTCCACGCTCAGCACGGCCGCTTCGCCGGCCTTGCGCGCGTGCGTGCGGCGTGCGCCCTGCGAAGTGCCGAGCAGCAGCGTGGCCACCACCTTGCCGCCGGCCCCTTGGGCCCCTTGGGCCTCTTGGGCCCCTTGGGCCACTTCGGCCTGCACGCGGCGCTCGAAGCCCTGGTCGGCGACCTTGAAGCGTTCGATCGCCTCGGCGCTCGTGGCCACCGGGTCGCCGGCCTTCAGGCCGTGCAGCTTGTCGATCACTTGGCGCACGCGCGCCGCATCGGCCGGGAAGTCGCCGGCATCGGCGACGACCCAGGCGGCCTCTGCGCCCGCGCCGCGCCGCCGCAGCTCGACGCGCGCGTTGTCCGGGCCCTCGATCACCAGCCGCTGCACGGCCACCACGTCGAACGTGAAGAGCGCGCGCGGCTCGCCGCCGCCGCTCGTGCGCCCCTGCCACCAGGCCAGGGCCGCGGCCAGCGCCAGCTGCGCCGCCAGCAGCAGCGCCAGGCCGCGCAGCGGCGCGTTCGTCTTCATCGCGAGGGTGGTCATCGCATCGGCCTCCTCGTCATGCCGCCTGCAGCACGAGCTGCGCGCGGCGGTCGTCGGCGCGGCGCACCCAGCGCCGCCAGCCCCACACCGCGGCCAGCGCCGCCAGCGCGGCCAGGTAGTTGCCCATCTCCCAGCGGCGCTGCGCGCCTTCGGGCAGTGCCTCGAGCGTGCGCGCGAGCTGCGTGCGCCCGCGCAGCTCGAGCAGCGCCGGGTCCTCGAGCGCCCAGTCGATCGTGTTCTGCAGGAACTCCAGCGGCTTCGTGTACAGCGTCTGCAGCCCCTGCGACGCGAGGTCGATCGCGAGGTCGGAAGCGAACGTGTTGCTGGCCACCAGCACGAGCCGCGCCGTGGCCGGCGACTGCTCGATGACGCTCGTGGGCCGGCTGTCCTCGGCCGCTGCGGGCGCCGACGCCGCGGCCCCGCGGGCCGAGGCGGCCGGCCCGGCCGCCGCCAGCGGCGAGGGCTTGCCCTTGTAGAACGACGTGAAGCGCCCCTGCAGCGCCACCGCGAGCGGCCGCGGCGCCGCCTCGCCCTCGAGCTTGAAGCCGAGCGGCGGCTGACCGCGCGTGTCGGGCACGAGCTGCAGGTCCTTCGACAGCCGGCTGCCGGCCGAGCTGCGCAACAGCTCGGTCACCGCGAGCCCCTGCGCCTTGGCCGGGTCGACCCTGACCGGCGAGGCCCAGTTCAGCGTCAGCTGCTGCAGCGAGCGCGTGATGGGGCTGTCGCCGTCGAGCGACTCGCCGCGCAGGTCGGCGAAGTGCGGGTACTTCAGCAGCCGGATCTCGCGCACGGGCAGGCCGCCAAGCGTGCGCTCCACGGGCACGGGCAGCGCGGCGCTGCGCGGATCGACCACCATCGCCTCGTCGATCGTGACGCCGAAGCCGGCCAGCCACTCCTCCAGGCCCGAGGCCTGCTTCACCGCGTCGATGCCCGAGCCCATGCGCACGTCGAAGGGCGATGTCGCGAGCACGACGGGGCCGCCGCGCATCAGGAACTGGTCGATCGCGAAGCGCTGCCGGTCGGTGAGCGCGCGCGGCGCGGCCACGAGCAGCAGGTCCACGTCGTCGGGCACGCGGCCGTCGGCGAGGTCGGCGTAGCGCAGCCGCGTGCCCTCGCCCAGCACCTGCTCCAGCCGCTGGTAGCTCGGGCCGGGCGGCGCCATGCCCGGCGGCATGCCGGGCAGCGCGGGCGTGGCCGGTGGCGACACCAGCCCCACCGTCCTCAGGAAACCCGGCGCCATGCGCTTGAGCGCCGACTGCAGCGTGCGCTCGAGCGCGGGCCGGTCCAGCGTGTCGGGAAGCGGCACCTGCACGAGCTCGGCGCCGTCGTCCAGCAGCATCGTGAACCAGAACGGCTGCGGGTCCGCAAGGCTCGCGATCTGCGGCGCGAGGCCGTACTTCTGGCGCAGCTCGCGCGCGAGGGCACCGCCGTCGGCGTCGGGGTCGGCGAAGCGCACCTCGAGCTTGCCGCCGCTCTTGCCGCGCTGCTCGTCGAGCACCGCCTGCAGCTCGGCGCGCAGCCGGCGCAGCGGCGCGGGCAGCCGCGCGTCGGGCGAGACGTAACCCCTGAACGTGACAGGCCGCGCGAGCGTCTGGAACGCATTGCCGCCGGCCTGGTACGCGCCCACGGCCTTGCGGATGGCGCGCGTGATCGCGTACTCGGGGTTCTTCAGCACGACGGTGAGCGCCTCCTCGCCGCGGCCCTTCACCTCGATCAGGTCGCGGAAGCCGAGCTTCTCCACCTGGTCGCCGTAGCTCACGACGACGTCGAAGTACGAGCTCACCACCGCGGCCTGGTAGCGGTCGGCGGTCTGGAACGGCACCGGGCGCACGCCGTAGCGGCTCGCGGCCTCCTCCTCGGCGGCGCGGTCGCGCGTCGGGTCGACGATCTCCACCCGCGCGCGCGGACCGGCCGCCGCGGCGTACTCGCGCAGGAGGTCCTGCAGGCGCGGCACGAGCGGCGCCAGGTACGGGTGCGTGCGGGCCGAGAAGTAGCCGCGGATGACCAGCGGCTCGCGCAGCCCCTGCAGCTGCGTGCGCGTGGCCGGCGAGAGAGTGAAGCCGCGCTCGGCCGTCAGGTCCAGCCGCAGCCACGGCACGGCGGCCAGCCACAGGTTCACCGCCGCGAGGTTGGCCGCCAGCAGCGCCGCGAGCGCCGTGCGCGCATGGTGGCGAGGGCTCGCGGGGTTGCCGGCCCAGCGCAGCCGCTCCAGGCTGTAGACGTTGAGCACGAGGAACAGGCCGGCGAGCGTCGCGAAGTAGGCCAGGTCGCGCAGGTCGAGCACGCCGCGCGTGATGGCCTCGAAGCGCGCGCCGGTGCCCAGCGCCTCGAGCCAGCGGCCCATCGGCTGGCCCACGAGCGAGGTCAGCACGGGCGAGCCCACGAAGTGCAGCAGCGCGCACACCACCACCGTGCCGATGAGGGCGATGATGGGGTTGTCGCTGCGCGCGCTCACTGCCAGGCCGATGGCCGCGTAGGCGGCGGCCAGCAGCAGCGTGGCGACGTAGCCGCCAGCCACCGGGCCCCAGTCCAGCGGCCCGAGCAGCGCCACCGTCAGCGGCAGCGGCAGCGTCAGCAGGAGCGCCAGCGCCACCAGCGCCAGCACGGCGAGGAACTTGCCCAGCACCAGCGACCACGGCGCCACCGGCGCGGTGAGCAGGCTCTCCAGCGTGCCCATGCGCCGCTCGTCGCTCCACGAGCGCATCGTCAGCGCCGCGACGAGGAAGACGAGCAGCAGCGGCAGCCAGCGGAACAGCGGCCGCGCGTCGGCGATGTTGCGCGCGAAGAAGGTGTCGATCCAGAAGAAGGCGAACAGCACCGCGGCCAAGAAGGCGCCGAGGAATAGGTAGGCCGCGGGCGAGGCGAAGAAGGCGCGGAACTCCTTGCGCGCCACGCGCAGCGCCGTGGGCCACGGCGCGAGCTTGCGCCCGAGGGCGGGTTCAGGCATCGGCCACCTCCTTCACGGCGGCGGCCGCGGGGGCCGCCGATGCGGCTTCGTGGGCGGGCACGGCGCCGGCATGCGCCGGCGCCTCGTTGACGCGGGCGAAGACGGTCTCCAGGTCCTGCCGCGCGGGCTGCAGCGCGTGCAGCGGCAGGCCGGCGCGCGCCAGGGCCTGCACGAGCTGCGGCGCCAGCGTGCGCTCGGCCTGCACGTGGTAGTGGCGCAGCCCGGCGGGCGCGGCTGCCGCACCGGGCTCGCGGCCCGCGTCGGCGCCCGGCTCGGGGCCGAGTTCCTGCACGGCCTGCACGCCGTGCACGCCGGCCAGCACGGCGCGGGCGTCGCCGGCCACGGTGAGCCGCAGCCCGTCGTCGTGCGCCAGATCGGCCAGCCGCGCGTCGACGACGAGGCGGCCGCCGCGCATGATGAGCGCGCGCTGGCACACCGCCTGCACCTCCTGCAGGATGTGCGTGGAGACGATGACGGTGGCGTGGGCGGCGAGCTCGCGGATGAGGTCGCGCATGTGCCGGATCTGCGTCGGATCGAGCCCGTTGGTGGGCTCGTCGAGGATCAGGATGTCCGGCGCATGCAGCAGCGCCTGCGCCACGCCGACGCGCTGCCGGTATCCGCGCGACAGCATGCCGATCTGCGCCGTGGCCCGGCTGCCGAGCTCGGTGCGGCGCACGGCGCGCGCCACTGCGCCGTCGCGCTCGTGCGCCGGCACGCCGTGCAGCGCCGCCTGGTAGTCCAGGTACTCCAGCACCGTCATCTCGGGCCACACCGGGCAGTTCTCCGGCAGGTAGCCGATGCGCCGCCGCGTCGCCGCGGACTCCGGCCGCACCTCCTCGCCGTCGATCAGCACGCGGCCCGAAGTCGGCTCGAGGTAGCCGGTCATCATCTTCATGATCGTCGTCTTGCCGGCGCCGTTGTGCCCGAGCAAGCCGACGATCTCGCCGCGGCCGATGTGGAAGCTCACGTCGTCCACGGCCACCAGGTCGCCGTAGCGCCTGCACAGCTGCTGTGCATCGATCATGGTTGCCAGTCCCGATGTCAAGGTCGCGCGCAGGCTCGCGGCGCGGCGACGCCCGCCGGCCCGCGTGCGCGAATCCCGTGGCCACGAAAGCCCGGGCGCGCGCGAAATGCGGGCGGCCGCGGGCGTTTCAAGGGCCCCCTGGCCCGGCTCCGGGCGACGTTGCAGTGATGCCCGGCGGTGCGTGACGGCGATGCTCCGGCCACGCTCCCCGGCGCGCCTCAGGCACGGTGGTGCGACGGCGGCGCGGAGGCGGGCGCGGACGGCGGCGCGGACGGAGGGAAGCGGCCCGCGGCCTGCAGCCGCTTGCGCACCGGCGTGAACGCCCACCAGTCGAGTGCCTCGCCGGTGCGCGCCTGATGGATGACGGCGGCGAAGACGTCCCACACGCAGGGATCCTGCCGCCGGCCGGTGCGCGCCTGCAGCGCCGCGTAGAGCGCATCGGGCTCGCAGGCGGCAAGCTGCTCGAGCGTGTCGACGCCCAGCAGCGCGAGGTCGGCGCGCATCGCCGGCCCGATGTTGCGCAGCCCGCTCAGAGCGTCGTGGGTCATGGGGCGGCGCGGGCCGCGGCGCGCGCCGGCAGGTGAGGCGGACGGCGAGGCGGGCGAGGGAACCGGAGCACGGGCGGCACGGGTCTTCATGCGAGTCTCCTTTCCTTCATGCAAACCTCCCTTGCAGCATCCACTGCACGTCAGTCGTCGCGGCTGCGCCCCCACCTCCTGGCCCGGCCGCAGAGGGCAGGCGTTGGCGCCACACCCACACCAGCGAGCCGTCGGCGGCCAGCGCGATGAAGTAGTCGCGCGCTGCGGGTTCGCCGTCCCACCAGCCGGCCTCGATGCGCTCGGGGCCTCTCACCAGCTGCAACGGCTGGCCTTCCAGCAGCGGCAGGCCGTGGCGCTCGGGCAGCGGCAGCGGCTCGGGCAGGAGCCACACCGGGCGATGCAGCGGCAGCGCCCGGTCTTTGGGAGGAACCTTGCGATGCAGCGGCAGCGCCCGGCCTTCGCGCGGGCTCGCTCCGGCGGTGTCCGACCTGCCGGCACGCTCGGCGCGCTGAGGGCGCCTGCCTGCCAGCGGCGCAGCCGAACGCGCCACCGCCGCGCTGCCGGACAGCGCAGGCAGGCTGCGGCTGGCGCGCTCGGGTCGGTGGTCGGCGACAGGCTCGAGCCGCTGCACCTGTGCATCGCCCAGGCGCGCGCGCAAGCGCTCGAGCAGGCGCGCCAGGCCCAGCGACTCGCTGCCGCGCGTGGGAAACAGCTCGGCGTTGGGCGGCGCGCAAGCCACGGTGTCGCGGCAGCGCAGGTGCAGCTCCAGCGTCGGCGCGGCGAGCTGCACGTGTGCCAGGCGTTCGCGCAGCAGCAGCTGCAGGTGCGCCGGGTCGAGCGCCGGTTCGGCCAGCTCGATGCGCAACACGGTGGCCGGCGGCGTGCCGCCTCTTTCGCGGTGGCGTGGCTCGTGCTGCATCGACAGCGTGAAGGCGGCGATGCGCACCTGCCGCGCGCCGGCCCACGCGACGAGGCGCGCCAGCAGCACGGAGGCGGCCACGAGCACCTGCTCGGCATGGTCGGCACGCTGGTGCAGCTCGAGCCTCGCCTCGAAGGCGGCTGGCAGCTCGATCCAGCGCCGCGGGTCAGGCGCGCGGCCGAAGGCGCGGTCGAGCTCGTCGAGCAGCCCTTCGCCGAAGCGGCGCGCCAGGCCGGCACGAGGCAGGTCGCGCAGGTCGGCCAGCGTGTGCAGGCCCATGCCCTGCAGGGCTTCCCAGTGCTCGCGCCCGGGACCGAGCAGCCACACCGGCGCGGCGGCAAGCAGCTGAACGAGCGCGGGCAGGCGGGTGGCGTGCGGGCCGAGCACCGGGTCGAAGGACGCGCTGGCCGCCGCGCCCTTCCCCCAGCGCGCCAGCAGGGCCGCACCGAGTGCCGTGGGCGCCGCAGCGATGCGCACGCGGTGTGCCAGAGGCGCCAGCGCCGCGCGCAGCTGCTCTACGAGCTGCGCCACGCCTCCGTACAGCCTCAAGCTCGCGCGGACCTCCATCAGCACGCAGGGCTGGCCGTCGTGCAGCGCGACGGCGGGCGTGAAGGCGAGCGCGGTGAAGGCCACGGCCTGCAGCGCCGCGGCGTCACGCGCGGCGTCGGCTTCGCCAAGCAGCAGCTCGCGGGCGAGTGCCAGCGCGGTGGCGCGTTTCATGCCCGCACGCACGCCGCGCGCCGCCGCAGCGGCGTTGACGGCCGTGATGCGGTGCTCGGCCAGCAGCGCCACCGGGCCCTGCGCTGCCCCGGGCGGCAGCGTGGCGCAGAAGGCCTCCAGCGAGAGCAGCGGCAGATGCAGGGCCAGCCACAACATGGGCGGGAACCGGAAGAGGAGCGCGAAGAGGGCGGCAGTGGCACAGCGGCATGACAGGCCGGTCAGGCATCACGCCCACGACCCTTGCGGTTGCTGCGGCTGCTGTGGCGGCTGAGGCCGTTGCGGCAGCGGGAACGGCGGCGCTGCCACGACCTCCCATCCTGCCTGCGCCGGCCAGGCACCCGCCAAGGCAACCCCTTCGACCTTGTCGGCCACCGTGCCGGCAAGCGCGCGAGCCTGCGCCGGCGCAGCAAGCACCGGCTGCAACTGCAGCAGCAGAGGATGAGACGGAGGGGGGCCGCGCCGCTTGAGCACATGCACGCGCAGCCAGTCGGGTGCGGCAGCGCAGAGCTGCAGGCGCAGCGGAGCCGGGCTCGCCTGGCGCGCCGCTTCGTCGCCGCGCAACACGAATGCCGGTCCCGCGTGCGCCTGCACTGCCAGCTGCAGGCGGCGCAGGGCATCGGTCGGCAGACGCGCCGGCAACCACGCCAGCACGGCGCCTGCATGGCCGCTCTTCAGCGCGTGTTCCAGCGCCCACAGCACAGGAAGCTGCCGAACACGCTGTCGGCCAGGACCCGACACCCCGCTCCGAGGCGAGCCTGAACCTGGCCCCTGGCCGAAGCCCGAGCGCACCAGCACCATCTGCGCTGCAACGAGGCCGAGCTCCTCGATCGCCCAGGGGCAGGGAAGCGCCGGCGGGTCGAACCACATCACGCAGCGGCCGGCCGGCTCGTCAGGGCACTCCTGCTGCAGCCGCGCCAGCACCGGCGCAAGCAGCCGCAGTTCACCCACGCCAGGGTGAGGCAGCAGCAGCTCGGTCAGCACACCGGACGGCCAACCTCCTCCGGGCAGCAAGGCATCGAGCGCTGCAAAGCCGCTCGGATAGGCGCTCGCCCGCGGCCTGCCGAGCTGGCTGGCGCGCCAGAGGGCGGGGTGCAGGGCTTCGGCGGACGTGGGGAGCACGGGGCAGAGCCGGCTGGCATGGACCGGCGATACTGTATGAATATACAGATATCGCCGGCTCCCGTGTCAACCGGTCTGCGGGTCCTGCCCTGTTCCGGCCCCCTCTGCGTCGTCTTCCGCGCCTAAGCCGAACTCTCCAGCCAGCGCATCGTGTCGCCCATCGCCAGCTCGAACTTCGCCAGCAGCTCGTCGATCTCGGCCTCGGTGATGACGAGTGGCGGCGAGAAGGCGATGATGTCGCCGGCCATCACGCGCACGATGAGGCCGTGCTCCTGCGCCGCCTTCGCGAGGTAGGCACCCACCCCTCGCGCGGCATCGAAGGGCTTGCGCACCTTCGGGTCGGCGGCCAGCTCGACGGCGCCGATGAGGCCGATGCCGCGCACGTCGCCGACGATCGGGTGCCCCGCGTACTTGCGCAGCCCCGCCTGCAGGCGCGGGCCGACGCGCTGCACGTGCTCGACGATGCGGTCGCTCTCGTAGATGCGCAGCGTCTCCAGCGCCACCGCGCAGGCCACCGGGTGGCCGCTGTAGGTGTAGCCGTGGCCGAAGGTGCCCACGCTCGCCGCCGCGTCGGCGATGGCCTGGTAGACCTTGTCGTTGATGAAGAGCGCCGACATCGGCACGTAGGCGCTCGTCATCATCTTCGCCACGGTGATGAGGTCGGGCTGCAGGCCGAAATACTGCGTGCCGAAGTTCGTGCCCAGGCGGCCGAAGCCGGTGATGACCTCGTCGGCGATGAACAGCAGGTCGTACTTGCGCAGCACGGCCTGCACGCGCTCGAAGTAGCCGGGCGGCGGCACGATGACGCCGCCGGCGCCCTGAACCGGCTCGGCGATGAAGGCGGCCACCGTGTCCGGGTCTTCCTTCAGGATCGTCTGCTCGAGCTCGTCCGCGAGACGGGCGGCGAAGGCCTCGGGCGACTCACCGTCCTTCGCGAACTGGTACGCGTGCGGGCAACCGACGCGCACCACGTCGGGCAGCGGCAGGTCGAAGTGCTGGTGCATCACCGGGATGCCGCTCATCGACGCGGCGGCGACGGTGACGCCGTGGTAGCCCTTGACGCGTGCCAGGATCTTCTTCTTCCTCGGCAGCCCACGCGCGTTGTTGTACATGCGCACGAGCTTGTAGGCGGTGTCGTTGCTCTCCGAGCCCGAGTTGGCGAACAGCACGCGCGCCATCGGCACCGGCGCCCAGCGCATCAGCGCCTCCACCAGCTCGGCCACCGGCCCCGGCACCTTGCCCGAGAACGCGTGGTAGTACGGCAGCACGTTCATCTGCCGCGCCGCCGCGTCGGCCAGGCGCTTCTCGGAGAAGCCGAGCGAGGCGCACCACAGGCCCGCCATCGCCTCGAGGTACTTGCGGCCGTCCTCGCCATGGACGTAGACGCCTTCGCCGCGCGTGATGACGAGCGGACCCTCGCGCTCGAGCTGCCGCGGCTGCGTGTACGGGTGCAGGTGGTAGCGGGTGTCGGCGAGCGCGGTGGCGGTGAGCGTCATGGGCGGTCCGTCGGATCCTCGTGCGGCACCGTGCCGACGAGTGCAGTTGCACAGCAGCGGCGAATGTAGCGTGGCCCCCGCCGCGGTGCTGCGGCGAGTTCTTTCCAGCCTGTTCAGCCCTGCTGCAGCAGGCCGGCGACGCGCTCGCGCAGCAGCGCCGGCGACACCTCGGCCGCCGGCACCGCCGGCCCGGCCGCCAGCCCCACCGGCGTGAACAAGCCGCGGCGGAAGGGTTTCACCATCGCCACGCCCTTCTCGACGCGCGAGAAGAACGAGCCCCACAGGTTCGTGAGCGCCAGCGGCACGACCGGCACCGGGTGCGTGGCCAGCACCTTCATCACGCCGCCCTTGAACTCGGCCAGCTCGCCGTCGCGCGTCAGGCCGCCTTCGGGGAAGATGCACAGCAGGTCACCTTCGTCGAGCACCTTGCGCGCCTCGGCGAACGCGCGTTCGTAGGTCGCCGGGTCCTCGCGTTGCGGCGCGATCGGGATCGCCTTGCCGAGCCTGAACAGCCAGCCGAGCACGGGAATCGCGAAGATGCGGTGGTCCATGATGAAGCGGATCGGCCGCGGGCTCGCCGCCATCAGCAGCACCGCGTCGACGAAGCTGACGTGGTTGCTGACGAGGATCGCCGCGCCCTCGGCGGGGATGTGCGCCTCGCCGCGCACGCGGAAGCGGTAGACGAGGTGCGTCAGCACCCAAGCGAGGAAACGCAGCAGGTACTCCGGCACGAGCAGGAAGATGTACACGGCGACGACGGCGTTCAGCAGCCCGACGACGAGGAAGACCTCGGGAATGGTGAAGCCGAGCTTGAGCAGCAGCCCGACGCCGAGCGCGCTGGCGATCATGAACAGCGCATTGAGGATGTTGTTCGCGGCGATGATGCGCGCGCGGTGCGACGGCTGCGCGCGCAGCTGGATCAGCGCGTACATCGGCACGCTGTACAGGCCGGCGAAGAGGGCGAGCAGCGCCAGGTCCATCAGCACGCGCCAGTGCGCCCAGGCCTCGGGGCCGGCCGTGAACTGGCCGATCGTCCACGCTGCGGCCGGCGCCGGCAGCCCGCGCGCCGCGAAGTAGAGATCGACCGCGAAGACCGTCATGCCGAACGCGCCCACTGGCACGAGGCCGATCTCCACGTGCCGGCGGCTCAGCGTCTCGCACAGCAGCGAGCCGATGCCGATGCCCACCGAGAACACCACCAGCAGCAGCGACGCGACGTGCTCGTTGCCGTGCAGCACGTCCTTCGCGAAGGCCGGGAAGAGGCTCAGGAAGGCCGCGCCGAAGAACCACATCCACGAGATGCCGAGGATGGAGCGGAAGAGCACCACCTGCTCGTGCGCAAGCTTGAGGTTGCGCCAGGTCTCCGAGAACGGGTTCCAGTTGACGACGAGCCCCGGCGCCGTGGCCGCCGTGGCCGGGATCCACTGCGCCACCACGCGCCCGGCCACCGCGAGTGCCAGGCTCGCGAAGGCCACCGCCCTGGCGCTCGGCAGCCAGTGGTCCTCGGGCAGCGAGACGAGGATGCCACCCACCACGTTGCCGAGCAGGATGGCGACGAAGGTCCCCATCTCGATCATGCCGTTGCCGCCGGTGAGCTCGCGCTCGCCGAGGTGCTGCGGCAGGTAGGCGTACTTCACCGGGCCGAAGAGCGTGCTGTGCAGCCCGAGGCCGAAGATGCAGAACAGCAGCAGCGGCACGTTCGTCGTGAACAGGCCCGCGGCGCCCAGCACCATGATGCCGATCTCGAGGTTCTTCACCATGCGCGCGAGCATCGCCTTGTCGTACTTGTCGGCGAGCTGCCCGGCGGTGGCCGAGAAGAGCAGGAACGGCGCGATGAAGACGGCGCCGATGACGAGCCCGGCCATGGCCGGCGGCATCCAGCTCACGCTCAACCGGTAGGTCACCAGCATCGTGAACGCGAACTTGAACACGTTGTCGTTGGCCGCGCCGAGGAACTGCGTCCAGAAGAACGGCGCGAAGCGGCGCTGCGACAGCAGCGCGAACTGGTTCGGGTGCGGGTCGGCCATGCGGGTTCCCTCGGCGGCGTGTCTTCTTCTACGGGCGGACGATTGTCGGGGCAGCGTCGCCGAGGCGGCTGCGCGCCAGCCACTCGAACACCGAGTCGGCCGTCACGGTCTCGATGCGATCGGCGAAGCGCTTCGCGTTCGGGTGGTCGTCGAAGGCGACATGCGCCATGCCGACGCGCGCCCCCAGGCGCGTCAGCGCGCCCAGGCGCAGTGCGTGCGGCTGGTAGCCCATCACCCCCAGCCACACCTGCGCCTGCGCACGCGCATGAGGGCTGCGCGCGGCCACCGGGTCCAGCGCGCCGGCCATCGTCTCGATGACCCACTGGTTGCTCTGCTGGTACTTCGTCGCCCAGGGGTAGGCCACCATGCTGTAGCGCGGCTCGTGCCAGCGTGCGACCTCGTGGTTGCTGCGCAGCACCGGCAGCAGCGTCGCCTGCGCCCCGGGCGCCAGCGGCACGAAAGCCGCCTCGTAGCGATGCGGCCGGTCGAGGAAGAACTCGCCCAGGCCCTGGCGATAGACGGCACCCTCGGCCGTGCCGCAGTGGTTGAGCTTGTGCACGACGCGCCAGTGGGAGGCCGCGCCATCGCCGCTCTTGTAGGCGAAGCCGATGTGCGACCACTGCAGCCGGTAGCGCGCCAGGTCCTGGCCGGCGCGCGCCAGCACCACCACCTGCGCGCCGCTCGCGTCCAGCGCGCGCGCCGTCGCGTCGGCAAGGGCCATGCCTTGCGCCACCTCGTCGGCGGTGGCCGGCTGCTGGTCGCAGGGCCGGCCGGCACGGGCCGGGGCGGCCGCCGTGCCCAGCGCCGCCACCAGCGCCAGCGCGGCGGCGGTGCGGCGTGCGGCAGCCGCGTTCATCGCGTGATCCGCTCGTTGTGCAGCAGCGCGCGCCCCAGCTCGTTCGGGATGAAGGCCAGCGCTGCGCCGGCGGCCGAGATCACCCAGCCGGTGGCCAAGGCGCTGACGACGACCGCCGTGCCCACCGAAGCCGCGACGTGCCCGGCGAAGTGCACGCTCGCGCGAACGCCGTCGCTGGCGCGCTCGAGCACCCACACCGTGCCGGTGGTCGAGGCCTCGACGGCGACGATCGTGAAGGCTGCGCTGCCGGCCGCCAGCAGCAGCGGCGCGGCGACCGACACCGCCACCGGCAACGACAGCGACAGCGAGCTTGCCTCCGACGGATTCGCGCCGTGGGCGCGCGCCGGCGTCGTGGCGGCGAGCACCAGCGCCGATGCGGCAGCGAGCGCGCCGAGGCGCGTGGCGAAGGACGGCGAGCACGCCTGCCTCCAGGAGGGTGCGGCGGGCACGGAAGGCACGGAGGGGATCGAACGGATCGTGGACATGCGTGGCTCCTTGACGGCCGCGTTGGCGGGCGGCCGCGTTGATCGCGTGGAGGGGACGGGAGGGAAGTCGCGCGCCGCCGCGGCGCGCCGTCGGGGCCGGTGCTCAGCCGCCCTGGCCGCGGCCTTCGGCCGGGGCCGCCAGCGTGCCGGCGCGGCCCGCCCGGCCGGCGAGGTGCGCCTCGGCCAGGTCGGCCTCGTGCTTGTCGCGCAGCGTCTTGGCCAGCGTGAACACGGTCGAGATCAGGAACAGCCAGCTCACGAGCAGGAAGCTCTTGTAGGCGGGGTTGATGTCCATGCGCGCGAGGCCCCACCCTGTGAGGCCCATCGCGACAAGGAAGCCGCCCCAGACGACGGCCGAGAACATCGGCGTGTCGACCTTGCGGCGTTCGTTGTCGCGCACGAACTTGGCGAGCGCGAACGCCGCCGACATGCAGAACACGTAGCCCATGACCATGAAGGTGCGGTCGAGGTCGTCGCCCGGCAGCCAGGCCAGGCCCACCGCGCACAGCGTCACCGCGACACCGAAGGAGAGCCACACCTGGATCTGCCAGGCGCGGGTGTCGCGCTTCACCAGCATGGGAACTTGTTCGTTCATCGAATCCCTCGCAGGGCTGTTGGACATGGCGGCCATTCTGCGAAGCGGCCTCGTGCACCGTCAAAGCGAAAGCCGCGCGTGGCGCAACGGCGGCCCGCCGGTATCGGCCGGCGCGCCCTACTTCCGGGGGGAGGGTGGCGGCCGTGTGGCGCCCGTCACGGCCGGCGCCGGCAGCGCGGCCGACGACGCACCGAAGTGCCGCCGCGTCGCGAACACCGCGCCCGCCAGCCCGGCCCCGCCACGCGGGCGCAGGCAGCGCTTGAGCGCCAGGTCGAACAGCAGCGGGTTGTGCTCGCGCAGCTGCGCGAGCGGCGCCTCGTCGGCCTCGGCCAGCAGCCCGGCCGCAACGAGCCGCGGCAGGCTCGTCAGCCACTTCAGCCCCGGCAGTGGGTGGTCCGATCCGTGCAGCACGCGCGCCGCCCACGGCCCGCCGGACGCGGCGCGTTCCAGCAGCGCGCGCCACACCTCGGGCTCGCGGTTGCGCTGGAACACGGCGGAGATGTCGCCGAACAGCCGGCCCTCGAACGTGCGCTCGGCCATCAGGCGCGTGAAAAGCTCGAACGCCGGCGCCTTCGGCGCCGAGCGCCGGTCGAGGTCCGCCGCGTGGCCGAGCGACGCGCAGTGCGCGACGACCACGCACACGCCGCGCTCGAGCAGCGGCCGCACGTGCAGCGGGTTGACGAGATCCTCGCGCTGCGCACCGGGCACCGCCTTCTCCTCGCCGCAGTGCACGACGAGCGGCAGGCCGAGCGCCGTGGCCGCTTCGCCGAAGGCGAGGCTGCGCGGCTCGCGCAGGTCGATGTTCATCGAGCTCGGCAGCCACTTCACGGCCAAGGCCCCGTTGGCATGCGCGCTGCGCAGCGCCGCCAGCGCATCGGGCCGGTAGGGGTGGATCGACGCCACCCAGGCGAAACGCAGCGCGTGCGCCGACGCCACCTGCGCCGCGTACGCGTCGGGCACGTGCACCGTCGTGCGCTCGGGTTGCACACGGCCGGCGTCGTCGTGCGCCTGCTCGAACGCGAAGAGCAGCCAGCGCGCGCCGGGTGGAAAGGCCTCGGCCAGCGCCGCGAGCCGCTGCACGTAGGCCCGGTCGACCGACGGGCTGCCGCCATCGACACACGCGGCGTCGAGGATGACCCGGCGGCGCAGCCGCTCGACGACGTCGAAGCCGCTGGTCAGGCTCGGGTGCAGATAGCAGCCCGAGCTGCTGTCGCCGGTGCCGAGCAGGTGGCAGTGCATGTCCCACAGCTGCGCGGCATCGAGCCCGTCGAAGGCGCGTGCCAGCAGCGCATCGGCGCCGGCGGGCAGCGCCGGGCGGCACTCGCTGGCCCAGGGCCCGGCGGCGCGCGCTTGGCGCGGCGTCAGCGCGAGGCCGCCGAAGAGGCCCGCGGCGGCCGCGCCGCAGCAGCACAGGAACGCACGGCGACCGCGGCCACGAACGATCGCCGCGTCGCGGCATGCGGGAGCGGCATCGCGGCGGGCAGGGGTGGACGGCTTCATCGGCAGGGGCACCGCGGCATGCTGCACGAAGGGCGCACTGGCCTGTCTCGCCCGTTCCGCGGCAAGTTCACGACGGGGCACGATGCTGCCGCGCCGCGGCGCCGCGCGCCAGCCCAGGCCACACGGGCGCTGCTAGAGTGCGCCGCCCGTATCACGCGGCGATACGCGCGCACTTCCGGCGGCCCTTCGCCCTCACTGCCCATGTCCACCACGCGCGACCTCGTCGATGCCCTGAAGACCGAGCTGAAGGCCGCTGGCGTCACCTACGCCGAGCTGGCCGAGCACCTCGGCATGGCCGAGAGCAGCATCAAGCGCATGTTCTCGCATGCCGACATGCCGCTCACGCGCATCGACGAGGTGCTGCGTGTGCTGCGCATGGACTTCGCCGAGCTGGCGCGGCGCGTCGCCGACACGCCGCCGCTGCGCCGCGAGCTCAGCGACGAGCAGGAGCGCGCCGTCGTCGCCGACCGCAAGCTGCTGCTGGTGGCCATCTGCTGCATGAGCCAGTGGACCTTCGAGCAGATGCTGGCCACGTACACGCTGGCCGAGCCCGAGCTGGTGGGCCACCTGCTCAGGCTCGACAAGCTCGGCGTCATCGAGCTCAGGCCGCTCAACCGCTACCGCCTGCTCGTCGACAAGACCTTCCGCTGGCGCCCCGACGGCCCGTTGATGCGCTACTTCCGCGAGCAGGTGGTGGGCGACTACTTCAGCGGCGGCTTCGACGGCGACGGCGAGATGCTGATGCTCGTGCACGGGCAGATCGGCCAGAGCCTGGCCAACGCCTTCAACGAGCGCCTGGCGCGGCTGGCGCAGGACTTCGCGCGCCAGCACCTGGCGGACCAGAAGCTGCCCGCCGCGCACAAGCGGCCGTACACGCTCGTGCTCGGCATGCGCTCGTGGCTGTTCGCGGCCTTCCGCGACCTGAAGCGCGACGAAGGCGCGGCGCCGCGCTGAGAGGGCCCGGCGATGCCGACGGCGGGCCGCCGAGAGGAGCTGCCGAGAGGAGGCGCAGAGGCTCAGCCCGCCGCACCCCAGCACTGGCGCAGCCACGCGCCAGCCAGCGCCACCGCGCTGAGCGCCTCGTCGATGACGCGGCTCATCGTGATGAACCCGTGCACCTGGCGTTCGAAGCAGACGTACTGCACGCGGTTGCCGGCGGCCGACAGCGCATCGGCGTACTGCCGCCCTTCGTCGCGCAGCGGGTCGAAGCCGGCCGTGAGCACCAGCGCCTGCGGCAGGCGCGCGTGGTCCTTGGCCAGCAGCGGCGAGGCACGCCAGTCGCTCCAGTTCGCGGCCTCGGGCAGGTAGTGGCCGCGGTAGTAGGCGATGCTGTCGGCGGTGAGCAGGTAGCCCTGCGCGTTCGTCTGGTGCGAAGGAGCGAGGGCGCGCTGATCCGTGGCCGGGTAGATCAGCAGCTGCGCGGCGAGCGGCGGCACGCCTGCGGCGTCGCGCTCGACGATCGACACCACGGCCGCGAGGTTGCCGCCGGCACTGTCGCCGCCCACGGCGATGCGCGCCGCGTCGATGCCGAGCACGCCGGCCTCCTGTCGCGCCCAGCGTGTGGCGGCCACGCAGTCGTCCACCGCGGCCGGGAACCGATGCTCCGGCGCGAGGCGGTAGTGCACGGCGAGCACGGCGCAGCCGCCGGCCAGCGCCAGCTGGCGGCACAGCACGTCGTGCGTGTCGAGGTCGCCGATGGTCCAGCCGCCGCCATGGAAGTAGACGAGCAGCGGCATCGGCGCGCCCCCTGCCACCGCACCCGCGGCCTGCGGCCGGTACAGCCGCAGCGGCAGCGACCCGCCCGGGCCGGGCATCGTCAGGTCACGCACCTCGGCCATCGGCGGTGGCTCGGGCTGCGTGAACGTGCGGCGTTCCAGGTACAGCCGGCGGGCCTCGGCCGGCGCCAGCGTGTGCACGGGGGGCACGCGGCGCTCGACCATCAGGTCGATGAGTGCACGGGCTTGCGGGTCGAGCATGGGGTCTCCTGCGGCGGCGGTCACCGTGCCTGGCGGATGACGGCTTCGGTGACGGCCGTGGACGCGGAGTCTACGGGGCGGGTTCGCCGCGTCGCCGGTCGGGCCTGGCAGGAGGCGGCCGGTGCCGGCCCGGCCACCCCGGCCACCCTGGCCGCTTGCCGGTCGGCGGGTCGCGGCGCCCTGCCGCGCAGACGCGCCGTGCTCCGCGGCCCGCGGCCCGTGCCAAATACTTGCCTTTGGCAACTGTTTGCCCGATGCTGCACGCATGCACACCTCCCCCGCCGTCGAGCGCGCGCAGGCCCTGCGCGCCTTCAACCGCTTCTACACGCGCCGCATCGGCGTCGTCGGTGAACGCGTGCTGGGCTCGCCGTTCTCGCTCGCCGAGACACGCGTGCTGTGGGAGATCGCGCACGACGGCGCCGGGGGGCGCGCCGCCCACGCGGACGGCACCATCACGCCACGCGGCAGCGGCCCGACGGCGAGCTCGCTCGCGCGCGCGCTCGAGCTCGACGCCGGCTACCTGAGTCGCCTGCTCGCGAGCCTGCGCCGGCGCGGGCTCGTGCAGGCCGTCGTCGACGCGGCCGATCGCCGGCAGCGCCACCTGCGCCTCACCGCGGCCGGCCGGCGCGCCTTCGCGCCGCTGGAGCGGCGTTCGCAGCAGCAGATGCAGGCCCTGCTGGCGCCGCTGTCCGACGCGCAGCAGCGCGAAGTGCTCGCGGCGGCCGAGCGGCTCGGCACGCTGCTCGGCGAACGCGGGCGCCAAGCCGCGGGGCCGGGGCGCGAGCCGCTCACCCCCATTCACCTGCGCCCGCCGCGGCCCGGCGACATCGGCTGGGTCGTCTCGCGCCACGGCGCGCTGTACGCCGACGAGTACGGCTGGGACTGGACCTTCGAGGCGCTGGTGGCGCGCATCGCCGCCGACTTCGTCGAGCGCTTCGACGCGTCGCGCGAGGCCTGCTGGATCGCCGAACGCGAGGGCCCCGCCGGCCCCGAGCGAGCGGGCTGCGTCTTCCTCGTGCAGGCGCGGCACGAGAAGACCGGCGAGGTCGAGCCCGGCATTGCGCAGCTGCGCATGCTGATCGTCGAGCCGGCGGCGCGCGGCCACGGCCTCGGCCGCCGGCTGGTGCAGGAGTGCGAGCGCTTCGCGCGCGAGCGCCGCTACCGGCTCATCCGCCTGTGGACCAACAGCGTGCTGCTCGCCGCGCGCGCCATCTACGAGGCCGAGGGCTACCGGCTCGTGGCGCGGGAGAAGCACCGGAGCTTCGGCAAGAAGCTCGTCGGCGAGACGTGGGAGAAGGCGCTGCCGTAGCCGCCGGCGCGCTCAGCCGAAACGCACGGCGGCGATCGGCGGCAGGTTCGACGACACCACCGACCAGCTGTCGCCGGCATCGCCACTGGCCCACAGGTTGCCGGTGGTGCTGCCCATCATCAGCGAGCGGCCGTCGGCGGCCACGTCGAGGCCGTGCCGGTACACGAGGTCATAGCAGTCCTTCTGGGGCAACCCCTCGCGCAGCGTCTCGAAGGTCCTGCCGCCGTCGCGCGTGCGGTTGACGACGAGCGCACCGTCCACCGGCACGCGCCGCTCGTCCTTCACCGCGGGCACGAACCAGGCCGTATCGGCATCGCCCGGGTGCACCGCTACGGCGAAGCCGAAGCTCGACGCCGGCGCGGCCACCTCCTGCCAGCTGGCGGCGTTGTCGGTGCTGCGCCAGATGCCGCAATGGTGCTGGCACCACAGCACCTCGGGCCGCGCGGCGCAGCGCACGATGCGGTGCGGGTCCTGCGTGTTCTCGTCCTCGGCCTTCTCCGGCGGCATGAAGTCGGCACGCATGCCCTTGGCGCGCGAGTGCCAGCCTGCGCCGCCGTCGGTGCTGCGCCACGCACCACCGCAGCTGATGCCGAGCAACAACTCGCTCTCGTCGTGCGGATGCGGGCAGATCGAATGGATGCCCGGCGCGTCGTAGCCGCCGCCGAACCACTCCAGCCGCTCGGGCTTGTGCCACAGCGACTCGACGAGCTGCCAGCTCGCGCCGCGGTCGGTGCTGCGGAAGAGGCCGCCGGGAATCGTGCCGGCCCACAGCGCCCCCGCGGCACGCTCGAGCGACCAGATCAGCACCATCTTCCAGGCCGGGCCTGCCGCATCCTTGGGTTGCTCGGGGTAGACGGGCGTCGGCAGCTCTCGCCACGTGGCGCCGGCATCTTCGCTGGCGTGCAGCTTCACGCCGAAGTGGCCGAGGTTCAGCGCCGCGAGCATCAGGTTGTCGCCGTCGGCAGGCGGCAGCAGCATCGTCACCGGGTCGCCGAGGAAGCTCGTGCGCTCTACGCCCCAGCGCGCGCCGCGCCGGCGCAACTCGACGAGGCCCTTGCGCGTGGCGGCCCAGGCACGGTCGTGGTTCATGCGAGCTTCTCCTTCGTCTTCTTGGTGCCGTTCAGCCGCCCGACAGCGCCTGCAGCACGTGCACCGTGCTGTCCGGGGCCAGCCGCTCCTCGTCCAGGCGCATGCGCTCGGTGCTGCGGCGCCCGTCGACGAAGACGACGACGTTGGGTCGCAGGTGCCCCTGGTCGTCGAGCACGTAGCCGCGCAGCATCGGGTTCAGTTCGAACGCCTCGTCCAGCAGCGCGCGCAGCGTCACCGCGCCACTGGCGAGCTCGGGCGTGCTCGTGAAGCGGCGCAGCTGCGGCGTGAAGACGAGGCGCGGCATCGCCAGCCGATGATGGAAGATCGCGCTGCCGAGAACCAAGCGGGTCAACCCGCGGCCGCCCCGGCCTCGACGTCGGGGGACGCGGCGGCCGCGGCGCCGCCGCGCAGCCCGCGCAGCCGCCACGCCGCGAACAGCGCAGCCGCTGCCAGCACGGCGGCGCAGGCGGCGAGCACGGCACGTGCGCCGAAGGCATTGCCCGCGGCGCCGCCGGCCAGCGCGCCGGCCAGCGTGGCCGCCTGGCCGATGCCGCGCAGGCCGGCATCGGTGCGTGCCAGCAGGGCCGGTGCGACGCTGGTCTGTCGCAACGTGCGGTCGTGCACCGCGAACAGCGTGTGCCCGGCGTCGCCGACGATCTGGTGCGCGACGAGCAGCGCGATGGCGAGCAAGCCGGCGCCCGCCGCGAGCGGAATGAACGCTGCGCCGAGCGCCGCGGCGGCGAGGCCGAGCGCCATCGTGCGGCCGGCACCGAAGCGTCGCGCCGCCGGCGCGGCAAGGCGCGCGCCGACGAGCGCGCCCAGGCCGCCGAGGGCGAAGACCACACCGAGCTGGCCGGTGGGAATGGCGAGGTCGCGCGCCACGTAGATCATGTAGTTCGCGCCGGCCAGGCTGCCGGCCAGCGCCAGCAGCACCTCGAGCACGGCCAGCGCACGCAGTGCGGGGTGACGCGCGACGGCGGCGACACCGGCGGTCGTCTCGCGCCACATCGCTCGCGCGGCGGCCACCGGGCGCGCGGCAGGCGCGGCCGCGCCATCGGCCGCGCCCGGCGAGGAGGCCGACGCACCGGCCGGCCGCTCCTCGGCCGCAGGCACTTCGCGCACGCCGCGCAGGCACAGCGCCGACGCGAGATACGACACCGCGTCGGCCACCAGCGCCGCCGCGGCCCCGAGCCACTGGAACAACCAGCCGCCGAACGCGAAGGCCGCCGTCTCCGACAGGCTCGTGGCGGTTTGCATCTGCGCGTTGCGGCGCACGAGCTCGCCGGCCGCAAGGCGCTGCGCCATCCAAGCCGAGCGCGCCACCTCGAAGGCCATCGTCAGCATGCCGTTGGCCGCCGCCGCCAGCGCAAGCGTCGCCATGCCCCACGGGCCGGCGAGCCCGCCGCGCCAGGCGAGCCCTGCCAGCGCGCCGAGCACGAGCGCGCGCGCCACGTCGCACGCCAGCATCACGGCCCGCTTGCCGTGCCGCTCGACCCAGGCACCGAGCAGCAGTGCACCGACCGCCGCCGCGGCCACGTCGGCCACGAGCAGTGCCGCCATCTCGAGCGGCGTGGCTTCGAGCACCAGCGCCGCCAGCCACGGGATGGCCAGGCGGCTCAGCATTGCGCCGAAGTTGGAGATGCCCTCGGCGGCGAGCAGGCGGTGGAACTCGTGCCTCACGCCGCGATGATGCAGCGTCGGGGTCGCAGCGGCGTCCGCGCGGGCGGGCGCGCGGGCGCCCACGGCGGCTCGCCGGCCAACGCATAGCATCGCCGGCATGACCTCCCCCACCTCCGGCGGCGCCGGTGCCGCGCCGAGCGGCCTCGCCGCCTTCCGCCTCGACGGCCGCACGGCCGCCATCACCGGCGGCGCGAACGGCATCGGGCTGGCCTGCGCGCGCCTCTTCACCGAAGCCGGCGCGAAGGTGCTGCTGCTGGACCGCGACGCCGACGCGCTGGCCGCCGCCGTGCGCACGCTGCCCGGCAGCGCTGGCCGCGTGCTCGACGTCGCCGACGCGCCGGCGGTGGAACGTGCCTTCGCCGAGCTGGCGGCCGAACACGGGCCACTGCACGTGCTGGTGAACAACGCCGGCCGCGCCATCCGCCGGCCCTCGCTCGAGCTCGACGTGGCCGACTGGAACGAGGTGATCGCCGTCAACCTGACCGGTGCGTTCCTCTGCGCGCGCGCCGCGGCACGCCACATGCCGCCCGCCGTGCCGGGCAGCGCGCTGGCGCCCGCGATCGTCAACACCGCGTCGATGATGGGGCTGTCGGGTGGCGGCCTGTACCCGAACATCTCGTACCAGGCGAGCAAGGGCGGCCTCGTCAACATGACCCGCGCGCTGGCCGTCGAGTGGGCCGAGCGCGGCATCCGCGTCAACGCCGTCGCGCCGACCTGGACGCGCACCGGCTTCATCGGCCAGCTCCAGGCGCAGCCGGAGCTGATGGCGCGCATCCGCGCCGTCACGCCACTCGGCCGGCTGGCCGAACCCGAGGAGGTGGCGGCCGCGGTGCTCTACCTGGCCGGCCCCGCGTCGTGCATGGTCACCGGGCACGTGCTGGCCGTGGACGGCGGCTTCCTCGCGCAATAGGCGCCGCGCCGGCCTCGCACCGCACCGCCTCCACCGCTGCCCGCTCCCGCAGCGCCGGAGCGGCCGACGATCAGCGCAGGTCCCCGGCCAGGCTGGCCAGCGTCTCCGGCGGCACCATCACGTGAGCCGGGTAGTTCGTGTGATCGCAGCCGATCTTCACCGCCGCGCCGGCGCGCACCGCCTCGCGCATCGGCTTCGTGAGCTCGAAGCGCACGAAGTGCACCGAGGAGGTCTTCTCGTCGTTCTCGCGGTCGAGGTCCTCGTCGGCGATGGCGTAGACGCGCTTGTCGCCTTCCACCTCGACGAACAGGCGGTCCTCGATGCCGATCAGCCGCGCCAGCTCGCGCTTGCGCTCGTGCGGGTCGGGGTACTCGATGAGCATCGTCGCCTTCCAGTTCGTGCCGTCCGGGATCAGCGGCGCGTAGGCGTCGATCTCCGACTGGATGCCGTCCTCGTCGAAGATCTTCTCGATCAGCAGCATCTCCTGGATCTGGCGGCGGACCGTCTGCTCGTCCTCGAACTGCAGCGTCACGTGCTCGCCGAGGTGCACCGTGCGCAGCCGCCGGTGCGCGATGGCCTCGGCGCGGCTCGTCTTGCGGATCTTCGAGTAGGCCTCCAGCGTGAGCAGGCTGTCGCGGGCGATGGTCACCATCGTGGGGTCACTCCATTCCGTAGGCGTAGCGAACGAGCGAGAGCGGATGCTGCAGCGCCCTGGCCGGCGTGCCGGCCTGCGCCATGCCCTGCGCGATGTGGTGGCCGGCGAGCGCGCAGTCGCTGCTGATGAAGTCGGGCTCGTCCTTGGCCATGGCCTTGAAGACGGGACGGCCGATCTTCATCGCCACCGCGTGCGTCGCCGTCTTCACGCCGTAGGTGCCGGCGTGGCCCGAGCAGCGCTCCACCGTGTTGAGCTTCACCTCGACGCTCCTGCCGATGAGCTTGAACATCTCCTCGGTCTTGCGGCCGATGTTCTGCACCCGGCCGTGGCAGGGGATGTGGTAGCTGACCTTGCCGAGCGCCTGCTTGAAGTCGGTCTTCAGCAGGCCGTCCTTGTGCCGCGCCACGAGGTACTCGAACGGGTCCCACATCGCCTCCTTCACGAGCTGCGTGTCGGCATCCTGCGGGAACATCAGCGGCAGCTCCTGCTTGAACATCAGCGTGCACGAGGGCACCGCCGAGAGGATCGCGTAACCCTCGCGCGCGTAACGCGCCAGCACCGGGATGTTGGCTTCCTTCGCCTTCGCCACCGAGGCGAGGTCGCCGAGCTCGAACTTCGGCATGCCGCAGCACTGCTCCTTCTCGACGATCTCGTACGGGATGGCGTTGTGCTCCAGCACCTTCAGCAGGTCCTCGCCGATGCCCGGCTCGTTGTAGTTGACGTAGCAGGTGGCGAAGATGGCCACCTTGCCCGGCGTGCGCTCGCCGTTCGTCACGACACGCGCATTGCCGTTCATCGCGCGGCCCCAGCGGAAGCGCTGCTCGGCGAGGCCCGGCATCCACGCCTGGGCGTTCACGCCGAGGCGGCCCTGCAACAGCTTGCGTATCGGCCGCATCGAGTTCACCTTGTTCACGGCCTGCACGACGATGGGGATGCCGGCGAACTGCCCGTGCACGTCGGTGGAGGCGAGCAGCCTCTCCTTCGCCGTCACCTCGCCCTTGCTGAACTTGAAGGCCTTGGCGCGCAGCATGAGATGCGGGAAGTCGAGGTTCCACTCGTGCGGCGGCGTGTACGGACACTTCGTCATGTAGCACAGGTCGCACAGGTAGCACTGTTCGACGACCTTCCAGTAGTCGGGCTTGGCCACGCCGTGCAGCTCGCCGTCGTCGGTGGCGTCGACCAGGTCGAACAGGTTCGGGAAGCTCTGGCACAGGCTCACGCAGCGGCGGCAGCCGTGGCAGATGTCGAACACCCGCTCCATCTCGGCGAAGAGCTTGGCCTCGTGGAGGAAGTCGGGGCTCTGCCAATCGACAGGGTGGCGGGTGGGGGCTTCGAGGTTGCCTTCGCGCATGGCGGGTCGCGGTGGGGTTGAGCGGCTGGCCGGGAACGGCAGCGTGCTGCAGAAACGGACAAGGGGCGCTGAGCCCCTTGTCGCGCGGACGGCCGGCTTGCGATCAGTCGACCAGCTGATCCAGCGCCTTCTGGTAGCGGTTGGCGTGCGAGCGCTCGGCCTTGGCCAGCGTCTCGAACCAGTCGGCGATCTCGTCGAAGCCTTCGGCGCGCGCCGTCTTGGCCATGCCCGGGTACATGTCGGTGTACTCGTGCGTCTCGCCGGCGACGGCGGCCTTGAGGTTGTCGCGCGTGGCGCCGATCGGCAGGCCGGTGGCGGGGTCGCCCACCTGCTCGAGGAACTCGAGGTGGCCGTGCGCATGCCCGGTCTCGCCTTCGGCCGTGCTGCGGAAGAGCGCCGCCACGTCGTTCTGGCCCTCGACGTCCGCCTTGTTCGCGAAGTAGAGGTAACGGCGGTTCGCCTGCGACTCGCCGGCGAAGGCGTCCTTCAGGTTCTGCTCGGTCTTCGAGCCCTTCAAGCCCATGGATTGCTCCTCATCTGCGGTTGGGGGAACGATCGGTCTCAGCGTCATGCACCCGCGCGGCGGGCGCGACGGGGCGGAACGGTAGCAGAGCCTCCCACTTGACCCAATCGATTGGATCAATACGGCCGATAGCCTGGAACCGGCGCGCCGTGGCGCGGCGCCACGCCGGCGGGCACGGCCTGCGTGGCCCGTCCTCAGCGCAGCCCGAGCAGCCGCAGCGCCAGGTCGTGCAGCCGCCCCTGCGGATCGACCAGGCTCTCCAGCACCGAGAAGTGGTTCTTGCCGGGCACCGTCTCGCACACCGGCACGGCAGTCGGTCCCCAGACATCGCGGATGAGCGTGTTCTGGCGCAGGAACTCCGAGCTCTCGTCCAGGCCGACGGTGGTGTACAGCTTGCCGGCCTTCGGGCGCGGGAAGAACGCGGGGCTCAGCCGCGCCACCTGCAGCGGCGTCAGCCGCAGGTCGGCCTGCAGGAACGGCACGTGGCGCAGCGGCTCCAGGTCGTACAGGCCCGAGATCGAGAGCCCGCCGGCCAGCGGCTGCGCCGGCATCTCGAGGCCGCGCTGCGCGCCCACGTCCTTCCAGCGGCAGGACAGCAGCATCGCCACCAGGTGCCCGCCGGCCGAGTGCCCGGCCACGGCGATGCGCTGCGGATCGCCGCCGTGCTCGGCGGCGTGCTGCCAGGTCCACGCCACCGCCTCGGTCATCTGCAGCGCGATGTCCTCCACCGAGACGGCCGGGCACAGGTCGTAGTTCGGCACGACGACGAGCGCGCCGTCGGCGGTGAACGACGGCGCGACGAACGAGAAGTCGCTCTTGTCGAGCGAGCGCCAGTAGCCGCCGTGGATGAAGATCAGCACCGGCGCACCGCCGGCAGCAGCGGCGTCGGTGGGGAAGAGGTCGAGCGTGGACTTCGGCGCGTCGCCGTAGCGAAGGTCGAGCACGCAGCGCGCCTGCGCGCGCACCAGCGCCGAAGCCTCGGCCCAGCGGGCGAAGAACTGCGGGTGCTCGGGCACCAGCGCGCGGTTGTTGTACTGGGCCTCGAGCCAGGCCGGGTCGGTGCGGGGGCGCATGGACGGTCTCCTCGGCGATGTGGGGGGCGCAGGCGTCGGATCGGCGAACGACCGGGGCGCGACGATAGCGCAGCCGCCGCCGCGGGCGCGCCTGGCGCCGTGAGGGCGGGACGCTGCGCTAGAATGCGCGCCGCTCGTGGGGACGTAGCTCAGCTGGGAGAGCGTCGCGTTCGCAATGCGAAGGTCGGGAGTTCGATCCTCCTCGTCTCCACCAGTCACTACCAATGCGCCGTCTTCATCCGATCGGCGAACCGATGTCCATCGTCGTCCACTACTGCGCCGCTTGAGGCTACAAACCCGAAGCCCTCCGTGTGAAGGCTTGGTTTGAGTCCCACGGGCGCGGCCCCGTCGACGTGCAGGTCGGCAAGTCCGGCCAGTTCGACGTCGTCGTCGACGGCCGGCTCGCCTACTCGCGCTACGAGACGGGACGGTTCCCTTCGGAGGCGGACCTGCAGAAGCTGGGCGGCTGACGCCCGCGCCCGGCGCCGGCACTGCGCCCGCACCGCGCAGCCGGCCCTGCAGTTGGCGCCGATCGCGCGAGCTGCAGCGAATATCATCAGCGCGTTGGTGCTCGTCGCGGCGGCTCTTCGCCAAGACAGTTCAACGGGAATCAGGGAGGGCCGGCGCCAACCGCCACGGCCCCAACCTGAGCTGCCCCCGCAACGGTAAGCGGACGGGAGCGCTCTTCGGTGCTCCCCGCTCGTGTCTGCAGGCCACTGGGTGGCGGTCGCTTCTGCGGCTGCGCCTGGGAAGGCGACACGGGTGGTCTCCGCCAGCCCGGATACCGGCCAACGAGGTGGCGCGCCGCTCGCGGCGTGCCGTGAGGTGCCGGCCGCGGGGAAGCGGCGGGCGCGCCTTTCGAGCCTTGTTCCCATGCACTCCCTGACCTCGCCTCGTGCGGCGGCGCGCGATCTCGATCACCACCGCCACGATCCATCCCGCCCGCGCCCTGCAGGGCGCCGGCTTCGCCGAGCACGCCGGCCCGCCCGGCTCGCCGCAGCGTTGCTGTTCACGGTGGCGCTCGCATCCGCGGCGCATGCGCAGACCACTGCCGCCACCGCCGCAGCCGAGACCATCGTCGTCACCGCCGGCCGCACGCCGCAACCGCTGTCGTCGGTGCTGGCCGATGTCTCGGTGCTGGACCGCACCGCCATCGAGCGCAGCGGTGCCGTCGGTGTCGCCGAGCTGCTGGCACGCCTGCCGGGCATCGAGTTCGCGCGCAACGGCGGCCCCGGCACGGCGACGACCGTCTTCATCCGCGGCAGCGAGACGCGCCACGCCGCGCTGTACATCGACGGCATGCGCGTCGACGCGCAGGGCACCGGCGGCGCGCTGTGGGAGCAGGTCCCGCTGGAGCAGATCGAGCGCATCGAGGTGCTGCGCGGCCCGGCCGCCGCGGTGTACGGCTCCGATGCCGTCGGCGGCGTCGTTCAGCTGTTCACGCGGCGCGGCAGCGGCCCGCCGCGGGCCACTGCGTCGGCGGGCGTCGGCTCGCACGACACGGCCCGCGTGCAGGCGGGCCTCAGCGGCTCGGCCGATGCCTTCGACTACTCGCTGTCGGCCTCGCACGGCCGCAGCGAAGGCTTCAGCGCACGCACGCCGGCCGTCGCCAACCCCGACGACGACGGCTGGCGCCGCAGCGCCGCGCAGGCGCGGGCGGGCTGGCAGCTCACGCCCGCGCACCGCGTCGACGCCTCGCTGCTGGCCAGCCGCCTGCGCGCGCAGGTCGACGTGTTCGACCCGGTGGCCGACGAGCTGGCGTTCCACTCGCTGCACACCGCCAGCCTCGCCTGGCAGGGCCGCTGGTCGGCCGACACGACGAGCCGGCTGCAGGCCGGGCGCACGAAGAGCACCTACGAGTCGCAGCCGTTCTTCTTCCGCACCGAGACCACGCTGACCGACGCGACGCTGCAGCACGAGCAGCGGCTCGGCGGCCACGTGCTGACCGGCACGCTCGAGCGGCGCGAAGACGAGTTGCTGAACCCGGCGACGGCCTTCGACCCCGAGCTCGCCGGCCGGCGCCGGCAGCACGGCGTGGCATTCGGCTGGCGCACCGACCTCGGCGACCATGGCGTGCAGCTGCACGCGCGCCACGACGACGACAGCGAATTCGGTGGCCACGCCACCGGCAGCGTCGCCTGGGGCTGGCGTTTCCTGCCGCAGTGGCGGGTCAGTGCTTCGGCAGCGACGTCGTTCCGTGTGCCGACGCTCTACCAGCGCTTCAGCGCCTTCGGCAACCCGGCGCTCGTGCCGGAGACCGGCCGCAACGTCGAGCTGGCGCTGCGCTGGGCGGCCAGCGAGTCGCTCGACCTGGCGCTGACGGCCTGGCGCAACACGGTCAGCCGCCTCATCAACTTCGGCCCGCCCGGGCCCTGCGCCGACCCGTTCGGCTGCTACGAGAACGTCGGCCGCGCCCGGCTGCAGGGCGCGACGCTGTCGGGGCGCGCGCCCCTGGGCGGGTTCGCGCTGCGCGGCTCGTTCGACTGGCACGACCCGCGCAACCTCGACACCGACACCGTGCTGGCCCGGCGCGCGCGCCGCCTGGCCACCTTCGGCGCCGACGGCCAGTGGGCCGGCTTCGCGCTCGGCGCCGAGGTGCAGGCCGCCGGCGCGCGCTTCGAAGACGCGGCCAACCGGCAGCGCATGGGCGGCTACGCGTTGCTCAACCTTTCCGTCGGTCGGGCCCTGATGCCGGGCCTCGTGCTCGAGGGCCGCATCGACAATGCGCTCGACAAGGCCTACGAGCTGACACAGACGTTCCAGACGGCCGGCCGCACGGCCCAGCTGACGTTGCGCTGGGTGCAGCCTTGACCCCCTGACGCCATCACCCCATGCCCCGTGAACCCGGCGAGCGCGCCTGACGGCCGACAGGACCCACGCATGTCACCGACGACGACGCGCCATCACCGCTGCCGGTCACCGGCCGGGCCGCCGGTGCGCCGGCGCGTGGCGCGGCTGCGCGCGGCCGCTCCTGGCCGGCGCGCGGCCGCCGCTCGGCGGCGCGGGGCCCGCGCCGGCCGTGGCGCAGCCGCTCGTCGTGCAGGACGACCGCGGCACCGAGCACCGCTTCACCGTGCTGCCGCAACGCATCGTGACGATGATGCCTTCGCTCAGCGAAGCGGCCTGGGTGCTCGGTGCCGGCCCGCGGCTCGTCGGCGTCGACCGCTTCTCCAACTGGCCGGCCGAGGTGGCACGCCTGCCGCGCCTGGGCGGCCTCGAAGACGCGCAGATCGAGGCCATCGTCGCACTGAATCCCGACCTCGTGCTCGCCTCGACCTCGGCGCGTTCGCTCGACCGGCTCGAGCAGCTCGGCCTGCGCGTGCTGCGCCTGCGCTCGCAGACGCACGACGACGTGCGCCGCACGCTCGCGCTCGTCGCCGCGCTGCTCGGCACGCCGGCGCGCGGCGCCGAGGTCTGGGCGGGCATCGAGCGCGAGCTCGCCGTGGCCGCGGCGCGCGTGCCGGCCTCGCTGCGCGGCGCCAGCGTCTACTTCGAGATCGGCGGCGGCCCGCATGCCGCCGGGGCGCAGTCGTTCATCGGCCAGACGCTGGCGCGGCTGGGTCTCGTCAACATCGTCGCGCCGGAGCTCGGGCCGTTCCCGAGGCTGAACCCGGAGGTCGTCGTGCGCGCGCAGCCGCAGGTCGTGATGGGGCTGGCACGCGAACAGGCGGCGCTGGTCGAGCGGCCCGGCTGGTCGGCGCTGGCCGCGGTGCGCGAGCGGCGCCTGTGCGGCTTCAGCGAGCCGGACTACGAGATGCTCGTGCGCCCGGGGCCGCGCCTCGGCGCAGCCGCCGCGCGGCTGGCCGACTGCCTGCGCCAGCTCGAGCGGGGGCGCGATTGAGGCCCGGCAGCGACCGGCAGCGCCGCCTGCGGCTGGCCGCCGCGCTGGCCGCACTGCTGCTCGCCGGGCTCGCCGCGGGCCTGGTCACCGGCGCGCAAGGCTTCTCGCCGAGCGCCTTCTGGGCCGACCTGCACAACGAGCAGACCTGGCTCATCGTCACCGGCATCCGCGCCCCGCGCACGGTCGGCGCGGCGCTGGCCGGCGCCCTGCTCGGCCTGGCCGGGGCCATCGCACAGGGGCTCTTCCGCAATCCGCTGGCCGACCCCTACCTGCTCGGCTCGGCCGCCGGCGCCGGGCTCGGTGTCGTGCTGGTGCTCGCCGCGGCCACGCTGCCCGGTGCCGCGGCGAGCTCGGCCACGCTCGCCTGGATCGAGCAGGTCGGCCTGGTCTCCGCGGCCTTCGTCGGTGCCGTGGCCGGCATCGGGCTCACGGTGGCGCTGGCCGGCGGCGCGCTGCACACGCTGCGGCTGCTGCTGGCCGGCGTCGTCGTCGGCGTGCTGCTCGGCGCGGCCAGCGACCTCGTCACCGTGCTGTCGCCCGAGGCGCTGCGCGGCAAGCAGGCCTTCATGCTCGGCAGCACGAGCTTCCTGGGGCCACCGGCGCTGGCGCTGATGGCCGGCGGCCTGGTGGTGGTGGCCTGGCCGGCGTGGCGCCACGCCCGTGCGCTCGACGCGCTGACGCTCGGCGAGGACAGCGCCGCCAGCCTCGGCCTCGACCTGGCGCGCGTGCGCCTCGTGCTCGTGCTGCTGCTGGCCGGCGCCACGGCGCTGGCGGTGTCGCAGGCCGGCCTGGTGGCCTTCGTCGGCCTCGTCGCGCCGCATCTGGTGCGCCGGCATGCGCCGGGCGCCCACGGCTGGCTGCTGGCGGCCAGCGCCGGCATGGGCGCGGCGCTGCTGCTCGCCGCCGACGTGCTCTCGCGCGCCGTCATCGCGCCGCAGGAGCTGCCTGTGGGCGTCGTCACCGCGGTGCTGGGCGGCATCTACCTCTTCGTGCTGCTGCGGCGAAGGACGATGGCGTGAACGCGGACATGGCGCCGCTGCGCGCGCACGGCCTCGTCGTGCGGCTCGGCGGGCGCGAGGTGCTGCACGGCGTCGATGTCGAGGTCGGCCGCGGCTGGACCGCGCTCGTCGGGCCCAACGGCGCCGGCAAGTCCACGCTGCTGCGCGCGCTGGCGGGGCTGCAGCGCGCCGACGCCGGCGAGGTGCAGCTGGACGGCGCCGACCTGCGCACGCTGCGCCCGGCGGCACGGGCGCGCCGCCTCGCGTGGCTGGCCCAGCAGGGTGAGGTCAGCGGCGAGCTCACGGTGCAGGAGACGGTGGAGCTCGGCCGCATCCCGCACCTCGGCCTCATCGGCACGCCCGGCCCCGAAGACAGCGCGGCCGTGGCGCGCGCGATGGCGCTCACCGAGTGCACGTCCTGGGCCGGGCGGCGGCTGCACGAGCTCTCGGGCGGCGAGCGCCAGCGCGTGCTGCTGGCGCGCGCGCTGGCCACCGAGGCGCCGCTGCTGCTGCTCGACGAGCCGACGACGCACCTCGACGCGCCGCACCAGGTGGCGCTGGCGCGCCTGTTCGGGCACCTGGCACGCGACGCGACGCGCGCCCACAGCGTGGTGACGGTGCTGCACGACCTGCCGATCGCGCTGGCGGCCGACCGCCTGCTCGTGCTGGCCGATGGCCGCCTCGTTGCCGCCGGCGCACCGCATGAGCGCACGGTTCAGGCGGCGCTGGTGCAGGTGTTCGAGGGGGCGATCCGCATCGAGCCCGGCACGGTGGGGCGGCCCGGCGTGACGCTGGCCCTCGACGCGCCTGATGCGCCGCAAGGTGGTTCCCGGCCACCTCGGCCGACGCAGCCGCCTTGAGAATGGCAGGCAGCCCCCGAGGTTGCGCCGCGTCAAGCGCACCGTCAGGCTTCGGCACTAGGGTTGTCGTCGATGAACACGGTCATGCCCTCGCCCACGCTGCCGGGTCGCTACCGGGCCATGGCGCTGACTCGCCCGGGCGGGGCGGTGCTGCAGCCGCTCGAGCGCGAGCTCGCGCTGCCCGGCCCCGGGCAGGTCCTGCTGCGCGTGCACATGTGCGGCGTGTGCCGCACCGACCTGCATGTCGTCGACGGCGACCTGCCGCTGGCCGAACGGCCGCGCGTGCCCGGGCACGAGGTCGTCGGCACCGTCGTCGCCGCGGGCGCCGGCAGCACACGCTTCGCGCCGGGCACGCGCGTCGGCGTGCCGTGGCTGCACGACACCTGCGGCACCTGCCGCTGGTGCGGCAGCGAGCGCGAGAACCTGTGCGAGCAGGCCCGCTTCACCGGCTGGACGGTGGACGGCGGCTACGCCGAGTACCTGAGCGCCGACGAGCGCTTCTGCTTCGCGTTGCCCCCCGGGTACAGCGACGAGCAGGCGGCGCCGCTGCTGTGCGCCGGCCTGATCGGCTGGCGCGCGCTCGGCATGGCGGGCGAGTCGCGCACGCTCGGCCTCTACGGCTTCGGCGCCGCCGGGCACCTCGTGGCGCAAGTGGCCTTGCAGCAGGGGCGGCAGGTCTACGCCTTCACGCGCCCGGGCGACAGCGCGGCGCAGGCGCTGGCCCGGACGCTCGGCGTGCACTGGGCCGGCGGCTCCGACGAGGCACCACCCACGGCGACCGACGGGGCGCTGATCTTCGCGCCGGTGGGCTCGCTCGTGCCGGTGGCATTGGCGCACAGCGAGCCGGGCAGCACCATCGTCTGTGCCGGCATCCACATGAGCGACATTCCGCCGATGCCCTATTCGCTGCTTTGGAAGGAACGGGTCGTGCGCTCGGTGGCCAACCTCACGCGCGCCGACGGAGAGAGCTTCTTCGCCTGGGCGGCGGCGCACCACATCGAGAGCACGACCGAGCGCTTCGCGCTGGCCGACGCGAACGAGGCGCTGGCGCGGCTGCGCGACGGCCGCCTCACCGGCGCCGCGGTGCTGGACTGCCGCGCGTGACGACGAACCAGTCCGGGGCCCAGCCCGGCCGGCGCGACGACGCGCCGGTGTTCAGCGCCCGCGGCCTGAACAAGGTGTACGGCAGCGGCGAGACGCAGGTGCACGCGCTGCGCGACGTCGACCTCGACATCTGGCGCGGCGAGTTCGTCGTGCTGCTCGGCGCCTCGGGCAGCGGCAAGAGCACGCTGCTGAACATCCTCGGCGGCCTGGACGTGCCGACGAGCGGCGAGGTGCGCTTCGCCGAGCATCGCCTCGACGGCGCCGGCGAAGCGGCACTGACGACCTACCGCCGCGAGCACGTCGGCTTCGTGTTCCAGTTCTACAACCTGATCCCGAGCCTGACCGTGCGCGAGAACCTGGCGCTCGTCACCGACATCGCGGCGGACCCGATGCCCATCGACGAGGCGATCGGGCTGGTGGGCCTGACGCCGCGCCGCGATCACTTCCCGGCCCAGCTCTCCGGCGGCGAGCAGCAGCGCGTGGCCATCGCGCGCGCCATCGTCAAGCGGCCCGAGGTGCTGCTGTGCGACGAGCCCACGGGCGCCCTCGACTACACCACCGGCAAGCTCGTGCTCGACGTCATCGCGCGCATCAACGCCGAGCTCGGCACGACGGCCGTGGTGATCACGCACAACGCGGCCATCGCCGGCATGGCCGACCGCGTGCTCTACCTCGGCGACGGCCGCATCCAGAAGGTGCAGGTCAACGAGCACAAGCTCAGCCCCGCGGAGCTGAGCTGGTAGCCGCCGGCCCGGACCGACGGCACGGACGCCACGATGCAGGCCCTCGACCGCAAGCTGCTGCGCGACCTGCGCCTGATGTGGAGCCAGGCGCTGACCATCGCGCTCGTCGTCGCCAGCGGCATCGGCGGCTTCGTCACCACGCTGTCGGCGGTGGACTCGCTGGCGCTGGCGCGCGACCGCTACTACGCCGAGGGGCGCTTCGCCGACGTGTTCGCGTCGGTGAAGCGGGCGCCACGCTCGCTGGCGGCGCAGCTGCGCGATCTGCCCGGCGTCGTCGACGTGCAGCCGACGATCGAACATGTCGTGCGCATCGAGATTCCCGGCAAGACCGACGCGCTGCTCGGGCAGCTGATCGGCCTGCCCACCCGGCACGCGCCGCGCATGAACCTGGTCACCGTGCGCACCGGCCGCGCGCTGGAGGACGCGGCGGGTGCAGGTGGCCAGCGGCTGGCGGGTGACACCCTGCCCGCGCTCGTCTCCGCCGCGTTCGCCGACGCGCACGGCCTGAAGCCCGGGGCCGAGCTGACGGCGCTCGTCAACGGCAAGAAGCGCACGCTCGTCGTCAGCGGCATCGCACTGTCGCCGGAGTTCATCTTCGCCGGCCTGATGGGCATGCCCGACCTGCGCGGCTTCGGCGTCTTCTGGGTGCCGCACGACGCGCTGGCCGCCGCCTACGACATGACCGGTGCCTTCAACCGCGTGGCGCTGAAGCTCGCCCCCGGCGCCGACGAACGCGAGGTCGTCGCGCGCGTCGAGGCGGTGCTGGCCGGCCACGGCTCGCGCGAGGCGCACGGCCGCGCCGAGCAGGCCTCGCACACGATGCTGGACAACGAGATCAAGGAGCAGGTCGTGCTGGGCACCGTGCTGCCGGCGATCTTCCTCGGCGTGGCCGCGTTCCTGCTCAACGTCGTCGTCTCGCGCCTGGTGGCCACGCAGCGCGAGCAGATCGCGGCGCTGAAGGCGCTCGGCTACCCGAACCGTGCCATCGGCGTGCACTACCTGAAGCTCGTGCTCGTCATCGTGCTTGCCGGGCTCGCGCTCGGCGTGGCGCTCGGCGACTGGATGGGCACGAAGCTCACCGGCCTGTACGCCGAGTTCTTCCACTTCCCGAGCTTCACGCACCGCATCGCGCCGCCGCTGCTGCTGGTGAGCTTCGCCATCACCGTGGCCACCGCGGTGCTCGGCACGCTGAACGCCATCGTCGCCACGGTGCGCCTGGCGCCGGCCGAGGCGATGCGCCCGCCGGCGCCCGGGCGCTACCGGCGCACGCTGGTCGAGCGGCTGGGCGGCCGTCGCATCGGCCCGGCGCTGCGCATGATCCTGCGCCAGATGGAGCGCCGGCCGCTGCGCACAACGCTGTCGATCGCCGGCGTCGCCGCGGCCGTGGCCATCGTCATCATGGGCAACTTCATCCGCGACGCTATCGACTACGTCGTCGACGCGCAGTTCAACCTCGCGATGCGCAGCGACGTCATCGTCTGGCTCGCCGAGCCGGCCGACGACGCGGCGCGGCTGGCGATGGCGCGGCTGCCCGGCGTCACCGCCGTGGAGTCGGGGCGCGACGTGCCGGTGCGCTTCGTCAACGGCCACCTGAGCGAACGCGGCCAGATCCGCGGCCACACGCGGCGCGCCTCGCTGACGCGCATCATCGACCTCGACCTGCGCGAGGCGAGCCGGCTCGACGGCGACGGCCTCGTGATGACCGACCGCCTGGCGGCCAAGCTGGCGCTGCGCGTGGGCGACCCGGTGCAGGTCGAAGTGCTGGACGGGCGGCAGCGCACGGTGACGACGACGCTCACCACCACCGTGCGCGAGATGATGGGCCTGAACGCCTACATGGAGCGCCGGGCGCTGAACCGGCTGCTCGGCGAAGGCGACCACTCGACCTGGTACGCGCTCGGCCTGGAGCGCGGCAGCGAGGCCGCGCTGGTGGCCGCCACGCGCGAACGCCCGCGCATCGTCGGCACCTTCAGCAAGGCCACGCTGCTGCGCAACATGCAGGAGGTGAGCGCGCGCAACGTGCGCATCATGAGCACGATCATGACGCTGTTCGCCACCGTCATCGCCGTCGGCGTGGTCTACAACAACGCGCGCATCGCGCTCGCGGAGCGCACCTGGGAGCTGGCGAGCCTGCGCGTGCTCGGCTTCACGCGCGCCGAGGTCTCCGGCCTGCTGCTGGGCGAGCTGGCGATCTCCATCGCCGTGGCACTGCCGCTCGGCATGGCACTCGGCAACGGGCTCGTCAACCTGATCGCCGGCGCCCTGGCGTCGGACCAGTTCCTGCTGCCGGTGGTCATCCGCCCGCCCACCTACGCCTGGGCGGCGCTGGCGGTGCTGGCCTCGGGCGTGGCCAGCGCGCTCGTCGTGCGCCGGCGCGTCGACCGGCTGGACATGGTGGCGGCGCTGAAGACGCGCGAGTGAACCCCTTCGAGGACGACGACGATGCAATCAAAGACCTGGATGCTGGCCGGCGGCGGCGCCGTCGCGCTGGTGGCGCTGCTCGCCTGGGCCTTCGCGCCGCGCCCGGTGCCGGTGGAGGTGGCGCCGGTGACCGAGGGTCGCTTCGAGGCGACGATCGACGAGGACGCACGCACGCGGCTCGTCGAGCGCTACGTCGTCTCGGCGCCGCTGGCCGGGCGGCTGGCGCGCATCACGCTGCGCGAGGGCGACGCCGTGCCGGCGGGGCACCCGGTGGCCATGCTGACGCCGGTGCTGCCGGCGATGCTGGACGAGCGCACGCAGCGCGAGCTGCGCGCCCGCGTCGCCGCGGCCGAGGACAACGTGCAGCGCGCCGCCTCGCGCAGCGAACGTGCCAAGGTGGCGCTGGAGCAGGCGCGGGCCGAGGAGAAGCGCAGCCAGCAGCTGGCGCAGCAGGGCTTCATCGCGCCGACGAAGCTCGAGACCGACCGCCTGGCGGTGCAGGCCGCCGAGCGAGAGGTCGAAGGGGCCGCCGCCGAGCGGCGCATGGCCGCCCACGAGGTCGAGCAGGCCCGCGCTGCGCTGGGCGCCGCGCGTTCGGTGGACACGGCGCTGGGCGCCGCGCGTTCGGCGGACCGGCGCTGGCCGCGTTCGGCGGACCCGGCGTCGGGCGCCGCGTTCGTCTGCCGGCACCGCCGCCGGCCGCGCGTTCGCCGTGCGTGCCCCGGTGGCCGGCCGCGTGCTGCGCGTGCTGCAGCCGAGCGAGACGACGGTTGCGCTCGGCACGCCGCTGATCGAGCTCGGCGACACCGCGCACCTGGAGATCGTGGCCGAGCTGCTGACCCCCGACGCGCTGGCCGCGCGCCCGGGCAGCCGCGTGCACGTCGAGCGCTGGGGCGGCCCGACCACGCTCGAAGGCATCGTGCGCACCGTCGAGCCGGCCGCCTTCACGAAGGTGTCCGCGCTCGGTGTCGAGGAGCAGCGGGTGCGCGTGCTGATCGACCTGACGAGCCCGCGCGCGCAGTGGAGCTCGCTCGGCGACGCCTACCGCGTCGGTGTGCGCATCGTCACGCTGGCCCAGGACCGCGCAGTGCAGGTACCGGCCAGCGCCGTGTTCCCGATGCCGGCGGACGAGGCCGCGGCCGCGGCCGACCGGCCCGCAGACGGCGCAGCGGCAGCACACGCCGTGTTCGTCGTCGAGGACGGCCGGGCTCGGCTGCGGCCGGTCGAGCTCGGGGCGCGCAACGGCGGCGCAGCCTGGGTGCGGCAGGGGCTCACGCCCGGCCAGCAGGTCATCGTGTACCCGGGCGCCGCCGTGCACGACGGCGTGCGCGTCTCGGCTCGCAGCGTGTGAGGCACCACGCGCCGCCCGCACTCGCAGACCGGCACCGCGGCGCGGCGTTGCGCAGGCTCAACGGCCGACGCGGCCGGCGCGCGACCATCGTCGTGCTCCGAAAGGCACGGCAAGGCATGGACACCAGCGCGACAGCGAACCCGGTTGAACGCGGCTCGCGGCGCGTGGGCGTCGTGCGCCGGGTGCGCGTCGGGCGCAGCGGCTTCGTGGGCCAGCTGGCGACCGCGCCCGGGGCGCGCGGCGTCGTGGCCTGTGTGTCGCTCGGCGCGGCCTCGCGCCGGCCTCGGCTCGAGGCGCATGCGGCAGCGGCGGGGCCGGGCAGGCCGAGACACGAGGTGCGACAGCAATTCGTGCGCGTGCTCCGGCAGCACGGGTTCGCCACCCTGCACGTCGAGTTGCTGGCGGCCTCCGAGGCCGGCAATGCCGAGCTCGCGCACGACGTGGCGCTGCTGGCCGAGCGCATCGCCGAGGTGCTGGACTGGGCCGCCGAGCGCGAGGACATCGGCCACCTGCGGGTCGGGCTGTGCGCGGCCGACGTGGCCGCCGCGGCGGCGCTGTGCGCGGCCACGCTGCGGCCGGCGCGCGTGGTGGCCGTCGTGGCGCGCAGCGGCCGTCCCGATCTCGCCGGCGCCGCACTCGCGCGCGTGTCGGCCCCGACGCTGCTCGTGGTGGGCGGCGCGGACCCCGAACGCGTGCAGCTGAACCGCGCGGCCATGCCGGTGCTCGCCTGCGAGAAGCGGCTGGAGGTGGTGCCCGGCGCGACCCGCGGGTTCGACGAGCCCGGCACGCGAGAGGCCGTGCTGCACCTGGCCGGCGCGTGGTTCGCCAATCACCCGGCCGCCGCGCCCACGCCGAACTGAAGCTCGCCGCTGTCGCCCGCCGCCGCGGGCACCGGGTCAACGCACGGGCTCGCCGGCGGTCAGCCCCTGTTCCATGCCGTAGCGCACCAGCGCCGCCGTCGTCGGCAGGCCGAGCTTGTCCTGGATGCGCCGCTTGTGCGTGCTGACGGTCTTGATCGAGAGGTGCAGGGCCTGCGCGATGTCGCTCGGGCGCTCGCCGCCGGCGAGGCGGCGCAGCACCTCCATCTCGCGGTCGGACAGCTGTGCGTGCGCCGGCGCCACGCCGGTGCCGTTGAGCTGCTGCACGACACGGGCCGCCAGGCTGTCGGTGACGTGGGCGCCGCCGCGCGCCACCTTCAGCACCGCATCGACGAGCTCGGCCCCGGCACGGTCCTTCGTCACGTAGCCGGCGGCCCCGGCCTTGAAGGCCCGCAGCGCGTACTGCTCCTCGGCATGCATGCTCAGCACCAGCACGGCGGTGGCGGGAAACTCGCTGCGGATGCGGCGGATGAGGTCCAGACCGTTCATGCCGGGCATCGAGAGGTCGACGATCGCCAGGTCCGCCGCGTGGCGACGCAGCCACTCCAGCGCCTGGAAGCCGCTGCTCGCTTCGGCGACGCGGAAGCCGCGCCCGGTGGCCTCGAGGATGCGCACCAAGCCCTCGCGCACCACCGCGTGGTCGTCGACGACGAGGATGTCGAGGCCCTTCACGCCCTGCGCCGCTGCGTTCATCGCGTCCTCCGGCCCTGGCGCCGCCAGGGCATGCGCACCGTCAGCCGCGCCCCGCCGCCGGCCACGTTCTGCATCTCCAGGCTGCCGCCGAGCATCGCGGCGCGCTCGCGCATGCCGAGCAGCCCGTAGGCGTCGTCGCGCAGCGTGCCGGCCTCGGGCAGGCCGACGCCATCGTCGGCCACGCTCAGCACGACCGCGCCGCGCTGCTGCCGCAGCTGCACCTCGACGTGCCGCGCCTGCGCGTGCCGGATCACGTTCGTCAGGCCCTCCTGCACCATGCGATAGAGCGCCGTCGCCAGCCGGTTGTCGGGCGGTTCGGCGAGCTCGCCCAGCTGCACCTCCACCTCGATGCCCGTGCGGCGGGCCGTGTCGCGCGCCAGCCACTCGATGGCGGCGTTGAGCCCGAGGTCGTCCAGCATCAGCGGCCGCAGGTCGGAGGCGATGCGCCGCACCGCCGCCACGGTCTCGTCGAGCATCACCAGCATGCCGGCCAGCGGCGCCTCGTGCGCTGGCAGGCCGGCCCGCGCCGCCAGAGCGCCGACCTCCATCTTCAGCGCGCTCAGGCGCTGGCCGAGCTCGTCGTGCAGCTCGCGCGCGATGCGCCGCCGTTCCTCCTCGCGCGCCTCGACGACGTTGGCCTGCAGGCGGCGCAGCTCGCGGCCCGAGCGCTCGAGCTCGGCCGAGGCCCGGCGGCGCTCGGTGACGTCCTCGAGCACCATCTGCACCACCGCATGCCCATGGTCGGGCAGCGGCGCGACCACGGCCTCGATCTCGCGCAGCGCGCCGCCCCGCTGCCGCAACTGGCCGGCCACGCGCACGGTGGGGCCCGTCTCGCCGCCTCGTCGTGCGGCACGCAGCGCCAGCAGCGTGGGCTCGGTCAGCCAGTCGCCGAGGCGGCGCCCGTGCAGCGCCGCGGCGTCGGCCTCGCCGACCAGGTGCGCCGCGATCGCGTTGGCATAGAAGATGTGTTCGTCCTCGGCGATCCACACCGCCACCGGCGTCGCGTCGAGCGCGGCGTAGAGGCGCCGCGTCAGCGTGTCGATCTCGCCGCGCAGCGAATCCTCGAGCGTCAGGTCGCGCAGCAGCGCGGCGCTCCAGTGACGCATGACCCCATCGACCATCACGTCGACGCGCGACAGCGTCACCTCGACCGGGACCTCGTGGCCGTCGCCATGCAGCGCCATGACGCGGCGGCCCGGCGCCATGCGCCGCCGCACGTCGGCCGAGTCGGTGAAGCGCCGCACCTGCCCGGCATGTGCGGCACGCGCCGCGACGGGCACGAAGCGCTCGAGCGGCCGGCCCAGCGCGCTCGAGGCCCGGCAGCCGAGCAGCGCCTCGGCCGCATGGTTGAAGCCGATGACCTTCTGCGCGTCATCGACGAGCAGGATGGCCTCGTGCACCACCGACAGCAGTGTGCACAGAGGCCCGCCCATCAGCCTGGCCGCCGCGACGAGCGACGCGCCGGCAGGTTTCGGGATTCGCGAAGGCTTCGACATTCGTGCGATCCGCCCTGACACTCCGACCCACTTTGGCAGCGGGCGGCATGCCCGCCACCGCACCATTTCATCCTATGCGCCGCTTCGCCATCGCGGCGGCCGCGAGCTTGATGCCGCTCAAGGGTCGCGCCGAAACTCCGATCCCCCGTAGGAGTTCTCCCACAACCCGCGGCGCCCGGGGCGCACGCAACGTGCGCGCCCGGCCGATTGCCGCGGGCCCGGCGGCCGCGGAAGCTCTGCCGACGGCCCGGAACGAGCAAAGGCCGGCCGAGGAGAGTCATCACCATGGGACAAGCATCGTGCTGCGGGTCGCCGTCGATCCCGCCGCACCCTGGATCGGTCGCGGTGCGTGGATTCGCGCCGGCACAGGTTCCGCCGCCGGACCTGCTGGATACGTTGCTCGCCCTGCCGGGCGCGCCCATGGAGGCCGGGTCGCCGGCCGCGCGGCCGCCGCTGCGCCAGCGCGTGGCTGCCGGGACGACGCTGCTGCACGAAGGTGCACCGGCACGCCAGATCTGCATCGTGCATGCCGGCACCTTCAAGAGCGTGAAGACGGGCGAGGACGGCTACGAGCAGGTGCTCGGCTTCTCGTTGCGCGGCGACGTGCTCGGCTTCGACGGCCTGGCCGGCGGGCGCTATGCCAGCGCGGCCGTCGCGCTCGAGGACAGCGCCGTCTTCGTGTTCACACCGCCGGAACTCGACGCGCTGCGGCGCACCTGCCCGCCGCTCGACCATGCGCTGCAGGCGGCCCTGTCGAGCCAGCTCGCACACGCCATCGAGCTGGCCGCGCTGATGTCGGCCGTGGCAGCCGAGGCGCGCCTGGCCCGCTTCGTCCTGCAATTCGCGGCCCGCCTGGCGGCGCAGGGCCAGTCATCGCGGCGGCTGCGGCTGCGCATGAACCGGCGCGAGATCGCCAGCCACCTGGGCGTGGCGCACGAAACCGTCAGCCGGTCGTTCAGCCTGCTGGCGCAGCGCGGCGCGCTGCGTGTCGACAACCGGGAGATCGAGGTGCTGGACCCCGAGCGCCTGCGCGCGCTGGCCCACTGCACGCGCGGGCCGCTGGAGGAGGCACCGCGCGCTGCCGCGGCGCCTGCGGCGCTCACTCCACCTTCACGGTACGGCTCGCGCTCTCGGTGGCGCGTGGCAGCCTGAGCACGAGCACGCCGTTGTCGAGCTTGGCGCTGGCGCCCTTGGCATCCACCTCGTGCGGCAGCGTGAAGCTGCGCGAGGCGCTGCCGTAGTACAGCTCGCGCACCAGCGTGCGCTTGCCGGCGGCGCCCTTGCCTTCCCCCTTGCCCTCGGTCTTCTCCTCGCGCTCCTCCCTCATCTCGGTGCTGATGCTGACGACGTTGCCGTCGACGGCGACGCGGATGTCCTCCTTCTTCGCCCCGGGCACCTCGGCGCGCACCTCGTAGCCCTTGTCGTCCTCCTTCACGTCGATGCGGATGTCGGCCGGCCCTTCGGCCAGCGCCGGCATGCGCGGGAAGCGGCGGAAGAGCTCGGGGAAGAACTCGTCGAAGAATCGGTCGCGGCGGGTCAATGCGTTCATGTGCGGCTCCTCGATGTGACGGACAGCTCGCCGCGCGCTGCAAGTGCCGCTCGCCGGCGCGTGGCGTCTCGTCAATCTAGGCCGGCGGACGATGCCTGCATTGCGCCCGATCAAGGCGTCGGCCGGTCGGCCCGAGGCAGGCGCAGTCCGCGCCCGAAGGCGACGCCGCCTGGCGGCGGCGACCGCCTGCGCCCTCAGGGGTGGCGCGCCGACGTGGCCAGCCGCGCCGCGATCGTCACCTCGTCCAGGCCCGTGTAGTCGGCGGCGAGCGTGCGCAGCACCGCCTTCTCCGCCCGCGCCCCGAGGTGCGACCTGAGCACGCCCAGGAACGGGTGCGACGCCACCAGCACGATGCCGGCGCAGCGCCCTTCGGCGATGCCGCCTTCGAGCAGGCGTGCCAGCTCGAGCGCGAAGTGCTCGCGCTCGCGCTCGTGCGGGTCGGTGCGCGGCACGAACTTGGCGCTGCCGAGCCCGTGGCCGGTGCCGGCCACGCGGCCCGGGCGGTCGGCGGCCAGTTGCGATCCCTTCTGCCGCCCTGCCGGATGCACGAGGTCGGCCACGTGCACGTAGCGGGGTGCCGCTTGGCCGGTGCCCGCATCCGCTTCCTCGAGCACGCGGGCACGCGCCGCGTTCGCCACGACGATCCAGTTCTTCATGGCGCCAGCCCCTTCTGCGCCGGCCAGCCGGCCGTGCCCATCGACGGCACGCGCAGGCGTGGCCGTGGCGGTGAAGGTGGCGCGGCCGGGTCGGCGCGCGTGGCCGCCACCGCGGGCCGGGCGGCCTGCGCCGCCTCTTCGCGCTCGCGGCCCTCGGCCAGCACCGCGGCCAGCCCGGCGATCTGCGCGCCACACACGCGCAGCAGGTCGTCGAACGACAGCACGCCCACCAGGTGCCCTTCGTCGTCGTGCACGAGCAGGCGGCGCACGCCGCCCTTGCGCATCAGCGCGATCGCTTCACCCAGGTCGGCGCTTTCGGGCACGGCGAGCAGCGGGCCGCTCGCGAGCAGCGCCGCCACCGGCAGGGCCGCGCCCTCGATGCCGCGCGCCAGGGCCTCGATGACGAGGTCGCGGTCGGTGACGAGGCCGACGATGCGTTGGCCTTCGCCCTGCGCCTCGGTGACGACGACGGTGCCGACGTGGTGTTCGCGCATCAGCCGCGCCGCCTGCGTCAGCGGGGCTTCGCGCGGCACGCTGACGATGTCGCGCGAGCAGATGGAGGCCACGGTCATGGTGCTTCCGTTTCGAGAGGGTGAGGGTTGAACGAGAGCGGCTCGTGCCGACGACAGCGCCGCTCAGAACTCGGGCCCGCCCATCGCCGGCGGCATGCCGGGTGCTGCCTTCGGCGCCGGCGCGGCGATGAGGCAGTCGGTGGTCAGCAGCAGGCTCGCGATCGACGCCGCGTTCTGCAGCGCCAGACGCGTCACCTTGGCGGGGTCGATGACCCCCATCGCCAGCAGGTCGCCGTACTCGCGCGTCTGCGCGTTGTAGCCCCAGGCACCGACCCCAGCCAGCACGCGCTCGAGCACCACCGAGTCCTCCTCGGCGGCGTTGCGCACGATCTGGCGCAGCGGCTCCTCCAGCGCGCGCTCGACGATGTGCATGCCGGCGGCGAAGTCGGGCTGGTCCGCAGGCGGCTCGGCCAGCGCGGCGCGGCAACGAACCAGCGCCACGCCGCCGCCGGGCACGATGCCCTCCTCCACGGCGGCGCGCGTGGCGTGCAGCGCGTCGTCGACGCGAATGCGCCGCTCCTTCATCTCCGACTCGGTGGCCGCCCCCACCTTCACCACCGCCACGCCGCCGGCCAGCTTGCTGATGCGCGCCTCGAGCTGCTCGCGGTCGTAGCGCGCCGTCGTGCGCGCCAACGTGTCCTTCAGCTGCGCCACGCGCGCGGCGATCGTCTTCGGGTCGCCGGCGCCGCCGACGACGGTCGTGTGGTCCTTCGTGACGACGACGCGTCGCGCGCGTCCCAGGTGCTCGGGCGCCACCTTGTCCATCGTCAGGCCGAGCTGCTCGGAGACGACGTGCGCGTTGGTGACGAGGGCGATGTCCTCCAGCATCTCGCGCCGGCGGTCGCCGAAGCCGGGTGCGCGCACGGCGCATGACTTCGGGCTGCCGCGCAGGTGGTTGACGACCAGCGTCGCGAGCGCGTCGCCTTCCACCTCCTCGCAGACGACGACGAGCGGCTGCCCGGCCTTGAGAGCGATCTCCAGCGCCGGCAGCAGCTCGTTGACGCTCGCGATCTTGCGGTCGGCCAGCAGCACCAGCGGCTCGTCGAGCACGGCCTGCTGCTTGTCGGCCTGCGTGATGAAGTAGGCGGAGAGGAAGCCGCGGTCGAACTGCAGCCCCTCCACCACCTCGAGCTCGCTGGCGATGCCGCTGCCCTCCTCGACCGTGATGGCGCCGTCGCGGCCCACCTTGTCCATCGCCTGCGCGACGAGCTCGCCGATCGAGCGGTCGTTGTTGGCCGAGATCGCCGCCACGTGCGCCACCTCCGCCGACGTGCGGCAGGGTTGCGCCAGCGACTTCAGGTGCTCGACGACCTTCTGCGCCGCGCTCTCGATGCCGCGCCGCACGTCCATCGGGTTCATGCCGGCGGCCACCACCTTCATGCCCTCGCGCACCATGGCGCGCGCCAGCAGCGTGGCGGTGGTCGTGCCGTCGCCGGCCATCTCGCTCGTGCGCATCGCCACCTCGCGCACCATCTGCGCGCCCATGTCCTCGAACGGGTCCGCGAGCTCGACGGACTTCGCGACGATGACGCCGGAGTTGACGACCGCCGGCGCGCTGAACTCGCGCTGCAGCAGCACCGTGCGGCCGCGCGGGCCGAGCGTCAGCATCACCGCGTCGGCCAGCGTGTTCACGCCGGCGGCGATCTTGTGGCGCGCTTCTTCGCCGAAGAGCAGGACCTTGGCCGTCATCGCGGGTCGGGCGGGCAGCGGGTTGAGGAGCCCGCATCGTGGCGCGCCCGGCGGCCGCCGCGGTTGAGCCGCGTCAAGCGCCGGCGGGGAGGCGCGGCAGGCAGAACTCCACGATCTGCTCCAGCGTGCGCAGGCGGCCGGCCTCGGCGTCGGGGATCTCGACGCCGAGCCGCTCGTGCACGACGACGAGGAAGTTGAGCCAGTCGGCCGAGTCGAGGTCGACCTGCTGGCGCAGCGGCCGCTGCGGCTGCAGCGCAGCGAGGTCGACCTCCGGCGCGATCTCGCCGAGCGCCGCCAGCAGCGCCTGCTGAAGCTCGTCGCGGGTCAGGGTCGTCATCGGCATCACTCCTCGGGCTTCTCGCTCTCGTCGCTCCACGCGGGGTCGAGCGCCGCCGGCTCCTGCAGCCGCGCGCGGATCTCGGTCAGCAGCAGCGCGCCACGGTGGCCGTCGCTGGCGCGGTGGTCGGCGGCCAGCGTGGCGGTGAGCATCGGCTCGGCGACGAGGCGGCCGCCGGCGCCGACACGCGCCCGCGGCGCAATGCGGCCGAAGCCCACCAGCGCCACCTGCGGCGGATAGATGACGCCGAAGACGCTGGCCACGCCCTGGTCGCCGAGGTTGGTGACGGTGATCGTCGGGTCGGCGAGCTCCGAGCTGCGCAGCGCACCGGCGCGCGTGCGCTTCACCAGGTCGAGCAGCGCGCGGGTCAGCGTCGCCACGTCCTGGCGGTCGGCGTCGTGCAGCGCCGGCGCGACGAGGCCGCCGGCCCGCAGCGACACCGCGACCCCCGGATGCACGCCGCCGCCGGCGACGAATGCGCCGTCGCGCCAGAAGCCGTTGAACTCCGGGTAGCGGCGCAGCGCGGAGGCCACCGCCTTCACCAGCAGCGCGGCCGGCAGCAGGCGCGCGGACGGCGGCAGCGCGGCGTTGCGCTCGGAAAGCCACGCGGCGGCGGCGCCGAACTCCACCTCCTCGGCCAGGTAGTAGTGCGGGATCTCGCGCTTGGAGCGCGACATCGCCGCGGCGATCGTCTGGCGCATCGCCTGGGCGCGCGTCGCGGCGGTCGCCGGCGCGGCCGCCGCTGCCGTGGGCACAACGCCGGCCGTGCCGGCCGGGG
>JAHCKS010000111.1 GCA_026125665.1 Rubrivivax sp.
CGATTACGTTTCCGACGCGCTTGCGGCACAGGTGGGCGGCATCGGCATCGCGCCCGGAGCGAACATGTCCGACTCCGTCGCGATGTTCGAGGCCACGCACGGCACGGCCCCCAAGTACGCCGGCAAGGACTACGTCAACCCCGGCTCGGAGATCCTCAGCGCCGAGATGATGCTGCGCCACATGGGCTGGACGGAAGCCGCCGACCTCGTCATCGCGAGCATGGAGCGCGCCATCCAGAGCAAGAAGGTCACTTACGACTTCGCGCGGCTGATGGAAGGCGCGACGCAGGTCAGCTGCTCGGGCTTCGGGCAGGTGATGATCGAGCACATGTGAGCTGACGCGGGCGCGCTCCTCGCGCCACGCCGTTGACGGCCGACCTCGCGCCCGCCGGGGACCGGTCAGTAGCCGCGCAGCCGGTTGTAGGTGGCCACCTGCCCGGGCGTCAGCACGTCCATCATGTTCAGGTGGTAGCGCAGGTGCGTCATGCGCAGCCTGCCGTGGGCCGCGGCTGCCGAGGCCGTCGCGAGGCCGAGTGACGCTGCGCTCACCTTCTTCTCCCTGAACAGCAGGTCGAGTGCCGTCTCGGCGGCGATCACCTCCTCGCCGGCGAGCTGGGCGTCGCGCTGCATCTGCGCGAACAGCGCCTGCGTGCGGGCCTTCTGTGCCGCGCTCAGCTCGAGAGACTCGGCCAGTTCGAGCACATGGGCCGGACCGGGGTGGCCATTGAGCTCGGCGGGCAACGCCAGCGACATGCCCTTGCCGGCGCGCAGGTCGGCCAGCTGCTGTTCGGACAGCGCCTTGAGGGCGCGCGTCTGCATCCCGGCGTAGGGGCCGCCGGCGTGCGGGTGCGCGCCGGCAGTCTCGCGGTGGCCATCACGGTGCTGAGCGTGCGCGCATGCCACGAGGGCGAGCGGGAGGAGGGCGGTGACAAGCGTCTTCATGCTGGGGGCCGGAGGTGAGAGGGTGGCCGAGCGCCAGGCGTCGGCGCGGTCGGGCGAGGCCTCGATGCTGGCATCGGCCGGGATCCTCGGCCTATGATTTGAGTCATATGCCGCCGCACACTTCCGGCCTGCCTTCCGCTCTGGTTCCGAAAGCGACTCACCGGTCGTTGGCGGCCGGCGACACGGTCTTCGCGCAGGGTGCGCGTGCGCAAGCCGTCTTCTTCCTGGCCGCCGGGAAGGTGCGGCTCGTCCGGCATGGCCGGGCAGGCGAGGACGTGACGATCCACGAGGCCTCTGCGGGCGAGTTCTTCGCCGAGGCATCGCTGCAGAGCGACCGCTACCACTGCTCTGCGGTGGCGGTCCAGGCGAGCGACGTGTATGCCTTGCCGGCCGGCGCGATGAAGGACCTGCTGGCGTCGGACTCTGACTTTGCCCTGCAGTGGGTGGCTGCGCTGTCCGGGCAGCTGCGACGAGCCCGCATGCGGGTCGAGCGCCTGTGCCTGAGGAGCGCGCAGGAGCGCCTGCGTCACCTGCTGCTGACCGAGGGCACGGGCCCCCGCGGCAGCTACCGGCTGCGTGGCACGTTGAAGGACCTTGCTGCCGAGCTCGGCATCACGCACGAGGCGCTGTACCGCACGGTGGCGGCGATGGTCCGCGACGGCGTGCTCGTGCGCGACGGGACGGGCCTGTCGCTGGCCTGAACCGGCCACGTCGCGGCCGACCGGGCTCCCGGCGCCGCCCGCTCGACGAGCTTCGCGACGGCTGAACCGGCACGGGCCGCGGTTCCCGGCCCGCACCGGCGCCGGTGACGGCGCCCGCGTGGCACACTGGCCCCGCGCTCGGCCCGGAGCCGAGCCGCCGCAGCCCCGCCCCGGAGGAGACGCCGATGCTGACGATGGAGAAGACAGCCGACTACGTGAAGCGCTGGGTCGCCGCGTTCGAGTCGAAGGACCTCGACCGCGTGCTGGCCTTCTACACCGACGACGTCATCTTCCACTCGCCGCTGATCGCGCGGCTGAGCCACGACCCCGGCGGCACCGTGCAGGGCAAGGCGGCGCTGCGGGCCTACGTGAAGAAGGGCTTCGAGGTGTTCGACCACATCAAGTTCACCGTGCTCGACGTGCTGCGCGGCGTCGACAGCATCGCCATCCACTACAAGGGCATCACGGGCACGCACGTGGTCGAGGTGCTGTTCTTCGACAAGGACGGCCTCGTGCGCGAGTCGTACGTGCACTACGCGTCTTGATGCGCACCCGAGGCCGGGCGCCCCGGCGTCACGCATCACCCGCGTGCAACGCCTCGAACCGCCGCTGCATCTCGCGCCGCATCGTGCGGCGCAGCTCGGCCGCGGCGTGGCGGCGGCGCTCGTCGGGCGTGGTGGGCTGGCGCGGCGGCACCGGCACCGGCTTGCCGGCGTCGTCCACCGCCACCATCGTGAAGAAGCAGCTGTTGACGTGCCGCCGCGTCTGCGTGCGGATGGCTTCGGCGATGACCTTGATGCCGACCTCCATCGACGACGTGCCCGTGTGGTTCACCGCGGCGAGGAAGGTGACCAGCTCGCCGACGTGGATCGGCTGGCGGAACGTCACCTGGTCGACGCTGAGCGTGACGACGTAACACCCGGCGTAGCGGCTGGCGCAGGCGTAGGCCACCTGGTCGAGCAGCTTCAGGATCGTGCCGCCGTGCACCTTGCCCGAGAAGTTCGCCGTGTCAGGCGTCATCAGCACGGTCATCGTCAGTTCGTGGGTCGGCAGCTCCATGGCAGGTTTCCCGTTCTGCATTCGATGACGCGATGCGCCTCAGGCCGCAGGCGCCACCGAGGCGCCCTGGATGCCGTGCCGTGCCAACGCCTCGGCGACGAAGCCGCTCGCCTTCATCTCCTCGACGAATGCAGCGAGGAACGCGCGCGCCGCTTCGCCGCGCCCCTTCGGGCACCCCATTGCCTGCTGGATGACCATGAAGCGGCCGGGCAGCAGCCGGTGGCCGGGAAAACGCAGCGCATCGGCCTCGAGCTGCTGCCTGACCCCGGCCGCCACCTCGAGCGCCTGCTCGACGAAGGTGTCGACGACGGCCTGCGAGCTCGGCGCGCGCACGAGGCTCGCGTGCTTCAGCTCGCGCGTGAGGAAGAGGTCGTAGGCGCTGCCGCCGCCGACGACGACACGCGTGCCGGCGCGGTCGACCTCGTTGTTGTCGGTGAGCGGCGAGTCGTCGCGCACGAGGTAGCAGCCTTCGATCAGCACGTACGGCGCGGTGAAGCCGATGCCGGCGCCGCGCAGGGGGTCGACGGCGAAGAAGCCGATGTCGGCCCGCTCGTTCGTCACTGCCTCCACCGAGTGGCCGGCCGTCTTGAACACGACGAGCTCCAGCGGCACGCCCAGGCGCCGGGCGAGCTCGGCGGCGAGGTCGACGGAGACGCCACCGGCCTGGCCGCCGCCCGCGCTGGCGTGCGCGAGGATCGGGTTGCCGAGGTTGATCGAGGCGCGCAGCGCGCCGGTGGGGGCGAAGGCGGTGATCAGCTCGGGGCTCGGTGTCGTGGCGGTCATCGGGGCTCCTTCGGTCCGTCGACGATATCCGACGGGAGCGTCGGTGACGCTGCACGCGGCCTGCGGGTGTCGCGCCGCAGCGCATGGTGGCGCGCGAGCTGAGGCGAGGTCAGGCGCCGCCCGACGCGAACCGGTACCCGACCCCCGTCTCCGTGACCAGCCAGCGCGGCTGCGAGGGGTCCGGCTCGATCTTGCGGCGCAGGTTGCCCATGTGCACGCGCACGTAGTGCGCGTCGTCGGCGTGGCTCGGCCCCCACAGCTCCTGCAGCAGGAAGCGGTGCGTGAGGACGCGGTCGGGGCGCGCGGTGAGCAGCGCCAGCAGCCGGTACTCGATCGGCGTCAGGTGCACCGGCTGCCCGGCGCGCGTCACGCGCCGGCGCGCGCGGTCGATCGTCACGTCGCCGAAGGCGAGCGTCGCTTCGTCGGCGCCGGCGGCGTGCAGCCTGCGCCGCAGGTGCGCACGGGCACGAGCCAGCAGCTCGGCCGAGCCGAACGGCTTGACCAGGTAGTCGTCGGCACCGGCGTCCAGGGCCCGCACCTTGTCGCTCTCGCCCGCACGGGCGGACAGCACGAGCACCGGCGCCGAGGACCAGGTGCGCAACGCGCGGATGAACTCGACGCCGTCGCCGTCCGGCAAGCCCAGGTCCAGCACGACCAGGTCGGGCCGGCGCGTGCCGGCTTCGATCAGGCCGCGCTGCAAGGCCGCGGCTTCGGTGACGTCGTGGCCCTCGGACTCCAGCGCCAGCCGGACGAAGCGGCGGATGTCGCCTTCGTCCTCGACCACCAGCACGCGTGCCGCGCGCGGGCTGCCGTCGGCCGCGCCGGTGCTCATCGTCCCGCCTCCTCCGGGGTGCTCTCCAGGGCCGGCATCGGCGGCGGCGTGCCCAGCGGCAGCCGCAGCGTGAACCTGGCACCGCCGCCGGGAGCGTCGCCGGCGTCGATGCGTCCGCCGTGCGCTTCGACGATGGCACGGCACAGCGCCAGGCCCAGGCCGGCACCGGGCGTGGCGCTCTCGCGTTCGCCGCGCTCGAACTTGCGGAAGAGGTCGGCGCGCCGGCCGGCCGGCAGCCCCGGGCCGTCGTCGGCCACGACGAGCTCGAACGCGTCGCCATCGAGCGCCGCGCTGATCTGCACGCGCGACGTCTCGGGCGTGTACTTCGCGGCGTTCTCCAGCAGGTTCACCAGCACGCGTTCCATCAGCACCGCGTCCAGGTGAACCAGCGGCATGCCTTCGGCGACACGCACGTGCACGCGGTGGGCGGGCAGGGCGCCGGCCGCGGCGGCGATGGCGCTGCCGATCACCTCTTCCACCGGCTGCCATTGGCGGTCGAGCCGCAAGGCGCCCGATTCGATGCGCGCCAGGTCGAGCAGGTTGGCGACGAGCGCGCTCATGCGGCGGGCGGTGGCGCCCATGGCGCCGGCGATGTCCGCCTGCTCGGCTGTCGGCGGCGGGCGCGTCAGCCGCAGCGCTTCGGAGAGCCCGACCAGCGAAGCCAGCGGCGTGCGCAGGTCGTGCGAGATCGCCGCGAGCAGCGTGTTGCGCAGCCGCTCGCCTTCGATCTGCACGGCGCTCTCGCGCGCCACGTCGATGTAGTGGATGCGCTCCAGCGTGCTGCCCACCAGGGCGCCGCAGGTGTCGAGCAGCTCCCGGTCTTCGGCGGACCAGCCGGCGGCGCCCGGGCGCTGCAGGGCCAGCGCACCGCGCACGGCCATCGTGCCCGGCAGCGGCAGCACGAGGCAACCGGGTGCCTGCGGCGACGGCGCCGGCGGCCCGGGGCGCGCATGGCCGCCGACCGCTGCCCGGGCGCGTCCGGCGAGGTCCGCATCCGGCGCGCCGCGCAACAGCTCCAGGCCGCCTGGTCGGCCCGTGACCCACAGCACCGAGCCGGCGCCGAACTGCTGCCGCGCGAAACGCTCGACGATCTCCGCCACCTGATCGGCTGCCAACGCGCGGCCCAGGTCGCGCGAGATGTCGTACAGGCTGCGCACCTGCCGCTCGCGCCGGCTTGCCGCCTGCGCCTGCGCCCGCAGCCCGGCCGTGAGCTGCCCCACCACCAGCCCCACGGCCAGCATCACCGCGAAAGTGAACAGGAAACGCTCGTCGGCCACCGACAGCGAAAAGCGCGGCGGCACGAACATGACGTTGAACAGCAGCACCGACAGGCCGGCGGCCAGCAGCGCCGGGCCGCGGCCGAAGCTGGCCGCGGCCAGCACCACGACGAGCATGAACACCAGCACGAGGCTCGCCGCGTCGAGCACCGTGGCCAGCGGCGCCGCGAGCAGCGTGCCCGCCACGCAGAAGGCGCCGGCCCCGGCGTACCCGCGCCATCGGCGCCGCGGCCCGGCCAGGGTTGCGGACGGGGCGGCTCGCCGCCAGGCACTGGCGCCGAGGCGCTCCGGGCGCGGTGACAGGTCGGTGGGCACGCGGGCACTGTAGACGAGCGCCACGCCGGCCGGCGGCTGGCTGCGGCAGCCCGGCATCAACGGCGCGACAAGACTGCGGCGGGCCGCATCAAGAAGGCATCAAGAACGACCGTGCGCGCCGCTCGTGCGGCGAGCGGCTCGCGAGAATCGCGCCGACCATGTCGACATCGCCGCGGCGCGTGCTCCACCCCAACCGGGCCGTGGCCCTGGTGTTCCTGCTGCTGATCGCGGCCGGCACGTGCCTGCTGCGGCTGCCGCTCTCGCAGGCCGAGGCGCAACCCGCGCCGTGGTTGACGGCGCTGTTCACGGCCGTGTCGGCGGTGTGCGTGACCGGCCTCGTCGTGGTGGACACCGGCAGCTACTGGTCGCCGTTCGGCCAGGGCGTCATCCTGGCGCTGTTCCAGCTGGGCGGCTTCGGGCTGATGACCGCGGCCTCGCTGCTGGGGCTGATGGTCAACCGCTCGCTGCGGCTGCGCTCGCGCCTGCTGACGCAGGCCGAGACGCACAGCCTCGGCCTGGGCGAGGTTTCCGGCATCGCCCGCGTCGTGTTCGTCGTCACGGTGGGCTGCGAGACCGTGCTGGCCGCCACGCTCGCGGCGCGGCTGCACTTCGGCCACGGCGTCGTTTGGCCCGATGCGCTGTGGAGCGGCGTCTTCCACGCCGTCTCGGCGTTCAACAACGCCGGCTTCAGCCTGCACGGCGACAGCCTGGTGCGCTATGCCGGCGACGCCTGGGTGCTGGGGCCGGTGATGCTGGGCATCGTCATCGGCGGCATCGGCTTTCCGGTGCTGCAGGACCTGCAGGCGCGGCTGCGCGATCCGCGGCACTGGTCGCTGCACACCAAGCTCACGCTGGCCGGCACCGTGGTGCTGCTGGTCGTCGGCGCCGCCGGCGTGCTGCTGTTCGAGGCGTCCAACCCGAAGACGCTGGGACCGATGGCGCCGGGCGAGCGCCTGCTGTCGGCGGCTTTCGCGTCGGTGTCGGCGCGCACGGCCGGCTTCAACTCGGTGGACACCGGGGCGCTGACGCGCGAGAGCCTGGCGCTGCACTTCCTGCTCATGTTCATCGGCGGCGGCAGCGCGGGCACCGCGGGCGGCGTGAAGGTCACGACGGCGGCGATCCTGCTGCTGCTGGTGGTGGCCGAGGTGCGCGGCCGGCCCGACAGCGAAGCCTTCGGCCGGCGCGTGTGCGTGCCCGCGCAGCGCCAGGCCATCACCGTGCTGGTGCTGGGCAGCGTCATGGTCGTGCTCGGCACGCTCGTGCTGCTGCGCGTGACCCCCTTTCCGACCGACCGCGTCATCTTCGAGGTCATCTCGGCCTTCGGCACGGTGGGCCTTTCCACCGGCATCACGGCGGAGCTGCCGCCCAGCGGCCAGCTCACGCTCGTCACGCTGATGTACGTGGGCCGCGTCGGCACGATCACGCTGGCCACGTCGCTCGCGCTGGGCGAGCGGCGCATGCCCTGGCGCTATCCCGAGGAGCATCCCGTTGTTGGGTAAGTTGTTCACCGAGCAGTTCGCCTTCGCCGAGGGCGACAGCGTCGTCGTCGTGGGTCTCGGGCGCTTCGGCGGGGCCGTGGCGCAGTCGCTGATGAGCCTGGGCCACGACGTCATGGGCATCGACCGCGACGCCGAACCGGTGCAGGCCTGGTTCGACCGGCTGACGCACGCCGTGCAGGCCGACGCCACCAACGTGATGGTGATGCGGCAGCTCGGGGTGGCCGACTTCCGCCACGCCATCGTGGGCATCGGCGACAACCTGGCCGCCAGCCTGATGACCCTGATGGCGCTGAGCGAGCTCGGCGTCTCCGACATCTGGGTCAAGGCGCTGACCGAGGACCACGCGCGCATCGCGCAGCGCATCGGCGCGCACCACGTCGTGTTCCCCGAAGCCGACATGGGCGAGCGCGTGGCACACCTGATCTCCGGCCGCATGATCGACTACATCGAGTTCGACGACGGCTTCGCGATCGCCAAGATCCACGCGCCGCTGCCCACGCACGGGCGCATGCTCGCCGAGTCGCTGGTGCGCGAGAAATTCGGCGTCACGGTCGTCGGCGTGAAGCGCGTGAACGAGGACTTCCAGCACGCCACGCCGCAGACGCGCATCCAGGCCGGCGACCTGCTGATCGTCTCCGGCCCCACGCCCAAGGTGGAGCGGTTTGCTGCGCGATCGAAGGCCTGAGGGCGCACGGCGTGAGCACCTGACGGCGACCGTGGAAAAAGGGCGCCGCGCTTCGCGGCGCATGGTCGAGCGCGTAACCTTCGACCCGTGGCCGACCGCATCACCCGCCGCCGGAGCCTGGGCCTGCTCGGTGCCAGCCTGGCCTGGCCCGCCGTGGCCGACGACGCTGCGCTGCTGCGCGAGCTGCGTGCCGGCGGCGCCTTGCTGATGCGCCACACGCAGACGATGCCCGGTGTCGGCGACCCGCCCGGCTGGCGCCTGGGCGAGTGCGCGACGCAGCGCAACCTCGACGAGCGAGGCATCGCGCACGCGCAGCGCATCGGCCGCTGGTTCGAGCAGCAGCGCCTGGCGGTGCACACGGTGCGCCACTCGCCGTGGTGCCGCGCGCGCGACACGGCGCAGCTGGCCTTCGGCCGCGGCGAGCAGTGGGGCGCACTGGCCAACATCTTCGAGGACCGCAGCGGCGCCGACCGGCAGGCCGCGGCGGTGCATGCCTTCGTGCGCGCGATGAGGCCCGGCGGGCTGGCCGTGCTCGTCTCGCACGGCGTGACCATCTCGCACATCGTCGGCGGCGGCGTGGGGCTGGCCACCGGCGAGTCGGTGCTCGTGCGGGCCGGCGCGCCGGCCGCCGCGCCGCTGCGCGTGCTCGGCCGGCTCGTCGTGCCGTGAGTCGTTCCGTTCCGCCCTGCAACGAACCGTCGAGGTGCCATGCCGACCATCCGCCGCACGTTGGCCGTTTCGGGGCTCATCGGCCTCGCGATGCTGGCCGCCCTGCCTGAAGACGCCGGAGCGCAAGGCGCAGGTGCCGTCGCTGCCGCGCGCCGCGTGCTCGACGCGGCGACGCCGGCGCAGCGCGGCGAGCTGCTGCACCCCTTCACCGACGCGGCGCGCAGCGACTGGCACTACACGCCGCGCCGCCGCGACGGCCTGCCGTGGAAGGCGATGCCGGCGCCGCTGCGCGAGGCGACGACGGCGCTGATGCGCACGGCACTGGCCGAACGCGGCCTGGACAAGGTGCGCGCGCTGATGGCGCTGGAGATCACGCTGCGCGAGCTGGAGACCTTCGGCCTCTCGCGCGACCCGGAGAACTACGCGCTGGCCATCTACGGCGAGCCGGGCGAGGGCGGCTGGGGATGGCGCTTCGAAGGGCACCACCTCTCGCTGCACTTCAGCCTCGAGGGCGACCGCCACGTGTCGACGCTGCCGCAGTTCTTCGGTGCCAACCCGGCGGTGGTGCCGCGTGATGTGGGCGGCGGTGCGCCGCGCACCGGCTTTCGCCTGCTCGGCAGCGAGGAAGACCTGGCACGCCAGTGGCTCGCCAGCCTGAACGCTGCGCAGCGCCGGCGCGCGGTCTTCGACACGCGCACCTACGGCGACATCGTCACGCGCAACGCGCCTCGCGCGCAGCCGCTCGATGCGGCGGGCCTGCCCTTCGGCGAGATGGACGCGGCGCAGCAGGCGCTGGTGCTCAGGCTCGTCGCCGCGTTCGCCGAGCACCTGCGGCCCGAGCTCGCCGAAGCACGGCTGGTGCGCGTGCGCGCCGCGCCGCTGGCGACGATCCGCGTCGGCTGGGCCGGCTCGATGCAGCCCCGGGAGCCGTACTACTTCCGCGTCCAGGGTGCGAACTTCCTGATCGAGTTCGACAACTCCGGCGGCAACCACGTCCACTCGGTGTGGCGCGACTTCGAAGGCGACTTCGGCCGCGACGTGCTCGGCGAGCACTACCGCCGCGCCGAGGGCAGCGCGCACCGGCACGGCTCGCGCTGAGGCGCTGCGCCGGCGCCCGCATGCCGGCTACGACAACGTGTCGAGCAGCACCGAGGGCGAGAAACCCACGGCGCCGCCGCCGTCGGTGCTGTGCACCTCGTCGGCCAGCAGCGCCTCCGGCGGCAGCGGGCGAGCGAAGAAGTAGCCCTGCAGCTCGTCGCAGCCGAGCTCGCGCAGCACGTCGCGCTGCGCGTCGGTCTCCACGCCTTCGGCCACGATGCGCAGCCCGAGCGCGTGGCCCAGGCGCACGATGGCGTCGACGACGGCGCGCGCGTCGGCGTCGCGTGCCACGTCGGCGACGAATTCGCGGTCGATCTTCAGCTCGTGCGCACGCATGCGCCGCAGCTTGGCCAGGCTCGAGTAGCCGGTGCCGAAGTCGTCGATCGACAGCTCCACGCCGAGCGCGCCGAGCTCCTCGAGCACGCGCGTCGTGGTCTGCGTGTCCTCCATCGCCGCCGTTTCGGTGACCTCGCAGACGAGCTGGTCGGCGTCGATGCCGTGGCGGGCGATGGCCTCGCCGACGCGGGCGGCGATGTCGGGCTGGCGCAGCTGGTGCGCCGAGAGGTTGATCGACACGCGCATGCGCCGGCCCTCGGCCGCCCAGGCGGCCACCTGCCGGCAGGCTTCGTCGATGACCCAGGCGCCGATGCCGGCGATGAGGCCGAAGCGCTCGGCGAGCGGCACGAACTGCGCCGGGCCGACGAGGCCCAGCGTCGGGTGCTGCCAGCGCAGCAGCGCCTCGACGCTGCGCACGCGGCCGCTGCGGCTGTCGATCTTCGGCTGGTAGTGCAGGCGCAGCTCGCGCCGCGCCACGGCCTCGCGCAGGTCCTGCTGCAGCTCGAGCTGGGCCGAGGCACCCTGCTGCATGTGCGCCTCGAACACGGCGTAGTTGCCGCCGCCGTTGCGCTTGGCCGCGTACATGGCCGCGTCGGCGCTGGCCAGCAGCTTGTCGCCGCTGGCATGGTCGGGGAAGACGACGATGCCGATCGATGCCGACAGCCGGACGGCCCGCTCCTGCACGGTGAACGGCCGGGCGAGCCCGCGCTTGATGCGCTCGGCGGTGACGACGGCGTCGGGCAGGCCACCGATGTCCTCGAGCAGCAGCACGAACTCGTCGCCGCCCAGGCGCGCCAGCGTGTCGGCCGAACGCACCACCATGCGGAGCCGGTCGGCCACCTGGCGCAGCACGGTGTCGCCGGCAGCGTGGCCGAAGGTGTCGTTGACGGGCTTGAAGCCGTCCAGGTCGACGAAGAGCAGGGCGAGCTTGCCGCCGCCGAAGGGCGAGGGGCGCTCCAGGCTGCGCTCGACGCGCGCCACGGCCTGCCGCAGGCGGTCGTCGAAGAGGGCGCGGTTGGGCACCCCGGTCAGCGCGTCGAGGAAGGCCATGCGCTGCAACTCGGCGTTGGCGTCCGAGAGCCGGTCGGCCAGGCGCGAGGCGCGTGCCTGCAGGCGGTCGTCGAGCGCCGCGGTGAACAGCGCGATCGTCAGCAGCAGCACCACCGCCACCAGCACCATCATGCCCAGGTGCCGCCCGGCCAGGCCGCCGGCGCTCAGGCACAACGAGCCGTCGACGAAACCTGCGGCGGCCATGCCGGAGTAGTGCATGCCGCTGATGGCCAGGCCCATGACGAGCGCCGCCGCGGCCTGTGCCGCCCGGGCCTTGATGCCGCGCAGCCGGCGCATGCCGAAGAAGATCAGCAGCGCCACCGCCGAGGCGCCGCAGGCGATGGCCACCGACACGGCGACCCAGCGCCGGTCCCAGACGATGCCGGGCGACATCTCGAGCGCGGCCATGCCCACGTAGTGCATGGCGCAGATGCCGGCCCCCATGGCCAGGGCACCGACGACGAGCGCGGCCACGCCGAGCCGCTGGCGGCTGGCGATGCCGAGCGCGATGGCCGAGACGCCGACCCCGGCCACCCACGAGGCGAAGGTGGTGCCCGGCGCGTACCCGACCTCGATCGGCAGCTGCATCGCCAGCATGCCGATGAAGTGCATGGACCAGATGCCGGTGCCCATGACCAGCGCGCCGCCGCATCCCCAGAGCAGGGCGAAGGTGCCGCGCTGTTCGTGCATGCGCCGAGCGAGATCGAGCGCAACGTACGAGGCGAAGATGGCGACGACGATCGACAGCGCGACGACGTCGCGTTCGTAGGTGGCGGGCAGGAGCTCGACGGACATGGGGCGGCTGGGGGTGGCGGGCGGCGCGCGGCAGGCCGCTGGACGGATCAGTGCTTATCGGCGGCGACGGCGGCCCCTTGCAGGCCGGCACCGGAGGCGAACGGCGTGGCCGTGACATTGGTGCCGGGGTCTCGGTCCGGCGGTTGTGTCGGGGCGTCTTCAAGGGGCCACGGCGTACCGTGTCCGAGGCGGCGGCAGCGGACAAGTGATTGCCGGCGGTGTGAAATGACACCCGCCGTGAATCGGCTCCACGGGGCTCGGCGTGTCAATTCGTTGACACTTAAACATTTCAACCTTAAATTACCGCACTGTCTCGCGCGGTGGCGGAAGGACGGAGGCCATGAAGATCGTCTGCATCGGTGGCGGCCCGGCAGGGCTGTACTTCGGGCTGCTGATGAAGCAGCTCGACCCGGCGCACGACATCACCGTGGTCGAGCGCAACCGGCCCTACGACACCTTCGGCTGGGGCGTCGTGTTCTCCGACGCGACGATGGACAACATGCGGCGCTGGGACGCCGCCACCGCCGACGAGATCGAGCAGGCGTTCAACCACTGGGACGACATCGAGCTGCTGTTCAAGGGCCGCGTCATCCGCTCGGGCGGGCATGGCTTCGTCGGCATCGGGCGCAAGCGGCTGCTCAACATCCTGCAGGCGCGCTGCGAGGCGCTCGGCGTCAAGCTGGTGTTCGAGCGCGAGGTCGACTCCGACGAGGACTACCCGGACGCCGACCTCGTCATCGCCAGCGACGGCATCAACTCGAAGATCCGCGCCAGGTACGCCGAACACTTCCGCCCCGACATCGTGACGCGGCCCAACCGCTTCATCTGGCTGGGCACGCACAAGCTCTACGACGCCTTCACGTTCGACTTCCGCAAGACCGAGCACGGCTGGTTTCAGGCGCACATCTACAAGTTCGACGAGAAGACGACGACCTTCATCGTCGAGTGCCCGGAGCACGTGTGGCTGGCGCACGGGCTGGACAAGGCGGGGCAGGAGGACTCGATCGCCTTCTGCGAGCGCCTGTTCGGCGAGAACCTGCAGGGGGCGAAGCTGATGACCAACGCCCGGCACCTGCGCGGCTCGGCGTGGCTGAACTTCCAGCGCGTGGTGTGCGAGCAGTGGTGGCTGAGGAACCGGCACGGCAGCCACGTCGTGCTGATGGGCGACGCGGTGCACACGGCGCATTTCGCGATCGGCTCGGGCACGAAGCTGGCGCTGGAGGACGCGATCGAGCTCGTGCGGCAGTTCAAGACGCTCGGCCAGACCTCGAGTGACGTGCGCGAGCACATCCCCGAGGTGCTGGCCGCCTACCACGAGGCGCGGCGCGTCGAGACGCTGCGCATCCAGAACGCGGCCTGGAACGCGATGGAGTGGTTCGAGGTCTGCGGCGAGCGCTACTGCGACCAGCTCGAGCCCGAGCAGTTCATGTACAGCATGCTCACGCGCAGCCAGCGCATCAGCCACGAGAACCTGCGCCTGCGCGACAAGGGGTGGCTCGAAGGGTACGAGCGCTGGTTCGCGGCGCGCGCCGGCGTGGCACGTGCACCGTCGCTTCCGGCCGTGCCGCCGATGTTCACGCCGTACCGGGTGCGCTCGGTGACGTTGAAGAACCGTGTCGTCGTCTCGCCGATGGCGCAGTACTCCTGTGTGGACGGACTGCCCGGCGACTACCACCTCGTGCACCTGGGAGCACGCGCGATGGGCGGCGCCGCTCTCGTGGTGGCCGAGATGACCTGCACCAGCCCCGACGCGCGCATCACGCCCGGCTGCCCCGGGCTGTGGAACGACGCGCAGGGCGAGGCCTGGAAGCGCATCGTCGACTGGGTGCACGCCCACACCGACGCGAAGATCGCGATGCAGCTCGGCCACGCCGGTGCGAAGGGGTCGACGTACGAACCGTGGGAGGGTGCCGGCGCCGACCAGCCGCTGGCCGAGGGCGGCTGGCCGCTCGACGCGCCCTCGCCGGTGCCGTACCTCGACGACGGCCCGCTGCCGCGCGCGATGAGCCGCGCCGACATGGAGCGCGTGCGCGACGACTTCGTCGCCGCCGCGCGGCGCGCTGCCGCCGCCGGCTTCGACTGGCTCGAGCTGCACTGCGCGCACGGCTACCTGCTCTCCGGCTTCATCTCGCCGCTCACGAACCGCCGCACCGACGAGTACGGCGGCTCGCTCGCCAACCGCCTGCGCTGGCCGCTCGAGGTCTTCCGCGCCGTGCGTGCCGAGTGGCCGCAGCACCTGCCGATGTCGGTGCGCATCTCGGCGCACGACTGGGTCGAAGGCGGCATCACGCCGGCCGACGCGGTCGAGATCGCCAAGGCCTTCAGGGCGGCCGGCGCCGACCTGATCGACTGCTCCTCGGGCCAGGTGAGCGTGCACCAGAAGCCGACCTACGGCCGCATGTACCAGACGCCGTTCGCCGACCGCATCCGCCAGGAAGCGGGCATCGCGACGATCGCCGTGGGTGCCATCAGCGAGGCCGACCACGTGAACTCGATCATCGCCGCCGGCCGCGCCGACCTGTGCGCGATCGCGCGGCCGCACCTGGCCAACCCGGCCTGGACGTTGACCGAGGCGGCCAGGATCGGCTTCACCGAGGTGGCGTGGCCGAAGCAGTACCGCAGCGCCAAGACACAGGCCGAGACCCTCTTTGCGCGCGAGAGGGCCGCGGCGGTGGCGTCGAGGTGAAGCCGGGGCAGGCACGGGCGATGGCCTCGATCCGCGACTTCAAGCTGCTGCGCGGCCTGGACGAGCAGCGCATCGGCCTGGAGGCGCGTGCCGCCTCCGACGACCACGCGGCGGTCAAGCTGTGGCTGCGGCTTCTCGCGTGCAGCACGCAGATCGAGCAGGAGATCCGCGCGCGGCTGCGCCAACGCTTCGCGACGACGTTGCCGCGCTTCGACTACCTGGCGCAGCTCGAGCGCCACCCGCGCGGGCTGCGCATGAACGCACTTTCCCGCTACCTGATGGTGACCGGTGGCAACGTCACCGGGCTCACCGACCAGCTCGTGGCCGAGGGGCTCGTCGAGCGGCTGCCCGACCCCGAGGACCGGCGCTCACTGATCGTGCGCCTCACTGCGGCCGGCCGGGCACGCTTCCTCGACATGGCCAACGAGCACGAGGCCTGGCTGGTCGAGCTCTTCGATGGCTTCGACCGCGACGTGAAGGCGGGCCTGTACGCAGCGCTCGGGCAGCTGCGCCTGCACCTCGCGGGCAAGCAGGCCGGGACGGCGCAGCCCACGCGCAGGCGCAACGGCGAACGTGCACCAGGAGGCAAGGAACGATGACGACGGCCGAGCAAGGAACCGGCGCGACCGGCGCCGAACGCGTGGACCCCACGCTGGTGGCGGGCAACCGACAGTCGCTGGCGGGCTACGCCGCCAGTCACTTCCGCTGGCATTGCGAAGGAGGCGTCGCGACGATCACGCTCGACCGGCCGGAACGCAAGAACCCGCTCACGTTCGCCAGCTATGCCGAGCTGCGCGACCTGTTCGGCCGCCTGAAGCACGCCGGCGACGTGCACGCGGTGGTCATCGCCGGCGCCGGCGACAACTTCTGCTCCGGCGGCGACGTGCACGAGATCATCGGCCCGCTCGTGCGGCTGACGGCACCGGAGCTGCTGATGTTCACGCGCATGACCGGCGACCTGGTGAAGGCGATGCGGGGCTGCCCGCAGCCGGTGATCGCCGCGGTGGACGGCGTGTGCGCCGGCGCCGGCGCCATCATCGCGATGGCCTCCGACCTGCGCCTCGCCACGGCGCGCAGCCGCACGTCGTTCCTGTTCAACCGCGTCGGCCTCGCCGGTTGCGACATGGGGGCCTGCGCGATGCTGCCGCGCATCGTCGGCCAGGGCCGGGCGAGCGAGCTGCTCTACACCGGCCGGCCGCTCGGCGGCCCGGAGGGCGAGCGCTGGGGCTTCTTCAACCGCATCGTCGCGCCCGAGGTGCTGCTGGCCGAGGCCCTGGCGATGGCGCGCGAGCTCGTCGCCGGCCCCACCTTCGCCAACGGCATCACCAAGACCATGCTGCACCAGGAGTGGAGCATGACGATCGAGCAGGCCATCGAGGCCGAGGCACAGGCGCAGGCGATCTGCATGATGACGGGCGACTTCCGGCGCGCCTACGAGGCCTTCGTCGCGAAGCAGCGGCCGAAGTTCGAGGGCCACTGAAGGCGGCCGGGCGAGCCTTGTGGCCAGGGAAAGGACGATGAGCGAGCAGACCCATCCCGCGCGCGTGCCGGCCGCAGCGCCGGCGCACCTGCAGTGGCCCTTCTTCGAGCCGCGGCACGCGGCCTTTGCGGGCGCGCTGGACGACTGGGCGGCGCGGCACGTGCCGCAGGCGCACGGCCACGACGTCGACGCCGAGTGCAAGGCGCTCGTGAAGGCGCTCGGCGCCGGCGGCTGGCTGGCGCACGCGGTGGGCGGTCGGGCGCACGGCGGCGCGGCCGACACGATCGACACACGCACGATCTGCCTGGCGCGCGAGACGCTGGCGCGGCACTCGGGCCTGGCGGACTTTGCCTTCGCGATGCAGGGCCTGGGCTCGGGCGCGATCAGCCTGGCCGGCACCCCGGCGCAGAAGGCGCGTTACCTGCCGCGCGTGGCGTGCGGCGAGGCGATCTCCGCGTTCGCCCTCTCCGAGCCCGGCGCCGGCTCGGACGTGGCGGCGATGTCCTGCGCGGCGCGCGCCGACGGCGACGACATCGTGCTCGACGGCGAGAAGACGTGGATCTCCAACGGCGGCATCGCCGACTTCTACGTCGTCTTCGCGCGCAGCGGGGAGGCGGCGGGCTCGCGCGGGATCTCGGCGTTCATCGTCGACGCGGACACGCCCGGGTTCGAGATCGCCGAGCGCATCGACGTCATCGCGCCGCACCCGCTGGCGCGGCTGCGCTTGCGCAGCTGCCGCGTGCCGGTGACGCAGCGCATCGGCGAGCCGGGCGAGGGCTTCAAGGTGGCGATGCGCACGCTGGACGTCTTCCGCACGTCGGTGGCGGCGGCGGCGCTCGGCTTCGCGAGGCGGGCGCTCGACGAGGCGGTGCACCGCGCCAGGACGCGGCGCATGTTCGCCGGCGTGCTGGCCGACTTCCAGCTCACGCAGGCGAAGCTGGCGCAGATGGCCACGACGATCGACAGCGCCGCGCTGCTGACCTACCGCGCCGCCTGGCAGCGCGACCAGGGCCGGCCGGTGACGCGCGAGGCGGCGATGGCGAAGATGGCCGCCACCGAGGGCGCGCAGCGGGTCATCGATGCGGCAGTGCAGCTCTTCGGCGGCCTGGGTGTGGTCAGCGAGGTGCCGGTGGAGCGCCTGTACCGCGAGATCCGCGCACTGCGCATCTACGAAGGGGCCACCGAGGTGCAGCAGCTGATCATCGCGCGCGAGCTGCTGCGCGAGGCTTCGGCCGGCTGAGGCGCGGCAGGCCGCGCCAGCGCAACGAGCGAGGAGGAACCGCGATGAAACAGGCCCTGCTGCCCGAAGGCTGGCCGCGCCCCAAGGGCTACGCCAACGGCGTGGCGGTGACGTCGACGGCCGGCGGCCGGCAGATCTTCGTCGCCGGCATGATCGGCTGGGACGCGGGCGAGAAGTTCGCGAGCGACGATTTCGCCGCGCAGGCCCGGCAGGCGCTGCAGAATGTGCTGGCCGTGCTCGCCGCCGGAGGGGCCGCGCCGAGGCACATCACGCGCATGACGTGGTACGTCACCGACAAGCGCGAGTACCTCGCGGCGCTGCCGCAGGTGGGCCAGGCCTTCCGCGAGTTGATCGGCCACTACGACATCGCGATGTCGGCGGTGCAGGTGGCGGCGCTGATGGAGGACCGCGCCAAGGTCGAGATCGAGGTCACGGCGGTCGTGACAGACTAGCGCCGCGGCGGGCCGTCCGACGGCGCGACCCCGGCCGCCTCAAAGCACCTGCATCCGGAGCTCACCCCCATGGCTGCTGCCAAGACACCCCAAGCCACCTTCGACTGGGCCGACCCGCTGCGCCTGGACGAGCAGCTCACTGCCGACGAGCGCGCGGTGCGCGACGCCGCGCACGACTATTGCCAGGGCAAGCTCGCGCCGCGCGTGCAGGAGGCCTTCCGGCACGAGAAGACCGACGCCGCGATCTTTCGCGAGATGGGCGAGCTCGGCCTGCTCGGACCGACCATTCCCGAGGCGTACGGCGGCGCCGGCCTCGGCTACGTCAGCTACGGCCTCATCGCGCGCGAGGTCGAGCGCGTCGACTCCGGCTACCGCTCGATGATGAGCGTGCAGAGCTCGCTCGTGATGCTGCCGATCTTCGAGTTCGGCAACGAGGCGACGAAGCGCAGGTACCTGCCGAAGCTGGCGCGCGGCGAGTGGATCGGCTGCTTCGGCCTCACCGAGCCGAACCATGGCTCCGACCCCGGCAGCATGGTGACGCGGGCCCGCAAGGTCGCCGGCGGCTACAGCCTTTCCGGCAGCAAGATGTGGATCAGCAACTCGCCGATCGCCGACGTGTTCGTCGTCTGGGCCAAGGACGACGAGGGGGCGATCCGCGGCTTCGTGCTCGACAAGGGCGCCAAGGGCCTCTCGGCGCCGGCTATCCACGGCAAGGTCGGGCTGCGCGCCAGCATCACCGGCGAGGTGGTGATGGACGAGGTCTTCTGCCCCGAGGAGAACGCCTTCCCCGAGGTGCGTGGCCTGAAGGGGCCGTTCACGTGCCTGAACAGCGCCCGCTTCGGCATCGCCTGGGGCGCGCTCGGCGCGGCCGAGGACTGCTATGCGCGCGCCCGG